>NZ_WWIR01000572.1 GCF_009863025.1 Streptomyces sp. SID4985 | reverse complement strand
GCCGACCCGCTGCACGGCGCACACGGCCTGCGCCCGGCCCGCCGCGACGATCTGGAGGAGGTCGCCCAGCGCGCGGGCCTGCGGCCGGACGGCTCGGGCCGGGTCGCCTGCCCCTTCGGCTACGCCGACCCGGACAGCGCCGTACGCGGGCTGCTGTCGACCGGCCTGTTCGACGGGGCGATCGCGGCGACCGACCGCAAGCAGGTGGAGAAGGAGCTGGCGGAGGCGCTGCATCCGTATCAGCGCGCGGACGGCATCGTGTGGATGCCGAACGTCTTCCGGTACCTGATAGCCCGGGTGCCCTGACCCGTCCCCGTACGCGCGAGGGCGCCCCTCGTGGAGAAGGGCGCCCTCGGGACGTCGTACGCGGGCTCGGTCAGCCCATGAACTTCTTGAACTCGTCCGGCAGCTCGAAGTCCTGGCCGCCCTGCTGCGGCGGGACACCGAAGGCGTTGCCGCCCTGCGCGGCGGCCTCGCGGCGCTGGGCCTCCTCCAGCTCCTGCTGCTGGCGCTTCATCGGGTTGCCCGAGCGCTGCTTGCCCTTGGCCTTCTTCGGCTGCTTCTTGCTGCGGCCGGGGCCGCCGCCCATGCCCGGCATCCCCGGCATGCCCGGCATGCCGCCGCCCTGGGCCATGCGCGACATCATCTTGCGGGCCTCGAAGAAGCGCTCCACCAGGCCCTTGACCGCGCTGACCTCGACACCGGAGCCCTTGGCGATACGGGCGCGGCGGGAGCCGTTGATGATCGTCGGGTCCTGGCGCTCGCCCGGGGTCATCGACTTGATGATCGCGGCCGTGCGGTCCACGTCGCGCTCGTCGATGTTGTTGATCTGCTCCTTGATCTGGCCCATGCCGGGGAGCATGCCGAGCAGCTTCGAGATGCTGCCCATCTTCCTGACCTGTTCCATCTGGGACAGGAAGTCGTCCAGGGTGAAGTCCTGGCCCTTCTTCGACGCCAGCTTGGAGGCCATCTTCTGGGCCTCTTCCTGGCTGAACGTCTTCTCCGCCTGCTCGATCAGGGTGAGGATGTCACCCATGTCGAGGATGCGGGAGGCCATCCGGTCAGGGTGGAACGCGTCGAACTCGTCCAGCTTCTCGCCGTTGGACGCGAACATGATCGGCTTGCCGGTGACCTGACGGATCGACAGGGCGGCACCACCGCGGGCGTCGCCGTCGAGCTTGGAGAGCACCACGCCGTCGAAGCCGACGCCGTCGCGGAACGCCTCGGCGGTGTTGACCGCGTCCTGGCCGATCATCGCGTCGACGACGAACAGGATCTCGTCGGGGCGGACCGCGTCGCGGATGTCCGCGGCCTGCTGCATCATCTCCTGGTCGATGCCCAGGCGGCCGGCGGTGTCCACGATCACGATGTCGTGGACCTTGGCCTTGGCGAACTCGATGGAGTCCTTGGCGACCTTGACCGGGTCGCCCACGCCGTTGCCCGGCTCCGGCGCGTACACCGCGACACCGGCGCGCTCGGCGACGACGCTCAGCTGGTTGACGGCGTTGGGGCGCTGGAGGTCACAGGCGACGAGCAGCGGGGAGTGGCCCTGCTCCTTGAGCCAGCGGCCGAGCTTGCCCGCGAGCGTGGTCTTACCGGCACCCTGGAGACCGGCCAGCATGATCACGGTGGGGGGCTGCTTGGCGAAGCGGAGGCGGCGGGTTTCCCCGCCGAGGATGGTGATCAACTCATCGTTGACGATCTTGAGCACCTGCTGGCCCGGGTTGAGGGCCTTCGACACCTCTGCGCCGAGGGAGCGCTCCTTGACGTTCTTGATGAACGAGCGGACGACGGGCAGGGCCACGTCGGCTTCGAGGAGCGCGATGCGGATCTCGCGGGCCGTGGCGTCGATGTCCTCCTCGGACAAGCGGCCCTTGCCCCGGAGGGTCTTGAAGGTATTCGCCAAGCGGTCGGAGAGGGTATCGAACACGGCGCTCGTCGGTCCTCAGGTAGGGGGCAGGTGGATCGCCCTCCAGGGTATCGGGCTCCGCAACCGAATCGTCCCTCGCCGGTGCGAACACCGGCGAGGGACGGAAAACCCCGCGTCTGCGGGGACCATGTCGCATCCATGTCGGCCTCTGTCAGGAGCCCCGGACCACCCCCGCGTCTGCGGGGAGCACATCCGGTGAACGCATGACACGCTCAGAAAGTCACGCCCGCAGCGTCTCCTCCAGCACCCCCGCCAGCGACCCCGCGTCCTCCCCCGGCAGCGGCGCACCCGTACCCGTCGTGACGTAAAACGCGTCCACCGCGTTCGACCCCAGCGTGCTCACATGCATGCTCCGCACCCGTACCCCCGCCTTCTCCAGGGCCGTTCCGATGCGGAACAGCAGGCCCGGGGCGTCCTGGGCGCGGACCTCGATGACCGTGGCGTGGTGGGAGGCGGCCGGGGCGACGGTGACGCGAGGTGGTGGGGCGGGCCAGCCGCGGCGGCGGGGGTAGGCGGCGTCGCGTTCGGCGAGGCGGCCGGTGATGTCGAGGGTGCCGTCGAGGGCGCGGACGAGGTCGGCGCGGAGGCGGGCGGCCTGGGGCAGGGAGCCGTACTCGGCGGCGACGCGCCAGTCGAGGAGCAGGACAGAGCCGTCATCCACGTCGTCCGGCAGGCTCAGCGCGCGCAGCTCGGCGGTGCGGACGGTGAGGCGGTGCACGGCGAGGACGCCCGCGACGGCGGGCAGGACGCCGGGCTGGTCGGGTACGGCGATGAGGAGTTCGACGCCGAGGGGTTCGGGTTCGCCGGAGTCCTCGTCGGCGACGGCGGGCTCGGTCTGGGCGCGCAGGGCGAGGACGGGGCCGCCGGTGCGGTGGGCCTCGATGGCGAGGCGTTCCTGCTCGGCGGTGGGGGCGCCGGGGTCGGGTTCGTCGGGGGTGTCCCCGGCGAGGACGGCGGAGACGCGGCGTACGAGGTCGTCGACGAGGGAGCCGCGCCAGGAGGACCAGGCGGCGGGGCCGGTGGCCAGCGCGTCGGCCTCGGTGAGGGCGTGCAGGAGTTCCAGGGTGCTCTGGGTGCCGACGGCCTCGGCGACGGCGTGGACGGTGGCGGGGTCGTCCAGGTCGCGGCGGGTGGCGGTCTCGACCAGGAGCAGATGGTGGCGGACGAGGGTGGCGAGGACGGTCACGTCGGCGCGGTCGAAGCCGATGCGGGCGGCGACGTCCTTGACGATGATCTCGCCGGCCACGGAGTGGTCGCCGGGCCAGCCCTTGCCGATGTCGTGCAGCAGGGCGGCGACGAGGAGCAGGTCGGGGCGGCTGACGCGGCGGGTGAGGGCGGAGGCGCGGACGGCGGTCTCGATGAGGTGCCGGTCGACGGTCCAGACGTGGACGGCGTTGCGCTGCGGGCGGCAGCGGACCCGTTCCCAGTCGGGGAGCAGTCGGCTGATCAGGCCCTCGGCCTCCAGGGCCTCCCAGACGTCGACGGTCGGGCGCCCCGAGCCGAGCAGCGTGACGAGCTGTTCGCGGGCCTCGGCGGGCCAGGGGGTGGGCAGCGGGCGGGCGAGGGAGGCCAGGCGGCGGACGGCGTGCGGGGAGAGCGGGAGTCCGGCCTGGGCGGCGGCGGCCGCGGCGCGCAGCGGGAGGACGGGGTCGCGTTCGGGGCGGGCGGTGCGGGCGAGCACGGCCTCGCCGTCCTGTTCCACGACACCTTCGGCCAGCGGTGAGCGCTCGACGGGCGGTTTGCCGCCGCCGAGCATGGCGCGCAGGCGGGGCCGTACGGCGCGGGAACGCAGGACGCGGTTCACTTCGCGCCAGGTGACGTCGCCCGCGTAGGAGATGATCCCGGCGGCTTCGTAGACCTGGCGGAGGAGGGTGTCGGCGTCGAGGAGGCCGAGTTCGGCGGCGACCTGGTCCTGTTCCTGGAGGGCGAGGCGGTCGGTGGCGCGCCCGGTGACGAGGTGGAGGGCGTCGCGGGCGTCCAGGAGACGGCGGCGGGCGTCGGCCAGGCCCTCGCGGGGGGCGTCGGCGAGCCAGGAGGCGGCGACGGCGCGCAGGGCGGTGGCGTCGCGCAGGCCGCCGTGGGCCTCCTTGAGGTCGGGTTCGAGGAGGTAGCGCAACTCGCCCTGGCGCTCGGCGCGTTCGGCGCAGAGTTCCTGGAGTTCGGGGAGGCGTTTGGGGGCCTGGTTGCGCCAGTCGGCGAGGACGGCGGTGCGCAGTCCTGCGGTGAGGCCGAGGTCTCCGGCGAGGTGGCGGGCGTCGAGGAGGCCGAGGTGGACCTTGAGGTCGTCCCCGGCGGTCTTGCGGGCCTCGGCGGGGGTGCGGACGGAGTGGTCGAGGGTGAGGCCGAGGTCCCAGACGGGGTACCAGAGGCGGTCGGCCAGGGCGGCGACGGCGGTGGGGTCGCTGCCGTCGTGCAGCAGGAGGAGGTCGAGGTCGCTGCGGGGGGAGAGTTCGCCGCGTCCGTAGCCGCCGACGGCGACGAGGGAGACGCCCTTGATGCCGGGGGCGGCGGTGGCGAAGAGTCCGGCGAGCCAGTCGTCGGTCAGTTCGGCGAGGGCGGCGCGGCGCGGCGGCCCGGGCCGCTCCCCCTCGGTGAGGAGGTGCAGCCGGGCCGCCGCGTAGCCGCTGGGTCCCGAGTCGTCGGTTTCTTTCCGGTCATCCCTGCGCGTCACCCAGCGGCTCCTGTTCGTGTCGTCGTGTCAGAGCGCGTCCGGGCCGCGCTCGCCGGTGCGGACCCGTACGGCCGTCTCGACCGGCAGGGACCAGACCTTGCCGTCTCCGATCTTGCCGGTGCGGGCGGCCTTGACGATGACGTCGATGAGCTGTTCGGCGTCGTCGTCCTCGGCCAGTACCTCGATGCGGATCTTGGGCACGAGGTCGACGGTGTACTCGGCGCCCCGGTAGACCTCGGTGTGGCCGCGCTGGCGGCCGTAGCCGCTCGCCTCGGTGACGGTGAGCCCGTGGACTCCGAAGGCCTGGAGGGCCTCCTTGATCTCGTCGAGGCGGTGCGGCTTGACGACCGCGGTGATCAGCTTCATGCGTCCACCTTCTTGTTGGGCGAAGCGGCCGAAGTGGGGGCGCCGGCGACGACTCCGCCGCCCGCTCCGCTGAAGTCGTATGCGGTCTCGGCGTGCTCGGCGCGGTCGATGCCGGAGACCTCGTCGTCCTCGGGGACGCGCATCCCGATGGTCTTGTCGAGGAGGAAGGCGAGGACGGCGGAGACGACGAGGGAGTACGCGAGGACCGCGAAGACTCCGGCGCACTGCTTCCAGAGCTGGTCGAAGCTGTGGTCACCGTAGAAGACGCCGGTGGCGGCGGACTGGCCCTTGCCGGTGGCGAAGAAGCCGATGAGCAGGGAGCCGACGATGCCGCCGACCATGTGGACGCCGACGACGTCGAGGGAGTCGTCGTAGCCGAACCTGAACTTCAGGCCGACGGCGGCGGCGCAGGCGACACCGGCGATGGCGCCGACGGCGATCGCGCCGAGCGGGGAGACGGCTCCGCCGGACGGGGTGATGGCGACGAGGCCCGCGACCGCGCCGGAGGCGGCGCCGAGGGTGGTGAAGGCGCCGTGCTTGATCTTCTCGTAGGCGAGCCAGGCGAGCATGGCGGCGGCGGTGGCGACCTGGGTGTTGACGAACATCAGCGCGCCGACGCCGTCGTCGTTGCCGAGCCAGGAGCCCGCGTTGAAGCCGAACCAGCCGAACCACAGCAGACCGGCGCCGAGCATCACCAGCGGCAGGCTGTGCGGGCGCATCGGGTCCTTCTTGAAGCCGACGCGCTTGCCGATGACGAGGATGACGCCGAGGGCGGCGGCACCCGCGTTGATGTGGACGGCCGTGCCGCCGGCGAAGTCGATGACGCCGAGCTTGTAGGCCCAGCCGTCCGCGCCCCAGACCCAGTGGGCGACGGGGACGTAGACGATCGTGCCCCACAGGGCGACGAAGAGGGCCCAGGCGGTGAACTTGACGCGGTCGGCGAGGGCACCGCTGATCAGGGCCGGGGTGATGATGGCGAACATCATCTGGAAGACCATGAAGACGAAGACCGGGATGGTGTAGCCCGGCCACAGCTCCGTGAGGCCGATGTCGCTGAGGCCGATCCAGTCGGCGTTCCACCCGATGAACGCGGAGCCCGAGCCGAAGGCGAGGGAGAAGCCGTAGAGCACCCAGAGGATGGTGATGATCCCGATGCTGACGAAGCTCATCATCAGCATGTTGAGGGTGCTCTTGACGCGGACCATGCCTCCGTAGAAGAAGGCCAGGCCCGGGGTCATGAGCAGTACCAGGGCGGAACAGATCAGCATGAAGCCTGTGTTCGCGGAGGACAGTTTGGGTGCCTCCGCCGCGAGCGTGATGGCTGGAGCCATCGGCGTCTCCTCATCGGTTGGTACGGCCCCGTGCGGGTGCCTGAGCGGTCCGGTGGTCGAGGGGGGCGGTTATGGGCCACGAGACTGACGCAGCGCGGTTTCGGTGGGCGCCCCTCGCTGTTTCGCCGGGGTGACGAAGGCACCTCGCGTGTTACGCGTGGATGAATTGCCGGATGCCGGGCGCGGCGATCGTTATCGTGACGCAACCGTCGGGCTGACCCGAAGGAGAGGCCCTGGGCGGGCAGGCATGCGGAACCGGCCGCGTCCGGCCTCTCGATGACCTGGCATGGGGGAGCCGAGTCGGGCAGTTCGGGAGGACCGGCCGCGGCCGGGGCAGGGGGTGCCGGGCTCAGAGCGCTCCGGCGGACTCCGGGAGGTCGCTGGCGAGCTGGTCGGTGAGGTCGACCACGACGGCGAGGTCCCCGAAATCGCGTACGGCCGTGTCGACCGTCTTGCGGATACGGGTGTTGACCCGCTCGGAGCGGACCTTGCGGGCTATGTCCATGGCGCGCTTGGCGTACTCGGTGCTGTGCTCGGGCTCACGCTGGAGCAGGTGCACGGTGGCCATGCCGATGAGGTTGAGCGCGTAGGACCGCTGGTGCTCGTCGTCCTTGGCGAACAGTTCGACCGCGCGCTCCATGAGGGGCTCGGCGAGGGAGGCGTAGGTGGGGCTGCGGCCCGCCACGTAGGCGAGGTCGCGGAAGGAGTGGCTGTTCTCGCCGTGCAGCTCGGCCTCGGAGAAGAAGCGGATCCAGTCGGGGTCCGGCTCGTCCCACTCGTCGGCCTCGGAGAAGGTGTCCTCGGCCATGCGGACGGCGCGTTTGCACTTGCCGGGCTGGCCCATGTTGGCGTAGGCGCGGGCCTCCATCGCATACAGCATGGACTGGGTGCGGGGCCCGGCGCAGTCGCGGCTGCCGTACTGCGCGAGGTGGATCAGCTCCAGGGCGTCGTCGGGGCGGCCGAGGTGGATCATCTGGCGGCTCATGCTGGAGAGGATGTACGACCCGAGGGGCTTGTCCCCGGCTTCCTTCGCGGCGTGCAGGGCGAGGACGAAGTACTTCTGGGCGGTGGGCTGGAGGCCCACGTCGTACGACATCCAGCCGGCCAGTTCGGCCAGTTCGGCGGCGACCTTGAAGAGCCTGCGGGTGGTGGCCTCGGGCTGGGGCTCCTGAAGGAGGTCGGTGACCTCGTGGAGCTGGCCGACGACCGCCTTGCGGCGCAGTCCGCCGCCACACTGGGCGTCCCACTGGCGGAACATGCGGGTGGTGGACTCGAGCAGCTCCAGCTCGGGCCGGGAGAGCCGGCCGGGCCTTCGGGAGTCGTGCAGCGGGTCGGGTCCGGGGGGCAGCGGGGAGGCGGGGGAGGGCACCAGCCAGCGCTGCATGGGTTCGACGAGGGCGGGTCCGGCGGCCAGGCCGAGCGAGGTGCCGAGGAAGCCGCGCCGGGCGAGCATCAGGTCGCTGCGGGAGAACTCGCTGAGCAGGGCGACGGTCTGCGGGCCGGTCCAGGGGAGGTCGACGCCGGTGGCGGACGGGGACTGGCGGGCGACGCGCAGACCGAGGTCGTCGGTGGAGACGACGCAGCCGAAGCGCTCGGAGAACAGCTCGGAGAGGATGCGCGGGATGGGCTCGCGCGGGTTCTCCCCGTCGAGCCAGCGGCGCACCCGTGAGGTGTCGGTCGAGATGTGGTTGGCGCCGAGCTGGCGGGCCCTGCGGTTCACCTGCCGGGCCAGCTCGCCCTTCGACCAGCCGCTGCGCACGAACCACGAGCCGAGCAGCTCGTTGGGGCGCTTGTCAGCGTTCGTCCCGCCTCCGCCGTTGCCGCCCACTGGAACGCCCCCATCCCTGAAACCCTGTCGCCGTGCGCCAAGCCCTATCAGAATGCCGGTAAATACGGCCGCCCGTCCGGTGGTTCTCACCCTTCGAACGAGCTGACGACTTGCCTCCGGCATACCCACGAAGGCAAGTGCCCCCGGGGCTCGCATACTCACAGTAACCCCACGATCACCCTTCCAACCACGGCGATCCTTGAAACGCCACCATTCGCCACCCCTTCGAATGAACTCACGATCGCACCCACGCGATTCACTTGACATAGGACGGACGGAAGTGGGCGGAGCGGTGCACTCGGGGGCGCATGAAGCCTCGCGCACAACCCGCCGCGCCACGACGCGCCGCCTTGCTCCCGGGGCACCCCGGGAAGGCGGATGTCGTAGCGTCACGTTCCGCATCCATCGCGCTCCGGTTCGTAACCACCGGCGCGCTGGACCCGTTGGAGGGGGCATGGGCTTCACGATCGGCGGCATCCGGGAGATCCGCTCCGGCACACGTCGGCGCGGCCGTTCGCCGGAGTGCACGGCCGTCGCCGAGTTCACGGGCCTGTGGGGCTGGGACGTGGTGCCGGGCGCGCGGGCCGCGTCGGGCGTCTGCTCCTGCGGGCGTGCGAAGTGCCCGGCGCCGGGCGCGCATCCGCTGGAGTTCGCCGCACCCGTGTCCGCCGGGGCCACGCTGGACGAGGTGGGCCGGGCCTGGGCCGAGGTGCCGGGCGCCGCGGCGATGCTGCCGGTGGGCCGCGCGTTCGACGTCATCGAGGTCGCCGAGGCGGCCGGGCGCCGTGCCCTGGTCCGCCTGGAGCGCATGGGCCTCCCCCTCGGCC
>NZ_WWIR01000571.1 GCF_009863025.1 Streptomyces sp. SID4985 | reverse complement strand
GGCACCGGCCCGCGCGACGCGGCACCGACCGCACGGGGCGCCCCAACGCCCCCGGCGTGAGGCGTGCGCGCCGGACGCCCTCCCGGACGACGGGGTCAGGGCCGACGGCCGGGCCCGGCGCCCGCCTCCCACTCCGCCCCCGGTGGCCCCACGGCTGCCGGGGGCGCAGTCGTGCGCGGAGCGGCCGAAACCCGCTAACGGCGCTCCACCGTGGACAGGTACAGCTCCACGTACCGCTCCACGTCCACGTCCAACCCCACGTCCACCAAGGGACGTTCCCGCTCGCCGTCGTGCAGTTCCGACTCCCCGGCGCGGCCGCGCAGGTCGACGATCGTCTGGCCCCGGGCCGGACCCGGCGCGAGGGCGATCTCGACCGGGACGCGGCGGGTGGTGAGGCCCGCCGGGTCGGCCACCGCGCAGACCGCGCCCGCGTCGCCGAGGCCGCCCGCCGCCTCGTCCCGGGGCGCGGTTCCCCGGGCCGGGGGCCGGTGGGCGAGCAGGTCACCGGCCAGCCGGGTGCCCGGTTCGGCGCTCGCGCGCAGCCTGCGCACATCCGCGCCGGGCACCACGACCCGGGTGAACACGTCGAGCCCGTACATCGTGATCGGCACCCCGGCGGTGAGCAGTACGGCGGCCGCCTCCGGGTCGTGCCAGACGTTGAACTCGGCCACCGCCGTGGCGTTTCCGGGGCCGACCGCGCCGCCCATGAACACGATCCGCTCGATGTTGCGGGTCACCTCGGGGTGGGTGCGCAGCAGCAGGGCGATGTTGGTCAGGGGCGCGGTCGGGATCAGGGTCACCGGGCGCGGCGAGGCGAGGATCTCGCGGCGCAGCAGGGTCACGGCGTCCATGGGGACGGGCGCGCGGTCCGGGGCGGGCAGCCCGAGGTCGCCCATGCCGTCGGTGCCGTGCCAGTGCGCGATCCGGGCGGGTTCGAGGAGCGGGCGTTCGGCGCCGCGCGCCACGGGGACGTCGGCCGCGCCCGCCCGTTCCAGCACGGTCAGCGTGTTGCGGACCACGCCGTCCACGTCGGTGTTCCCGGCCACGCAGGTCACCGCCCGCAGGTCGAGCCCCGGGTGCCGGACGGCGAACAGCAGCGCCAGCGCGTCGTCCACTCCGGTGTCGCAGTCGATGATCACGGGGACGGCGGGCCGCTCGGCCACGTCGGGCTCCTCTCGGTCGCGGACACCGAACCTACCCCCGCCGGCCGGAGCGGCGCCCCGCACTCACCCGGACGGACCGGAGCGCTGGTGAGAGGGGGCGCGGGGTGGTGCCGTGAGGGGAAACAGCCGTTCCGAAGGCGAGCAGGAGGCACCCCCGATGACCGCACGCGCCCGTGGTGCCCTGCCGACCCGGACCGGTGCGATATCCGTGCGCGGCGCCCTCCTCGCCTCCTGTGTCCTGACCCTCGGCGGCTGCGCCACCCTCGGTCTGGAACACCCCCCGACCGCCCGGCAGCCGCTGCCGACCGTCGCGAAGCCGCCCGCCTCCTCCCAGGCCGCGCCCGGCAACGACAAGGCGGTGCTCACCGAGGCGCAGGCGCAGTCCGCGCTCCTCACCGAGACCGACCTCGGCGCCCCGTGGACCGCGACGCACGGAGCGGCCACCTGGCGGGACGGCATGCTGAAGGCCACCACCGACGCGGGCGCGTGCCAGCCGCTCCTGGACGCCCTCTACGCCGACACGCTCCTCGGCGCCCCCGCCCGCGTCGCCGTCGGCCTGGACGACCCCGACACCGGCGCCCAGCTGCGCTACCAGATCGCCGCCCGCCGCCCCGCCGACGTGGACGCCACGCTGACCTGGCTCGGCACGATGCCCGTCGACTGCGCCCGCTTCACCGCGAAGACCCGGACCGGGCTGGTCGAGGACGTGCGGGTGAACGCCGCCCCGCTGCCCGAGGTCGGCGACAAGCGCCAGGGTCTGCGGGTCAGCGTCGCCACCACGACCGAGGACGACCAGGACCTGCTGCTCACCCTGGACGTGGCCGCCGTCCGGGTCGGCCAGGACGCCTTCGCGCTGACCAACGGCGGCCTGGGCGACGTGCCGAACGACGCGACGCAGGCCGCCGTCCAGATCGGCGCCCTGCGCCTGGCGGACGTGCGCAAGCAGGGGCGCGTCCAGGTGTGAGAGCGCTCGGGGCCGGGGCGGGCGTGGCCGCGACCGGAGCCGACCCACGCGCCCCCTCAGAGCTGGGCGGGGCCGAGCGTGGTGCTGCCGGGTGCGGTGCGGTGGCCGAGCCCCGTCCGGTACGCGTCCAGCGCCGCCTCCGTACGGCCGCTCCGGCGCAGCAGGTCGCCGAGCAACCGGCACAGATCGGCCAGATCTCCCGCCGCCCCGGCCCGCTCCAGAAGGCTGAGCGCGCGGACGTAGTGCTCCTCGGCGGCCTCGGTGTCGTGGGCGTCCTCGGCGATGATGCCGAGCAGCCGGTGCGCGGCGGCCGCGTGGACCGCGCCGCGCTCGGAGGAGAAGTCCCCGAGCACCCCGGCCAGCAGCTCGGCGGCGTCGCCCGAACTGCCGCGCCGGTGCAGCACGTCGGCCAGTTCCACGGCGACCTGGCTGCGGTAGAGGGCGGCGCGGGTCTCCCCGAGCATCAGCAGCGCCTGCCGCAACTCCTCCTCGGCGCCCGCCAGTTGTCCGGCCTGGGCGCGGACATAGCCGCGCATCCAGTGACAGTGGGCGAGTTCGGTGCGCAGACCGAGGCGGTCGTACAGCCCGGCGGCCGTCGCGAGGGAGGCGTCCGCCTCGGCGTGCCGCCCCTGGGCGAGCAGGGTGCGGGCGACCGAGCGGTGGGCCCGGGCCACCAGCGCGGGGTCGGACACCCGCGGGGCGAGCGCGAGCGCGGACTCGGCGGCGCGGGCGGCGTGGTGGTGGGCGCCCATGTCCATGTACGGCCCGATGGCGGTGGCGTGGAGCAGCACCAGGGCGTCGGGGTCCTGCGGTTCGGCGCGGGCCAGTTCGGCGAGGCCGGACTCCAGCAGGTGTACGGCGTAACGGAGTTCACCGGTGAGGTAGTGCGCCACGGCGCGGCCGCGCAGGACCGGGGCGCGGGCCGGGGCGGGCTCGTCCGCGAGCAGCTCCCCGGCGAGCTCGAAGTAGCCCAGGGCGTCGGTCAGTTCGCCCGACTCCAGGGCGCTCTCACCGAGTCCGAGCAGGGCGGCGGCGCGTTCGGCGGTGAGGCGGTACGCACCGGCTCCCTCGCGCCCCTCATACTCCTCGGCCTCGGCGAGAACGGCGGCGTAACGGGCTCCGGCCTCCTCGGCGGCGCCGTCGGCCAGCGTGCGGCGGGCCTCCGCCAGGCGTCGCCTCAACCCCTCCGCGACGGCGGCCGGATCGTTCCGCTCGCACATCGGGCTTCCTCCCCAACTCCCTTGGGCCCCCTTGTCGTTGGGAGCGCGCAGCCCTAGGTTAATCGGCGGCTCACGCGTACCCGACTCGTCACCCGCCGTAACGAGGTCATCGTGCCCGGACGTACATCAGCCGCCCCTGGACGCACTGGCGCGTCCCCCCGCCCCCGGCCGCGCCGGGACGCGGGCGACGGCTCCCTCACCCGGGGTGTCGTGGCGGCCGTGGTGGCGGTCGCGGCGCTGGTCGTGGCGGCGAACGCGGGCCCCGCGCACACCCCGGACACCCCCTCCGCGCCACCGGCGCGTTCCGCCCATCGGTGACCCAACACCCTTACGCGCAAGGGGCTTTCAAGCTCCAGCGGCAGAACTCCGAGTAAAACTGTGGCCAAGACGAACCGCGCCTTTCCCAACAAACAGGCCCAATACACCGGTTGTACGGGAGTGGAATATCTCACCGCCGACGGTTGACACCGAACCGCGCGGCTAGGGTGAGCGCTCCCGGACCGGTGTGGCCCAGGGCCTGTCCGACGGGCCCCAGCGCCCACCGCTTGACCGGCGTTGGGCGATTCTTTCGGTGGCCCCGGGGTCCGGGCCAGGGGTGGGAGGTCACGGGATGACGGCGAACAGCCTGCGTGCGGAGGAGTTCGCGACAGGACCCGCGGACCGGCCGGGCGAGGACGCCAAGGGCACCGGAAAGGGCGCGGGACGGCCCCGGCGCGGGCGCCGCATACTGAAGTGGTCCGCGGCCACCCTCGCGATGCTGGTCATCGGCACCGCCGGCGCGGGCTTCGTCTACTACGAGCACCTCAACGGAAACATCAAGAAGGCCCGGCTCAACCTCGGCGACACCCCCGTGCCGGAGGCCACCCCGAACGCCGCGGGCCAGACCCCGCTGAACATCCTGATGATCGGCTCCGACAGCCGGAACACCGCCTCGGACCTCAAGCTCGGCGGCTCCAAGGGCGACGTGGGCCGCCCGCCCCTCGGGGACGTGCAGATGCTGCTGCACCTGTCGGCCGACCGCAGCAACATGTCGGTGATCAGCCTGCCCCGCGACACCATGATCCCGATCCCCAAGTGCACCGACCCGGACACCGGGAAGGTCTACCCGGCGCTCTCCCTCTCCATGGCCAACGAGTCGCTGGGCCGGGGCGGCCCCGGCTGCACGGTCGCCACGTGGACGGAGCTGACCGGGGTGCACATCGACCACTTCATGATGGTCGACTTCTCCGGCGTGGTCTCCATGGCGGACGCCATCGGCGGCGTCCCCGTCTGCGTCAAGCAGAACGTCTGGTCGCACACCGCCGAGGGCCACGGCTCGGGCCTGAAGCTGGAGAAGGGCACCCACCCGGTCAAGGGCAAGCAGGCCCTGCAGTGGCTGCGCACCCGTTACGGCTTCGAGGACGGCACCGACATCGGCCGCACCCACGCCCAGCACATGTACATCAACTCCATGGTCCGCCAGCTGCGCGCCAACGCCCGGCTCGGCAACCCCGAGGAGATGCGCAAGCTCGCGGAGGCCGCGACCGACGCGCTCACCGTGGACGAGGGGCTCGGCACGGTCAAGAAGCTGTACGACCTGTCGATGGAGCTGCAGAAGGTGCCCACCGACGGCATCACCATGACCACCCTGCCCACCGTGCAGTGGACCCAGGACCGCAACCGGCTCGTGCCCGCCCCGGGCGACGCCGAACAGCTCATCTCCATGGTCCGCGACGATGACGCGCTGACCGGCCTCGCCGACAAGAAGCCCACGCCCGCCGCCACCTCCACCGACCCCGCCGCCCTGCCCGCCGACATCGCCGTACGGGTCCGCAACGGCACGGGCACCGCCATGGAGGCCCCGGCTCCCCAGCGCGCCTCGGCCGTCACCAAGCTCCTCCAGAACCAGGGGTTCTCCGGCGCCACGGCCGACACCACCCCCGCCGCCGAGCCCGACACCGAGGTGCTCTACCCCGGCCCCGACCAGGAGGGCGACGCCCAGGCCGTGGCCGACGCCCTGCACATCCCGCTCAAGCGGGCCCGCCAGTCGGACGACGTCCAGGGCGTGACGCTCGTCGTCGGCGCGGACTGGCGCACCGGGGACACCTTCCCGAAGCCCAAGCCGAAGAAGGTCCCGGAGAGCGCCGCCGTGCTGAACGGCGAGAAGGCCGACGCCTGCATGGACATCCAGCAGGGCTTCACCTGGTGACGTCGGCCTGACGCTCCGTCAGCCTGTGCAGCTCCCGCCGGACATGGTCCAGGGCGCCGTCCCGCCGACCCGGCACCCGAAGCCTCAAGTCGGCCAGCGCGGGCCCCAGTTCACAGGCGCGGGCCGGGTTCTCGATCCGGCCCCACTGATGATGGGCGCGGTCGGCGGCCGCCTCGACCGCGGGCGCGTCCGGCGCCTGCCCGGCGGCGAGCCGCACCCCGGCCACGTCCAGCCAGGC
>NZ_WWIR01000570.1 GCF_009863025.1 Streptomyces sp. SID4985 | reverse complement strand
TTCAGTAGCGGGGACAGGATTTGAACCTGCGACCTCTGGGTTATGAGCCCAGCGAGCTACCGAGCTGCTCCACCCCGCGTCGTTGTGTGCCAACCGTATCACGACGCGGGGCGGGGTCGGTCACGCCGCCGGCTTGGCGGACTCGGCGGGCTTGGAGGGCTCGGCCGGCTTGGTCGGCTTCGCGGACTCGGCGGGCTTCGACTGGGCCTCCTCCGCCTTGCGCAGCGCCTCCTGGAGGTCCTTCTGCGCCTTGGCGTACGCGTCCCAGTCGGGGCCGTCCTTGAGCGCCTTCTGCCCGGCGTCGAACGCCTTCTGGGCGTCGTCGAGGGCCTGCCGGACCGTCGGGTTCTCCGATTTCGGCGGCTCGGTGGTGCCGCTCCCCGGCGGTTCGGTGGTGCCCTTCACCCCGAACACCTTGTCCAGCGCCTGGTCCAGGGTGTCCTCGAAGGCGGTCCTGCCCTCGTAGGTGACGAGCACCTTGCGCAGCAGCGGGTACTTCAGCTTGCCGCCGCGCACGTACACCGGCTCCGCGTAGAGCAGGCCGCCGTCGAGCGGGACGGTGAGCAGATTGCCGTACTCGACCTGGGAGTGTCCCTTGCTGAGCAGGGCGATCGTCTCGGCGATCTCCGGCTCGGAGTTGAACTGGCTCTGCACCTGTTCCGGGCCGTCCACGGTGGTGCTCGTGGGCAGCTTCAGGATTCTGATCCGGCCGTAGTCGTCCGAGCGCGGGTCGGAGTCCACGGCCATGAACGCGCTGAGGTTGTCCCGGCCCTTGGGTGTGAAGGTGGTCGTCAGCGAGAAGGCCTGTTCCTTCTGGTCGGGCATCTTCATGCTCAGGTAGTACGGCGGGACCGCGCTGCGCGAGTCGTTGGTCGGGTCGTCCGGGACCTGCCAGACCTCGTTGCCGCTGAGGAAGGTCTTCGCGTCCGTCACGTGGTAGCGGCTCAGCAGCTCGCGCTGGACCTTGAACAGGTCCTGCGGGTAGCGCAGATGGGCCATCAGGTCGCCCGAGATCTCCGCGCGGGGCTTCACCGTGTGCGGGAACGCCTTCATCCAGGTCTTGAGCACCGGGTCCTCGGTGTCCCACTGGTAGAGCTTGACCTCGCCGGTGTAGGCGTCGACCGTCGCCTTGACCGAGTTGCGGATGTAGTTGACCTGGTTCTGCTGGGCCACCACCGCACGGGAGTTGTTGGTGGCGGTCAGCGAGTCGGCCGTGGTGTCCCCGAGGGTGGTGCGCGAGGCGTAGGGGAAGCCGTTGGAGGTCGTGTAGGCGTCCACGATCCACTGGATGCGGTGGTTGACCACGGCCGGGTAGGCGTCGCCGTCGATGGTCAGCCAGGGGGCGACGGCCTCGACGCGGTCCTTGGGCGTGCGGTTGTACAGGATGCGCGAGCCCTTGCCGATCGCCCCGGAGTAAAAGATCTGCGGCTCGTTGAACGCCACCGCGTACGCGGCCCGGTTGAGCGGGTTGTCGAGCGCGACACCGCTCTTGCCGCGGTAGCTGGTGTCCTTGTCGCCCTGGGAGTCGGAGTAGTCGATCTCCTTCTGCGGACCGCCCACGATGGAGTACGTGGTGGTCTTCTCGCCGTAGTAGATCTCCTGCTGGTACTCGCCGAGTTCGCCCGTGGAGGGCAGGTTCTTCTCGATGAAGACCGGGCGGCCCTTGTCGTCGGCCTCGGTGCCCTTGGCGGCGACCGCGCCGTAGCCGTGGGTGTAGCGGAAGTGGTCGTTGATCCAGTTGTGCTTCGGGATGCCGGTCAGGTCCAGCTCGCGCAGGCCGATGACCGTGTCCTGGTCCTTGCCGTCCTTGGTGCTGTACCGGTCGACGTCCAGGTTCTTCGGGAAGCCGTAGTAGTCCCAGATCTGCTGGCTCTGCTGGAAGGTGGGCGAGACCACGTTCGGGTCCATGATGCGGATGCTGGCCGTGGCGCCGACCTGGTCGCGCAGCATGGTCTTGTCGGAGGTCGCGGACTTGCCCGGGTACCCGCTGACGTCGGTGTGGTCGATGCCGTACGCCTGGCGGGTCGCCGTGAGGTTCTTCTGGACGTACGGCGCTTCCTTGGCCTGCTCGTTGGGCTGGACCTGGAACTTCTGCACGATGGCCGGGTAGACGCCGCCGATCAGGATGGCGGAGAGCACCATGAGGCCGAAGCCGATGACGGGCAGCTGCCAGGTGCGCCGCCACAGGGTGGCGAAGAACAGCAGCGCGCAGATGACGGCGATGCAGAACAGGATCGTCTTGGCCGGGAGATAGGCGTTGGCGTCCACGAAGCGCAGACCGGTCCAGTTGTCCGTCGCCTTGAAGCCGCTGGACTTCACCGCGAGGCCGTACCGGTCGAGCCAGTAGGCGACCGCCTTCAGCGCCACGAACACGCCGAGGAGCACGGACAGATGGCCGGTCGCGGCGGCCGAGGCGCGCGCACCCGGGCTCGTGACGCGCAGCCCGCCGTACAGGTAGTGGGTGAGCGCGGCGGCGATCAGGGAGAGGACCGTCGTGGCGAAGCCGAAGGCCAGCAGGAAGCGGTACCAGGGCAGATCGAACGCGTAGAACGAGACGTCGAGGTGGAACTGCGGGTCGCTCTGGTGGAAGGGCACGCCGTTGACCCACATCAGCCAGGTCCGCCACTGGCCGGCCGCCGAGGCGCCGGCGACCAGGCCGACGAGCGCGGTGACGGCGAGCAGCAGCCAGGTCTTGTACGGCGCGATACCCATCCGGTACCGGTCCAGGCTCTGCTGCTCCATGGACATGGCGCTGAGCGGGGGGCGCAGCCGGTGCGCGAGCCAGATGTTGAAGCCCACCGCCAGGGCCATCAGCAGACCGAAGACGAAGAAGAGCCCGGTCTTGGTCCACAGGGTGGTGGTGAAGACCGACGAGTAGTGCACCGAGCGGTACCACTGCCAGTCCGTCCAGAAGCCCGCGAACATGGTGAAGGCCATGCCGAGGGCCGCCAGGACGCCCAGCGTCACGAGCAGGGTCCTCACGCGCCGGGACGGGCGGTCCCCCCTCGTCCGCGGTCCCGTCGGGCCTCCGCCCCGGTCCGGCATCTGGAAAGCCAAGGTGCTTACCTCGAAGTCGCTGTCGATCCGTCAGACCCTCGTGTTCGCGGGCCCTCGGCGGCCCCCCGTGATCGCGGGCCCCCACCTATGCAACTTACTCACGGTTTGCTCGGTTCCCGATTCCGGCCGGGAACGAGGCAGGATTGTGACCATGTCCAACACTCCCATGGCGGCGAACCCGCTCACCCGGGCCGTACTCGAGATCGACGAGTACGCCTCCGGCCTCGGCTGGGACCAGCCCGCCCGCCTCTTCGCCCTTGTCGACACCGCACGGCTGCGGACCCGGGAACCCGCGCTCGCGGCCCAGCTCGGCCTGGCCGAGGACACGGGCGAGACGGGGCTCACGCCCATCGAACAGGAAGAGGTGCCCGCCGACCGGCCGCTCGACGAGTTCCTCGCCACCATCGCCTGGCCCGACGCGGTGACCGGCTGCGCGCTCACGGTCGAGCGCCAGATGCTGCCGCCGTCCGCCGAGAACCAGGTCCCGCAGGGCCTGAGCGGCGCCAAGCTGGCCAAGTGGGTGGCCTCCCACCCCGAGCGCCAGGAGGTCCGCATGACGGTCGCGGTCCTGCGCGGCGGCGGGCGCGACTCCGCGATCCGGCTGCGCGAGAAGGACTCGCCGACCGAGGTGCTGACCGGCCCCGACCTGGTGCCGGGACTGGCGGAGGCGCTGGCGGCGACGTTCGAGGACTGAGTCCGCGCCGCTCCGGGGAGGGCGCCCGCTACGGGTGCCCTCCGGCGGGTCAGCGCCCGGTCAGCCCTTCGTCGTGCACTTCGGCAGCGCGGCCGTGTCGCCGGTGCGGATGTCCTTCAGGGCGCCGAGGGCGTCGTGGATGGTCTTGACCTTGACGAGGGTGAGGCCGCTCGGGGTGTCCTGGGCGGCGGCCGCGCAGTTGTCGGCGGGCGTCAGGAAGTACTGGGCGCCCTTGTCGCGCGCGCCGACGGTCTTCATCTCGATGCCGCCGATCGGCCCGACCGCGCCGGAGTCGTCGATGGTGCCGGTGCCCGCGACGAACTTGCCGCCGGTGAGGCTGCCCGGGGTGAGCTTGTCGTAGATGCCGAGCGCGAACATCAGACCGGCGCTGGGGCCGCCGACGTCCGCGAGCTTGATGTCGACGGTGAACGGGAAGGTGTGGTCGGTCCCGGCGGAGATGCCGACGATGGCCCGCTTGGTGCCGGTGTCCTCGGACGTGCCCGTCGTGATCGTGACGTCCTGGGTCTTGGTCGCGTCCTTGTGCGCCTTCTCGGCGGCGGCCTGCTCCTTGGCCGGGACGACCGTGAAGACGACCTTCTGGCCGGGCTTGTGCCGCGTCACCAGCTTGGCCACGTCGGAGGGCTGCTTGACCGCGGTGCCGTCCACGGCCTTGATCACGTCACCCGCGTGCAACCTGCCCTCGGCCGGGGAGTCCTTGATCACGGTGGAGACGATCACCCAGGACTTCACCGGGACCTTCAGCTCCTCCAGGGCGGCGACCTTGGCGCTCTCCTGGGACTGGCTGAACTCCTCGGCGTTCTCCTGGGTGGACTGTTCCTCGGTCTTGCCGTCCGGGTAGAGCGTGTCGTGCGGCACGATCTTGCTGTCGTGCGCCAGCCAGCCGTAGACCGCCTGCACCAGGTTCATGCGGAAGTCGGCGCTGGTGACCCGGACGGTGGTCATGTTCAGATGGCCGTCCGTCGGATAGGTCTTGTGCCCCGCGATCTGGAGGACCGGCTCGCCGTCGTGCTCCCCGAGCGTGTTCACGGTCGGCCCCGGAGACATCTCCGCGTACGGCACGGGGATGAGCACCCCCGCGCACAGGAGCGCGATCAGCATCAGGGTGGAGGCGAGCATCGTCGCGGTGCGGCGTGGCATGGCACGACAGTACGGGACGGGCCTGTCAGCACACCGTCAGGGCACCCTTGTCACGCGCCGCGGGCACCCGTACGGGACTTCTCCATGGCCTCGCGGAAGCGGGCGTATCCGTCCAGCTCCGGGCCGTCGCTGCGGGCCCTGCGGGTCCGGTTGGCCCAGCTTCCCCACAGGCTCGCCACGACAGCAGCGACAACCGGAATCAGCAACCAGGCGAGCGCCGCCATGCCGACCTCCCAACCCCATGAGCGTCCGCGAACTGAGTGATCAGCAGATTAACCGCTCGCACTCATAACGCTCACGCCAGGGCACCGGTTACGCAAGCGGAGGACCCGGTCGGCCCAATGTGACGATGATCAGCCGGTGCCCGACGGTGATCAGCAGGCGCCGACCCATTCCTCGGTGCCGTCGGAGAACCGCTGGTGCTTCCAGATGGGCACCTGGTGCTTGACGTCGTCGACGAGCCTGCGGCACGCCTCGAACGCCTCGGCGCGGTGGGGGCACGACACGGCGGCGACGATCGCGAGGTCCCCGACGCCCAGGTCGCCCACCCGGTGGAGGACGGCGAGCGCGCGCACCGGGTACTCGGCGGCGACCTTCTCGGCGATGCGCCGCATCTCGTCCTCGGCGCTGGGGTGGCAGGAGTAGCCGAGGGCGTCCACGTCGGCGCCCTGGTCGTGATTGCGCACCGTGCCCACGAAGAGCGAGATGCCACCGGCGGCCGGGTCGCCGACGGCCGCGTACACCTCGTCGAGCGAGAGCGGGGTGTCCCGGATGCCGATCAGCTTGACGGGGTTCTCAGCGGCCTGCTCGCCGGGGTGATCGTTCGTGGGTGCCATGTCTCCATGGTGCCGCACGCCCCGGACATGCGGGAACGCGAAGCTCGGCCGAGGGGAGCAGGCCATGCCGGGGAGAGGGTTACGAAGAAAGCGCCGTCAGAGGATGCGGCGCGCCCTGCGGGCCCGGCGGACCACCGCCGCCGCGCCGAGCAGCGCGACCGTCGCGCCCGCGGCGCCCGCCGCCGTCGCGTCCTTGCGGCCCAGGCGCCGTCCGGCGACCGTGTGCCGCCCGGCGACCTCCTCGAGCAGCTCCGCCAGGACCTCCTCGTTGGTCCAGCGCGGCCGCCACCCGGCCGCGTGCAGTCGGCTGCCGCTGACCACCCAGGGGTACATCGTGTACGCCAGGTCGCCCGCCGGGGACGGGGTGAGGCCGATCCGGTGCAGCCGGGCGGCGGCGCCGAGCGCGACGGCCGAGGGCAGCTCCATGCGCCGGATGCCGCTCAGCTCCTCGACCTCCTCCTGCTCCAGCCAGCCGTCGCAGCCGACGGCGAGTTCCCCCTCCACCTTCTCCAGGACGGCGTACTCCAGGGCCGTGCACAGGTCCTCGACGTGGCAGAACTGCCACGCGGGCCGCGACCCGGCCACGACCAGCAGCCGGGGCGACTCGAAGTAGCGGGTGAGCGCGGTGTCGGTGCCGCCCACCAGGACGGCGGGCCGGACCACGGTCACGTTGAGGCCGGGGTGCGCCCGGGGCGCGCGCCGGGCCAGCCGCTCGATCTCCAGCAGGTCCGCGACCCCGGTGGCCTCGGCCGTCGCGCGCAGCTCGGCGTCCTCCGACAGCGGCAGCTCGTTGTCCGGGAGCGCGCCGTAGACCATGGCCGACGTGCACAGCACCACCCGGCGGACACCGGCCGCGGCGGCGGCCGTCAGCACGGTCTGGGTCCCCCGGACGTTGTAGGCGGTGCGGGCGGCCGGATCGCTGCCGAGGTCCAGGTCGAGCGCGAGGTGCACGACCACGTCGACGCCGCGCAGCTTGTCGGCGATGGCCGGGTCGCGCACGTCGAGGATGTGCCACACCGCGTCCGCGCACTCCCCGCGCCGCTCGTCGATGGCGACGACCTGCCGGACCTCCTCGCTCGCGGCGAGCCGCTCCGTGAGCAGCGCGCCGACCCCGCCGGCCGCACCGGTGACCGCGACGACGGGGCCGCGCACGGGGGACGGAAATGTCGGGTTTCGCGCTGCGCGAACCTGCGGATCTGGGGAACTCACCGGGCGTCTCCAGCGGTTGTCTTCAGTACGGGCGCGGACGACGCGCCCGTACCAGGTGCATCCATCCTGCCGCAGCCCTTGCGTGGGCGAAGCACCGAGGCCCAATCCGGTCCGGGTGTCTACGCTGGGTGGAGAAGTCGGGCAGCCGCGCCGCCGGAGGAAACCGGTGGCCTTACCAGCCGAGGAACCCCGTGAGTGACACCCCATTCGGATTCGGCCTTCCGCCGGAGGAGCCGGAAGACGGCGACGAGGGCAAGAAGAAGGACCAGCAGAGCGGTGGTGGGCAGGGACCGGCCAACCCCTTCGGTTTCGGCGGCCTGCCGGGAGCCGGTGGCTTTGGCGGCCCCGGCGCCGACAATCCGCTCGCCGCGATGTTCGGTTCCCTGAACCCCACCGACCTGGGCGCGGCCTTCCAGCAGCTGGGTCAGATGCTCTCGTACGAGGGCGGCCCGGTGAACTGGGACATGGCCAAGCAGATCGCCCGCCAGACGGTCGCCCAGGGCACCCCCGACGGCGTCAAGGACGCGAGCGTCGGCCCCTCCGAGCGCACCGCCGTGCAGGAGGCCGTGCGCCTGGCCGATCTGTGGCTGGACGACGCGACCTCGCTGCCCTCCGGCGCGAACACGGCCGTGGCCTGGTCGCGCGCGGAGTGGGTCGAGGCCACCCTCCCGGCCTGGAAGGAGCTGGTCGACCCGGTCGCCGAGCGTGTCGGCGCGGCCATGGGCGACGTCCTGCCGGAGGAGATGCAGGCCATGGCGGGCCCGCTGATCGGCATGATGCGCTCCATGGGCGGCGCCATGTTCGGCACCCAGATCGGCCAGGCCGTCGGTGTGCTCGCGGGCGAGGTCGTCGGCTCGACCGACATCGGCCTGCCGCTCGGCCCGGTGGGCCAGGCCGCGCTGCTCCCGGTCAACATGGAGACGTTCGGCAAGGACCTCGGCGTCTCCAAGGAGGAGGTGCGGCTGTACCTGGCCCTGCGCGAGGCGGCCCACCAGCGTCTGTTCGCGCACGTGCCGTGGCTGCGCTCGCACCTGTTCGGCGCGGTCGACGGGTACGCGCGCGGGATCAAGGTCGACACCGCCAAGCTGGAGGACGTGGTCGGCCAGTTCGACCCGCAGAACCCCGAGCAGCTGCAGGACGCGCTGCAGCAGGGCATGTTCCAGCCCGAGGACACGCCCGCGCAGAAGGCCGCCCTGGCCCGTCTGGAGACGGCGCTCGCGCTGGTCGAGGGCTGGGTGGACGCGGTGGTCCACGCGGCCGCGAAGCCGCGTCTGTCGTCCGCCGACGCGCTGCGCGAGACGCTGCGCCGCCGCCGCGCGAGCGGTGGTCCGGCCGAGCAGACCTTCGCCACGCTGATCGGCCTGGAGCTGCGGCCGCGCCGGCTGCGCGACGCCTCGCGCCTGTGGGCCTCGCTCACGGACGCGCGCGGGGTGGACGGCCGGGACGCGCTGTGGCACCACCCGGACATGCTGCCGACGGCCACCGACCTGGACGACCCGGACGGCTTCGTGCACCGCGAGCAGCTGGACTTCTCCGAGCTGGACAAGATGCTCGGCGAGGCGGCGAGCGGGGGCGCGGAGAAGCCCGACCTCAAGAAGGACGAGGGCGAGACCGGCGAGAGCAAGGGCGACGAGACCGAGTGAGCCTGTACGACGACGCGGTCCACGTGCTCAAGGAGTACGCGGACCAGGGCGAGCTGCGCGACGCCTACCTTGAGCATCTGGCCGCCCACCCGGACGGCATGTGGAAGTCCTGCCACGCCGGTCACGTCACGGCCAGCGCGCTGGTGATCGACCCCGAGCACGACCGGGTGCTGCTCACGCTGCACAGGAAGCTGCGGATGTGGCTCCAGATGGGCGGCCACTGCGAGCCGGGCGACGCGACGCTGGCGGAGGCGGCGCTGCGCGAGGCCACCGAGGAGTCCGGGATCACGGGTCTGACCCTGCTGCCCGGCGGCCCGGTCCGCCTGGACCGGCATCCGATCCCGGCCCCCTGCCACTGGCACTACGACGTGCAGTACGCCGTCCTCGCCCCGCGCGGTGCCGAGCACGCGATCAGCGACGAGTCGCTGGACCTGCGCTGGTTCGCGTACGACGAGGTGGCGGACGTGGCCGACGAGTCGGTCCTGCGGCTGCTGGAGGCGAGCCGCACCAGGCTCTGACGGCTGTGAACGTGTAAGGGGCGCCCGCAGTGACGGGAGCCCCTTACGTTCGTCCGGGCGCGGTCGGCTTTCGTCCGGGCGCGGTCAGCCCCAGACGTTGCCCTGGTTCTGTCCGCGGGCGCCCTGCTGGCCCATGCCGAACTGGGCGGCGACCCCGCCGCCGATCCGCGCGTGCTGCGGCGGCATCAGCTCACTGGGCTGCACCAGGGCGAAGCCGGAGCCCATGAAGCTCAGCTCCCATCCCTCACCGGTGCTGGCGCGCCGCCGCCACACCCCGGAGGAGTGCGTCTGAGCCTGCATCTGCACCCGCAGCGAGGTGGACCAGGCGACGATCGCGTCCGCGTCGCAGTTGACGTACTTGTCGGGCGTCACCTGCATCAAGAGCGGCGGGCCGGAGGTCATGAGGGCGACCTTGCCGCGTCCGGTGATGTTGAGCTGGTACTTCCCCGAGCCGGAGATGCCGTAGAGGCTGTCCACGGCGATGACCTCGTGGTGCAGCGAGGAGTCCATGGCGAGGACGTAGGCGCTGTCGACCGTCAGGCCCTCCTGCTCGACGTCCAGGAGGTGCACGTGCTGGGCGAGGTTGGCCAGGTAGACGGTGCCCTGGCCGTGACAGCGCATCAGGTCCAGGCCCTCGCCGGTGTGGGCACGCGCGCGGCGCTGGCCCTGGGTGCGGTACTCGGCGTCGAACTCGACCAGACCCTGGTAGGCGACCATGGAGCCCTTGCGGGCGAGGAGGTCGTCGTGGCCCTCCAGGGTGACGCGGAGCATCTGCTGGTTCTGCAGGCTCCAGCGGTCCTGGGTCTGGCGGTCGTTGTGCGCGAAAAGCGGGCTCTGCATGGTGTGTCTGCTCCCCCTCAGCCCCGGAACCGGAGGCGGTCGGTGCTGTCCTCGCTGGGCTGGACGACGACGATGCCCTGGCCGGAGAAGGCCAGCTGGTAGGCCTCGCCGCTGCCCCGGCCGATCAGCGACTGGGCCTTGAAGCTGCGCTTGCCCTTCACCTTGAGGTTCGGGGACCAGGCCACGAGCGCGTCCGGGTCGACGAAGGTCTCGTCCTCGCCGCCGCCGCAGTCGACGACGATCGGCGTGCCGCGCGAGGTCAGCGCGACCCAGCCCTGGCCGGAGATCGTGGTGTTCCACAGGCCCTGCCCGGCGAACTTGGCCATGCCCTTGACCCGTTCGACGCCCCAGGTCAGCTGCGCGTCGAAGGCGAGCAGATTGGTGGCGTTGACGGAGATGCCCTCACCGGCGAGGTTGATGACGACCACGTCGGCGCCGTAGTCGGCGAGGTAGAGCAGTCCGTCGCCGGAGCACTTCATCAGCGGGGCGCCCTCGCCGGTCATCCAGTCGCGGGCGATCTGGCGGACGGCGGGCGGGTTGGGCTCGTACTGGATGAACCCCTCGTAGGAGATCATCGAACCCGCGCGCGCGAGAAGGTCGTTGCCGGTCTGCATGGCGACCTTCAGCATCTGGCCGCCGTGGTTCTCCATGCGGGCGGTGACGGGTGCGGGGGCGTGGCCCGCGAGCGGCTGGTACATGTCGGGCTCCCTCAGACCTCGTACGGCTGGACGACGATGAAGTTGCCGGGGGCGCCCCGGAACTGGAGGTTGACGCTCTCGCCGGTGTCGCCCGCGTACGCGTTGCGGCGCATCCGGACCTGGCTGGAGACGATCACCTGCGCGCCCGCCGACCAGGCGACCACCGCGTGGCAGTCGGCGAAGGTCGTCGGCGTCACCGGGAGCACGACCGGGACGCCGTGCGTCTTGACGACGATCGTGCCGGTGCCCTGGAACTGCATGGTGAACAGTGCGCCGCCGGGGATGCCGTGGCCCTCGATCCGGCGGACCTCGTACTGGAGGCTCTCGTCGAAGGCGAGGACGTTCTCGGCGGAGACGCAGATCGCGTCGCCCTGGAGCTCGATGGGGTGGAGATGGGTGGAGTCGTCGGCGAGGAACACCTGTCCCTGGCCGGTGCAGCGCATCAGCTGCATCTCCTGGCCGGTGGCGTTGCCGACGATGCGTCCGGCGAATCCGGCGCCCTTGTAGGCGAAGTCGACCTTGCCCTGGTAGAGCACCATGCTGCCCTGACGGGCCAGCACCGGCTGACCGGCGACGCCCAGGTCCACGCGGACCAGCTTCTTGTTCTGCTGCGTCCAGCGCTGCCCGGTGGGCGCCTCCTTGTACAGCTGCAGCGCCGCGCCGACCCCGGCGCCACCCTGCGGGGCGCCCTGCGGCACGCCGTACGGGGCGGTCTGCTGGCCGGGGACCTGCGCGTGGCCGGGCGGGGTGCCGTAGCCCGGGGGCATCGGGGCGCCCGGGGTGACCGGCGCGCCCTGGGTGCTGTAGCCGGGCGGCGGTGCGCCGTACGGCGCGGGGGCCGGGGCGGGCGGCGGGACCG
>NZ_WWIR01000569.1 GCF_009863025.1 Streptomyces sp. SID4985 | reverse complement strand
GACGGCCGCGAGGGAGACCGCACCGGCGGCGGCGACCGCGAACCGCAGCCCGCGCGAGGCGGACCGCTCCCCCACGGGGTGGATGCGGAAGCCCTGTTCGTCGGGGACGGCCGCGTGGGCCGGTACCGCGGGGACGTAGCCGAAGGCGAAGCGGTCGGGGTCGCGCACGCCGAAGACCCCGGCGTCGGGGCCGGGTCCGAAGGGGCCGCCGGGCAGCCGGTCCCCGCTGTCGGGGCCGCCGCCGGGCAGACCCTGGAGGCGGGCGAGGAAGCTCTCGGAGGGCGGCGGCGGGGCCGCCTGCGCGAACACGTTCTTCAGGCGTCGCTGCGCGTCCGCCTCCGCCTTGCACCGGCCGCAGGTGGCCAGGTGGGCGAGGACGCGCTCGCGCGTCTCATGACCGAGTTCTCCGTCGACCAGGGCGGAGAGCCGGTCTCCCAGATGCTGTTCCGCGAGGTGTGCCGTCGCGGGTTCGGGCCGGGATGCGCTCACGCGGGCGTGCCCCCTCCCCCCAGTGCGGGCACCGGGGACAGGAAGGAGCGGCGCTCGGCCCGGCGCGCCTCCGGCGAACGGTGGGCCAGGGCCTTGCGGAGCTGGGAGCGGCCGCGGTGGATACGCGAGCGGACGGTGCCGAGCTTGACGCCCAGGGTCGCGGCGATCTCCTCGTACGACAGCCCCTCGATGTCGCACAGCACGACGGCGGCGCGGAACTCGGGCGCGAGGGTGTCCAGGGCCTGCTGCACGTCCGCGTCGAAGTGGGCGTCGTTGAAGACCTGCTGGGGGGTGGGCTCGCGGCTGGGCAGGCGCTCGGCCGCGTCCTCGCCGAGGGCGTCGAAGCGGATGCGCTGCTTGCGCCGGACCATGTCCAGGAACAGGTTGGTGGTGATCCGGTGCAGCCAGCCCTCGAAGGTGCCGGGCGAGTACGTCGACAGGGAGCGGAAGACCCGGACGAAGACCTCCTGGGTGAGGTCCTCCGCGTCGTGCTGATTGCCCGTGAGGCGGTAGGCGAGGCGGTAGACCCGGCCGCTGTGGGTGCTGACGATCTCCTCCCAGCTGGGCGGAGTCCACGCCTGTGCGTCCGCGTCGGTGGCGAAGGTCGCGGTCTGGGAGTCGCCCGCGGCGATTCCGGCGGGACGGTCAGCAGCGGTGTCGGTCACGGATTTCGGCCTGCCCGACCCGAGGAAGCGCCGCAGCACTCCTCCCCGGTCCCCGGGCGTGGCCGCACCTCCCCTGTCGGCTCTGGTGGTGTCCAGTGGAGCCCCTACCATAGCCACCTCGCCCGTTAGCTCCGGATAAGCGGTTTTACGAGAATTTGACGCGCGGCGCCCCGGGTCATCCGGCTGCGTGCGCATGTGTTCCGCACCCTGCGTCACCCTTCGCCCCCGTCGCGTTCCGCCGGTCCGGCGGAACGCCGGCTCATCCTGTTGAACGCTCGGTCCCATCTGCGGGTTCCCGCCCCCAACGGATACAGTCACGCCGAGGCAATTACGGGGACAGGAGAGGGCCATTACCGGCAACCGGCAGACGAGCTGGGCGTTCGCCGACGCCTTTGTCGCCGAGGACGAACCGCTGCTCTGGGCCCGCGACCGGGCCCGGGACGCGGGACTGCGCTCGGTGACGCCCAGCACGGGTGCCGCGCTGCGGCTGCTCGCCGCCTCGGTGGACGCCAAGGCGGTCGCCGAGATCGGCACGGGCTGCGGCGTGTCCGGAATCCATCTGCTGCACGGAATGCGCCCGGACGGGGTACTCACCACCGTCGATCCCGAGCCGGAGCACCAGCAGTTCGCCCGGCAGGCCTTCCGCGCCAGCGGCTTCGCCAGCAACCGGGCCCGCTTCATCCCCGGCCCCGCCCTGGACGTGCTGCCCCGCCTCGCGGACGCGGGCTACGACCTCGTCTTCTGCGACGGCGACCGCCTGGAGTACTCGGACTACCTCGCTGAATCGTTGCGGCTCTTGCGCCCCGGCGGCCTGGTGGCCTTCGAGGGCGTCTTCGCGGGCGGCCGCACGGTCGACTCGGGCCCGCAGCCGACCGAGGTGCTGCGCCTGCGCGAGCTGCTCCGCACGGTGCGCGAGAGCGGGGAACTGGTGACCTCGCTGCTGCCCGTGGGCGATGGGCTGCTCTGCGGCGTCAAGCGCTGAGCGGGACCGCCGGGCGCCGGACCTGCGGGAACACCGGCGAAAAACGAGACGGCTCCGGTACCGCGAGCGGTACCGGAGCCGTCTGGAGATCGGGAACGCGTCAGACGACGACCTTCTTGAGGGCGTCGCCGAGCGCCTCGGCCTCGTCAGGGGTCAGCTCGACGACGAGTCGACCGCCGCCTTCGAGCGGAACGCGCATGACGATGCCCCGCCCCTCCTTGGTCACCTCGAGCGGGCCATCACCCGTCCGCGGCTTCATGGCCGCCATGCTCGTACCCCTTCCTGAAACCAGGCTCATCGTCTGCCGACGACCCCACGGAGGGCACCCGCGGTCCACTGAGGGGACGCGCGACACCGGCATCGAACACATTGCTTCCCAGCCATTATCCCGCATCGCAGGACCCGATGACCAACATCGGTCGGCATCGCTTGGGCAACGCGCGCGAGCAAAACCACTCAATTCGGGGATGTGCCTGCGATACTGCTCCGCCCCGCGGACGGTACCCGGACGAGTCCGTACCGGTTTTCTTTGACGCAGGTCACACGGACACCGCGGTCCAGAGGCGGCGATCTCCGCCATGCTGTCCTCGGACAAAGGCGTACCGGTCGGTACGTCACAGCCGCGACACCGGAGGGGACGCGCCATGGCCGACACCGTGCTCTACGAGGTGAACGACGGGCTCGCGACGATCGAGCTGAACCGTCCCGAGGCGATGAACGCCCTGGACATCGCGACCAAGAACGCGCTGCGGGAGGCGGCGGAGGCGGCCGCGGCCGACCCGGCGGTACGGGCGATCCTGCTGACGGCGGCGGGCGAGCGGGCCTTCTGCGTGGGCCAGGACCTCAAGGAGCACATCGGACTGCTGGCCGCCGACCGGGAGTCCGGCTCGGGGCAGACGATGAGCACGGTCCGGGAGCACTACAACCCGATCGTGCGGGCGCTGGTGGACGCGCCGAAGCCGGTGGTCGCGGCGGTGAACGGGGTCGCGGCCGGGGCGGGCTTCGGCTTCGCGCTCGCGGCGGACTACCGGCTGGTGGCCGACACGGCGTCCTTCAACACCTCGTTCGCCGGGGTCGCGCTGACCGCCGACTCGGGCGTCTCCTGGACGCTGCCCCGCGTGGTCGGCCCGGGCCGCGCCACCGATCTGCTGCTCTTCCCGCGCTCCCTGACCGCCCAGGAGGCGCTGGAGCTGGGCATCGCGAGCCGCCTGGTGCCCGCCGCCGAGCTGCGCGCCGAGGCCGAACGGGTCGCCCGCAAGCTGGCCGAGGGGCCGACGGTGGCGTACGCGGCGCTCAAGGAGTCGGTGGCCTACGGCCTGACGCACTCCCTCGCCGAGACCCTGGAGAAGGAGGACGAACTCCAGAGCCGCGCGGGCACCTCCGAGGACCACGCGATCGCGGTCCGGGCGTTCGTGGAGAAGCGGAAGCCGGAGTACCTCGGCCGCTGACCGGCGCAGGCCCGCTCAGGCGCCCCGTGTGACCCCTCTGGCGACGCAGGTCTCCAGGTGGTCGTCGACCAGCCCGCAGGCCTGCATCAGCGCGTACGCCGTCGTCGGGCCGACGAAGCGCAGCCCCCGCTTCTTCAGCGCCTTGGACAGCGCGGTGGACTCGGGGGTCACGGCGGCCACGTCCCCGAGGACCTTGGGCACCGGGCGTCCGGCCGGGTCCGGGGCGTGGGACCAGATCAGCTCGTCCAGCTCGCCCTCGGACCAGCCCGCGAGCACGCGCGCGTTGGCGATCGTGGCGTCGATCTTGGCGCGGTTGCGGATGATCCCGGTGTCGGCCAGCAGCCGCTCACGGTCCTCGTCGGTGAAGGCGGCGACCTTCTCGATGTGGAAGCCCGCGAACGCGGCGCGGAAGCCGGGCCTGCGGCGCAGGATGGTGATCCAGGACAGGCCGGACTGGAAGGCCTCCAGGCTGAGCCGCTCGAAGAGGGCGTCGTCGCCGTGGACCGGGCGGCCCCACTCCTCGTCGTGGTAGGCCACGTACTCCTCGGCGGACAGGGCCCAGGGGCAGCGGAGCCTGCCGTCGGACCCGGCCAGGGCGGTGCCGTCGCTCATCACTCCTCCTCGGAACCCGGCTTGTCCAGGCGGGTGGGCCCGGTGCCGCGGACACCGGCGAGCGCGGACTCCAGGTCGGCGATCCGGGCGTCGCGCTCGGCGAGTTCGGCCGCGATACGGCCGAGCGCGTCGTCCACGTCGGCCATGCGGTAGCCGCGCGGGGCCAGCGGGAAGCGCAGGCTCTCCACGTCGGCGCCGCCGACCGGGCGGTCCGCCGGGAGCGGGTCCGTCAGCCGCTCGGGGGCGGCCTCCGGGAGCGGGGTACTCTCCCCGCCGCCCACCACGGCGAGCGTCACGGCGGCCACCACGACGGCCAGCGCGACGACCAGGAACAAGAACATCAGCATCGCCAGGGTTCCCCAAGCTCGATGTGCCCGGCGCGGTGCCGGTGGCCCAATGTGTCTGGGTCCGATCGTGCCATGCGACGCTGACAGTCAGGGCCCACGGACCGTATCGCCGTGGGCGGGTGAGGAGAGGTCACAGGGGATGCTCAGGCTGGGCACGCGGGAATTCGGGCCGCACGAGCCGGTGGTGATGGCGATCGTCAACCGGACCCCGGACTCCTTCTACGACCGGGGCGCCACGTTCACCGACGAGGCCGCGCTGACGCGCGTGGAACAGGCGGTGGCCGAGGGAGCCGCGATCATCGACATCGGCGGGGTGAAGGCGGGCCCCGGCGAGGAGGTCACCGCCGAGGAGGAGGCGCGGCGCACGGTCGGCTTCGTGGCCGAGGTGCGGCGCCGGTTCCCGGACGTGGTGATCAGCGTGGACACCTGGCGCGCCGAGGTCGGCGAGGCGGTGTGCGAGGCGGGCGCCGACCTGCTGAACGACGCGTGGGGCGGCGCCGACCCCGGCCTCGCGGAGGTCGCCGCCCGTCACGGCGTGGGCCTGGTGTGCACGCACGCGGGCCGCGCCGAGCCGCGTACGCGCCCGCACCGGGTGGCGTACGACGACGTCATGGCCGACATCCTGGACGTCACCCTGGGGCTGGCCGAGCGGGCGGTGGAGCTCGGCGTGCCGCGCGAGTCGGTGCTGATCGACCCGGGGCACGACTTCGGCAAGAACACCCGGCACAGCCTGGAGGCCACGCGCCGCCTGGGCGAGATGGTGGCGACGGGCTGGCCGGTGCTGGTGTCGCTGTCCAACAAGGACTTCGTCGGGGAGACCCTGGACAAGCCGGTCAAGGAGCGGCTGATCGGGACGCTCGCGACCACGGCGGTGTCGGCGTGGCTGGGCGCGCGGGTGTACCGGGTGCACGAGGTCGCGGAGACCCGGCAGGTCCTGGACATGGTGGCGTCGATCGCCGGGCACCGCCCGCCCGCGACCGCGCGGCGGGGCCTGGCCTGAGCTGCGTCATCCCCAGGGACGGCGGGGCCGTCCCTGGGGATGCGTTCAGCGAGCCGCCTCCTTGGAGACCAGCGCGACCGCCTCGTCCACGTCGTCGGTGAGGTGGAAGAGCATCAGGTCCTTCTCGGACGCCTTGCCCTGGGCGACCAGGGTGCCGCGCAGCCAGTCGACCAGGCCCCCCCAGTAGTCGCTGCCGAACAGGACGATCGGGAAGCGGGTCACCTTCTGGGTCTGGACCAGGGTGAGCGCCTCGAACAGCTCGTCCAGGGTGCCGAGCCCGCCGGGCAGGACGACGAATCCCTGGGCATATTTAACGAACATCATTTTCCGGACGAAGAAGTACCGGAAGTTGAGTCCGATGTCGACGTACTGGTTGAGCCCCTGCTCGAAAGGCAGCTCGATGCCGAGGCCGACCGAGAGGCCGCCCGCCTCCAGGGCGCCCTTGTTGGCCGCCTCCATGGCGCCCGGACCGCCCCCGGTGATCACGGCCCAGCCGGCCTCGACCAGGCCGCGTCCGAGCCGCACACCCGCTTCGTACTCCGGCGAGTCCACCGGGGTGCGCGCCGAACCGAACACACTGATCGCGGGCGGCAGCTCGGCGAGCGTGCCGAAGCCCTCGATGAACTCCGACTGGATGCGCAGGACCCGCCAGGGGTCGGTGTGCACCCAGTCGGTGGGGGCGCGCTCGTCCAGGAGCCGCTGGTCGGTGGTGCTGGCCTGCACCTGGCCGCGCCGCCTGAGGACCGGACCGAGCCGCTGCTCGTCCGGCGGGCGCTTCTTCCCCTCGGGGTTTCCCGTGGCCATGTGCGCTCCCTCCACTTGCCGGTGTTTCGTCCTCAGCCTAGATCCGCATCCGTTACGGCGGGGGGACGTGAGCATGTCCGGGATGCGGCGCCGTGCGGTGCGGGCGTCACACCGTGAGCCACTGGGCGTTACGCGGTGAGCCAGCCGCGCAGCCGCTCCTCGCCCGCGAGGATCTTCGCGGTCTCCACGCGCTCGTCCCGCTTGTGCGCCAAGTGGGGGTTTCCGGGGCCGTAGTTGACGGCCGGGATGCCGAGCGCGGCGAAGCGGGAGACGTCCGTCCAGCCGTACTTGGGCATCGGGACGCCGCCCACCGCGTCGATGAAGGCGGCGGCGGCCGGGTGGGAGAGGCCGGGCAGCGCGGCGCCGCTGTGGTCGTCGATCACGAACTCCTCGACGCCGCAGTCCGCGAACACCTCGCGGACGTGCGCGATCGCCTCCTCCTCCGAACGGTCCGGCGCGTAGCGGAAGTTGACCGTCACCACGCACTCGTCGGGGATGACGTTGCCCGCCACTCCCCCGCCGATGCGCACGGCGTTCAGACCCTCGCGGTACTCCAGTCCGTCGATCACCGGCCAGCGGGGCTCGTACGAGGCGAGGCGGGCCAGGATCGGGGCGGCGGCGTGGATGGCATTGGAGCCCATCCAGCCGCGCGCGGAGTGCGCCCGCTCGCCCTTGGTCTTCAGCAGGACCCGCAGCGTGCCCTGGCAGCCGCCCTCGACCTGGCCGTCGGACGGCTCCAGCAGGACCGCGAAGTCCCCCTCCAGCCACTCCGGGTGAGCCTCCGCCAGCTTCTTCAGCCCGTTCAGCTCGGCGGCGACCTCCTCGTTGTCGTAGAACACGAAGGTCAGATCGCGGTTGGGCTCCGGAACCGTGGCCGCGATGCGCAGCTGGACCGCGACACCGGCCTTCATGTCGCAGGTGCCGCAGCCCCACAGCACGCCGTCCTCGTCGAGCCGGGAGGGCACGTTGTCCGCGATCGGCACGGTGTCGATGTGCCCGGCGAGGATCACCCGTTCCGCGCGGCCGAGAGCGGTCCGGGCGACCACGTTGTTGCCGTACCGCTCCACCGTCAGATGCGGCAGGGCGCGCAGCGCGGCCTCGACCGCGTCGGCGAGCGGCTTCTCCGTCCCGCTCTCGGAGGGGATGTCCACGAGCCGCGCGGTCAGCTCGGCGGCGTCCAGCGTGAGGTCAAGCGAGGTTTCGGCCATGCTCCCGACCCTAACGCGGGCCCCGTCCCCGTCCCCGTGCGAACGGGGTTGCGCACTCCAGTACCTTGTACGCGTGTCAGAGCCGTCCCCCACCCCTCCCAGGCGCCGCGGCCGTGTCTTGCGCATCTGTGCGGCGCTGCTCGTTTTGTCCGGTGTCGCCGCCTACCTCGTGGTGCAGTACGTCACCGGAGGCGGAGCCGCGCGTGGCTGCAAGGTGGTCTCGGCGACGGACGAACGGACGTCGTACGAGTTCACGCCCGAGCAGGCGGGCAACGCGGCCACCATCGCCGCCGTCGGCACCGGGCGCGGAATGCCGCTGCGGGCCGTGACCATCGCGCTGGCCACCGCGCTCCAGGAGTCCGGGCTGCGCAACATCCAGCACGGCGACCGCGATTCGCTCGGTCTGTTCCAGCAACGGCCCTCGCAGGGCTGGGGCTCCGAGGAGCAGATCATGGACCCGGCGTACGCGTCGGGCATCTTCTACGCCCACCTCGCGCGCGTGCCGGACTACACCGAACTCCCGCTCACCGTCGCGGCGCAGAAGGTGCAGCGCAGCGGCTTCCCGGAGGCGTACGCCAAGCACGAGTCGGACGCCACCCTGCTGGCCACCGCGCTCACCGGCTACTCGGCGGCCACCCTGACCTGCGACGGCCGCTCCATGCGGGCGACCGGCGCGGACGCGGGCCCGGACGCCGTACGGACCGCGCTGGTACGGGACTTCGGGCGCGACGCGCTCCAGGAGACCGGCGCGGAGGTGGGCGGTACGACCGTTCCCTCGCCCTCGCCGTCCCCGAGCGTGACCGCGACCGCGCGCGGTCGGACGGTGACGGTTCCGGTGCCGCAGGGCAACACGACGGACGCCAGCGGGCGCGACGAGCGGGAGCGGGGGTGGCAGCTCGCGCAGTGGGCGGTGGCCAACTCCTCCGCGCTGCGGATCTCCCGGGTGACGTACGCGGGACAGGAGTGGACCGCGTCCAACGGCGGGGGCAACTGGCATCCGGCGCCGGGCGCGGGCACGGCGGGGGCGGAGTCCTCCCCGGCGAGCGTGCGGATCGTCACCGGGCCGTAGTTATTGTCTTTTTACCTTGGGTGTCCGCAACCTTCGGTCGGTTCGCGCGGTAGTCACGGCGGAGTTCATCACCGTTGATTGGAGCGACCATGTCTTTGCCTGTGAGCCGTCGGATTGCCCGTGCCGTGCTTCTCACCGCCGTGGGTGCGGTGGCGGGAGTCGGTGTCGCCGGGACCGCGGGGGCGGCAACCCAGCACCCGTCCGCGACGCCCGGCCTGGGCGGCCTCAGCGCGCTGGACGGCGTGTCCCACCTCGCCGGCAACAAGGTCGTCCAGGACGCCGTCCCGGCGGCGGGCGCGGTCAAGAACGCGGCCCCGGCCGCGACCAAGGCGACGGGAACGGCCGGCGGCCTCCTCGGCAACGTCTCCAAGAGCGGCCTCCCCCTCGGCTGACACCAGCACGGCTGCCGCTGCTCCTGTGGGCAGTCGTTCCGCAGGGCGGAACGGGTGGGCACGGGAGCAGCGGCAGCCGGGCCCGGCTGGTTACGCCTTCAGCCGGAGGATCGCCTCGTCGATCCGCTCGTCCGTGGCCGTCAGGGCCACGCGGACATGCTCCGCCCCCGCCTCACCGTAGAAGTCCCCAGGCGCGACGAGAATCCCCAGCTCCGCCAGATGCGCCACCGTGTCCCAGCAGGACTCCCCCCGGGTCGACCAGAGGTACAGACTCGCCTCGCTGTGATCGATACGGAACCCGTGCGCGAGCAGAGCCTCACGCAGACGCGTCCGACGGGATTCATAGCGAGCCCGCTGCGAGCGCACGTGCTCGTCGTCCGCCAGCGCCGCCGCCATCGCCGCCTGGGTGGGCGCCGAGATCATCATGCCGCCGTGCTTGCGGATCTCCAGGAGCGGCATCAGGACGGCCGGGTCGCCCGCGAGGAAGGCCGCGCGGTAACCGGCCAGGTTGGACCGCTTGGAGAGGGAGTGGACGGCCACGATGCCGTCGTAGGAGCCGCCGTTGACATCCGGGTGCAGGACCGAGACGGGGTCGGCCTCCCAGCCCAGCTCCAGGTAGCACTCGTCGGAGACGAGCAGCACGCCGTGTTCGCGGGCCCAGGCGACGATCCCCTTGAGGTCCTCCGGGGAGAGGACCGCGCCCGTCGGGTTGGACGGGGAGTTCAGCCAGAGGAGCTTCAGGCCCTCCGGGTCGAGGTCGCGCGGGTCGTCGTAGACCTCGTAGTCCGCGCGGGCGAGCCGGGCGCCGACCTCGTAGGTGGGGTAGGCCAGCCGCGGGTGGGCGACACGGTCACCGGGGCCGAGGCCGAGCTGGGTGGGGAGCCAGGCGACGAGTTCCTTGGAGCCGACGACCGGCAGGACGTGGCGGTGGGTGACGTCACGGGCGCCGAGGCGGCGCTCCAGCCAGCCGGTGATCGCGTCGCGCAGCGCGGGCGTGCCCCAGACCGTCGGGTAGCCGGGCGAGTCGGCCGCGTCGGTCAGCGCCTGCTGGATCTGCGCGGGAACCGGGTCGACCGGGGTGCCGACCGAGAGATCGACGATGCCACCGGGGTGCGCGGCGGCGGTCTTCTTGTACGGCTCCAGCTTGTCCCAGGGGAAGGTGGGGAGCCGGTCGGAGACTGCGGACACGGGGCTTGCTCGCTTTCGTGGGTAACGGCGAACGCCTCGGCCCCGTACGGCGGCGAACTGGCCGTACGGGACCGAGGCGGTGCTGTCTTCGTGCGGGCCGCGCGGGAGCGGCCCCGGCGTCACTCGCCCTGCGGCGGCAACGCGGCGATGAAGGGGTGGTCGCGCTCGATCAGGCCCAGCTTGCTGGCACCACCGGGGGAGCCGAGCTCGTCGAAGAACTCGACGTTGGCCTTGTAGTAGTCCTTCCACTCGTCCGGGGTGTCGTCCTCGTAGAAGATCGCCTCGACCGGGCAGACCGGCTCACAGGCACCACAGTCGACGCATTCGTCCGGGTGGATGTACAAGGACCGCTGGCCCTCGTAGATGCAGTCGACCGGACACTCCTCGATGCACGCCTTGTCCTTGACGTCGACACAAGGCTGCGCGATGACGTAGGTCACGCTGTCGTTCCTCCTCGATAGGGCGCTGGCGGGCCTCCTCAGGCTCCGCCGCCTGGCGCGCGGGAGCGCGGCGTCGTCGATGCCCGCCCCTAGTATCTCCGTTCTGGGACGTGATCCGAACAGGAGGGGTGGACCGACCAGTGGAAATATCGGCGCCAGGACGCCTCGAGGTCCGAATTGCCCCTGCTGACGTGGGCAAACGGGTCTCGGTACGACGGTTGACGCAGACCGGGAGGCCGGGTGAGAAGTTCACCGACACGGTGGGTGTTCTCACATCATGGGACAACGGCGTGCTCATGATCACACAACGGGACGGCCGAACGGTACGGATCGAGGAGTCCGCGCTCGTCGCGGGCAAGGTCGTTCCGGCCGTTCCCGCACGTCGGCGCGGTCCGGCGGCCGGGTACGCGGAGCTGGCCGAGGTCGCCGCGCGGGCGTGGCGACCGGTGGAGAGCGAGTGGCTCGGACGGTGGCAAATGCGGGCCGCCGGGGGCTTCACCCGGCGGGCGAACAGTGTGCTGCCCCTGGGTGATCCGGGGCTTCCGCTCGACGCGGCCCTGCTCGCCGTAAGACGCTGGTACGACGAGCGCGGCCTGCCCGCCTACGTCCAGACCGCGAGCGGCCCCGACGGCGTGCCGGAGCCGCTGTGCGCGGAGCTGGCGGAGCGCGGCTGGACCCGGGAGGTCACGGCGGAGCTGTGGACCGGGGGCCTGGCGCCGGTCGCGGACCGGGCGGAGGGCGCCGGTGTGGTCCTCTCCCGCGAGGCGGACGAGGCGTGGCTCGCGCGGTACCAGCGCAAGGGAGTGAGCGACGTGGCCCTGCGGGTGCTCGGCCAAGGAGCCTCGGTGTGGTTCGCGACGGTGCCCGGCGCGGCGGGTGAGGCGCCCGCGGCGATCGGGCGGTGTGTCGTGGACGGACGGTGGGCCGGTTTCGCGGCCGTCGAGGTCGATCCCGCCCGGCGACGGCAGGGGCTGGCCACCGAGGTGATGGCCGCGCTGGCCCGGCGCGCCCTGGACGAGGGCGCCTCGGCGGCGTGGCTCCAGGTGGAGGAGTCCAACACGGGCGCGCGGATGCTGTACGACCGCCTGGGCTTCGCCCCGCACCACGCCTACCACCACTACCGGGCACCGGACGGCTCCGGCGCCGGGCGGCCGTAGGAGGCGTCGTGGACGGCCAGGAACCGGCGAAGCGCCCTCCGTACCTCCCGCCCCCGTACCCGCCGCCCGCCGAGCGGTCGGCGGAGCTGCGGCGGAGGTTCGCGGAGGAGGCCCGCTCGTCCCGTCCTGACCTCTCCGCGCTGTGCCTGCTGATCGGCGCGGAGGCGGACGGCTCCCTTGACGAGGCCGGGCTCGACGCGGCGCAGCTGGCGCTGGACGAGCTGGCCGGACGGGTGCCGTACCGCCCCGGCGGGCCGCGCGCGTGGGCGGAGGCGCTGGCCCGGCTGCTCGGCGAGGAGTGCGGGTTCCGGGGCACGGCCGGGGACTACGACCGGCTGGAGTCCTCCCTGCTGCACGAGGTGCTGCGGCGGCGGCGCGGGCTGCCGATCCTGCTGTCGGTGGTGTGGCTGGAGGTGGCCCGGCGGGCGGGTGCGCCGGTGTACGGCGTGTCGCTGCCGGGGCACTTCGTGGTGGGGTTCGGGCCCTCGGGCGGCGAGATGGTGCTGGCGGACCCGTTCGACGGGGGCCGGGTGCTGACCCGGGCGGACGCCGAGCTGCTGGTGGTGGGGGCGACGGGGGCGCCGCTGGACCCGGCGCTGCTGGTGCCCGCGACGCCGGTCGAGGTGGTCCAGCGGATTCTGAACAACGTACGGGCGTGGGCCGCCGCCCGCCCCGAGCGCTCCGACATCGCCCTGCTGGCCGTGGAGTTGGGGCTGCTGCTGCCCGCGCACCCGGCGCGGCTGCGCTACGACCGGGCGCGGCTGCTCGTGCAGCGGGGCGCGTTCACGGAGGGCGCGGCGGAGCTGGAGGCGTACGCGGAGCTGGTCGCGGTGGTCGATCCGGTGGCGGAGGAACGGGCGCGGGCCCAGGCGCGGGCGGCGCGGGCGCTGCTCAACTGAGGGCGGGGCCGGGGACGGGGGCGGGGGCGCGGGCTTCACAGCCGGGAGCGCTGAAAGCGGCGCTCACAGCCATCCCCTGCGGACGCTGCTCAACCGACGCGGGCGCGGACGCGGGCTTCACAGCCGAACGCGCTGAAAGCGCCGCTCACAGCCGGGAGGGCGGCCTACAGCCAGCCCTTCTCCCGCGCGATCCGCACGGCCTCCGCCCGATTCCGTACCGCCAGCTTCTGGATCGCGGTCGACAGGTAGTTGCGCACGGTCCCCTGGGAGAGGTGGAGGGTCTTGGCCAGCTCGGCGTTGGTGGAGCCGTCGGCGGCGGCGCGCAGCACCTCGCGCTCGCGGTCGGTGAGCGGGTTGGCGCCCTCGGCCAGCGCGGCGGCGGCGAGCGTGGGGTCGATGACCCGTTCCCCGTCGAGCACCTTCCGTACGGCGGCGGCGAGTTGGGCGGCGGGGGCGTCCTTGACGAGGAAGGCGTCGGCGCCCGCCTCCATGGCGCTGCGCAGATAGCCGGGGCGCCCGAAGGTGGTGAGGACGACGAGCTTCACGCCGGGGTGCGCGCGGTGCACCTGGGCCGCCGCCTCGATGCCGGTGCAGCCGGGCATCTCGATGTCGAGCAGGGCCACGTCGACGTCGTGCTCGGCGACGGCGGGCAGGACCGCGTCGCCACGTGCCACCTGGGCCACGACCTCGATGTCGTCCTCCAGGCCGAGCAGGGCGGCGAGGGCCTCGCGGACCATCGACTGGTCCTCGGCGAGGAGGACCTTGATCGTGCGCGTCATGCCCCGGATCCTACGTCCGCCGCGGTGGCCGCGGGGACGCGGGCGACCAGCCGGAAACCGCGCCCGGCCCGGCCCGCCTCCAGGGTGCCGCCGGCCTTCTCCAGTCGCTCGGTGAGCCCGGTGAGCCCGTTGCCGGGAAGCGTGCCGGAGCCGCCGGAGCCGTTGTCCTGGACGGTGAGTTCGAGGACCGGGCCGTCCAGGGTCTGGCGGCGCAGCAGCTCGACGGAACACCGGTCGGCGCCGCTGTGCCGGACCACGTTGGTGACGGCCTCGCGCAGGGTCCAGGCGAGCACGGCCTCGGCCTCCTCGGGGACGCCGGTGAGGTCGGGTTCCGCGGGGGTCTCGGCGGCGACCCCGGCGGCGGTGAGCGCGACCTGGGCGCCCGCGAGTTCGGCGGCGAGCCGGGGGCGCCGGTACCCGGTGACGGCCTCGCGCACGTCCACCAGCGCCTGACGGCTGACCCGCTCGATGTCGGCGACCTGCTGCGCGGCCTTCTCGGGCTGTCCGGGCAGCATCCGCCCGGCCAGCTCGCTCTTCAGGGTGATCAGCGAGAGGGAGTGGCCGAGCAGGTCGTGCAGGTCGCGGGCGAGGCGCAGCCGCTCCTCGTTGGCGGCGAGCTGGGCGACGGTGGCCCGCGCCTTGCGCAGCTCGACGGTGGTGCGCACGAGCTGTCCGACGCCGACCATCGCGAACCCGATGAGCACCACCAGGAGCAGCAGATCGCGGGCCTCCGCCTCGCCGGTGTGCAGCCCGACCAGGTACATCAGGGCCGCCGACGCCGGGATCGCCCAGTAGGTGGCCCGGGGTGGCAGGGTCGCCCCGCAGGCCACCGACAGGTAGACGAACAGGCCGAGCCAGGCGGCACCGAGGGTGTAGGCGAGGAGGGGAGCGAGGACGCCGAGGACCAGGAGCAGCACGATCACGAGGCGCCCGGAGTACGGCCTGCCCATGTTGCGGAAGACCAGGCTCAGATAGACCCCGACGAAGGCGGTCAGACCGAGCGCCCCGCCCCAGGTGGCGCCGGTGCCGTGGTGGCCGTCGGCCAGGTCCTGGACGGGCGAGCTGAGGAAGACCAGCCAGACGCCGATCCACAGCAGCTTCACCCACAGCTCGCGCCGGGTGCGCGGCGGCCGGCCCATGGGGTTGTCGAGTGCGTCGGACGTCTGCCGGTCTTCCGTCATGCCGCTCACGCCTTCAGCGTGTCCTTCCGGTACAGCCAGGCCGCCCCGCCCGCGAAGAGGACGAAGTAGACGGCGAGGATCGCGACGTCCCGCGCCTGCGGGGCCTGGCTCTGTTCGATCGCGCGTCCCAGGGCAGCGTACGCGTGCGTCGGCAGCCAGTCGGCGATGTCCTGGAGGAGCTTCGGGAAGCCGGTCGAGGGCATCCACAGGCCGCCGAGCAGCGACAGCGCGAAGTACACGATCATGGTGATGGGGCGTACCGCGTCCCCGGAGGCGAGGTAGCCGATGGCGACGCCGAGCGCGGCGAAGACCAGGCTGCCCGCCCAGATGACCCCCGTGAGGGCGAGCCACTGCCAGGCGTCGAGGCGTACGTCCTTCACGGCGGCGGCGACCACGAACACCATGACGATGGACGGCAGGCTCACCACGGCCGCGCTCGCGGTCTTGGCGAGCACATAGCCGTGGCCGGGCAGCGAGGTCAGCCGCAGCTGCCGTACCCAGCCGCTCTCGCGCTCCTTGGCGATGCGCTCGCTGTTGCCCATGAGGACGGCGGTCAGGGCGCCGAAGGAGGCCATGGAGACCATCAGATAGGTGGCCACGGTGAGGCCGCCGCTGCCCTCGACCTTGGCGTTCGGGCCGCCGCTGCTGGAGAAGATCAGGAAGATGACCGAGGGGTAGAGCACGGAGAAGAACAGGAACTTGCGGTTGCGCAGGGCGCGGGTGAGTTCGAGCTTGATCAGTGACTTCATGCCTGCTTGGCCTCCTCGGCAGTGGTGAGCGCGACGAACGCCTGCTCCAGGCCGAGTCCGGCCACTTCGAGATTGCGGGGGTAGACGCCGAGGCCGTACAGGGCGTGCACGGTGGCGTCGGCGTCGGTGGACTGGATGCGCACGGTCTGCCCGGACACGTCGAACGAGCTGAGGAACGGCAGTCCGGCGAGCGCGGTCTCGTCGATCTCGCCCTCCAGGTCGAAGGCGATGCGGCGGGCGCCCGCGCGGGCCTTGATCTCGGCGGCGGTGCCGTCGGCGAGCAGGCGGCCCCGGTGCAGCACGAGCACGCGGTCGGCGATGGCGTCGGCCTCTTCGAGGTAGTGCGTGGCGAAGAGGACGGTACGGCCCTGGTCGGCCTGCTCGCGCATGGTGGCCCAGAACGCCTGGCGGGCGGTGACGTCCATGCCGGTGGTGGGCTCGTCCAGGACGATCAGGTCGCTGTCCCCGGCGGTGGCCAGGGCGAAGCGGACGCGCTGGACCTGGCCGCCGGAGAGCTTGTTGACCTTGCGGTCGGCGATCTGCGTGATGCCCGCGCGGGCGAGCACGTCGGCGGCCTTGTGCGGCTTGGGGTGCAGCGAGCAGGACAGGCGGACCAGCTCGGCGACCGTCACGTCCTCCATCAGCCCGCCGCTCTGCAGCATGGCGCCGACCCGTCCGGCGGTGATCGCCTCGCGCGGGGTGGTGCCGAACAGGCGGACCGTGCCGCTGTCGGGGTTCTTGAGCCCGAGGAGCAGGTCGAGGGTGGTGGACTTGCCCGCGCCGTTCGGGCCGAGCAGGGCGACGGTCTCGCCGGGGTGCAGCGTGAGGGAGAGGCCGTCGACGGCCCGCACGCTGCCATAGGTCTTGGTCACCTGGTCGAACCCGGCCACCGGTGCGGGTGCGGTGGTGGCCGGGGGTGCCGCTGTCGTCGTCATGCCGACCATGGTGGCCGGAGGGGGTGGGGACGGGGCAGTGTCGGCGGTCCATGGTGCGGGATGACATCTGTCATGCGGATGGCGTGACGGCACGTGGGGGAGCGGCACATGTGGGCGCCGCCCGGGTGGGAGTGGCACGTGTGGGCGCGGCACATGTAGGAGTCGCACATGTGGGAGCCGCACATGGGCGGGCTGCACATGTGGGACCACCACCCGTGGGACCAACACCCGCGGGTACGGCGAGGGGGCCGCCCGGCGCTGTGCCGGACGGCCCCCTCGTCAGCCGTGGACCGCTAGTTGGGGTTCGTCTCGATGACCCCGGTCCGGTTGCTGGTGCTCAGCAGGGCCTGGCGCAGGGCGCCGTAGACGTCCTGGACCGTGACGGGCGTCTTCTGGCCGGTGGCCCGGGTGATCAGGACACCGTCGAAGGTCTTGCCGTACAGCTCCTTCAGGGCCTCCTGGTTGGGCGCGTCGACCAGCTTGCCGCCGGGGACCGCCTTGACCTGGAGGAACTTCCACAGGGAGTTCTGCGGGCTGAAGACGACCTGGTGGGTGGCGTCGGTGCGGACGGTCACCAGGCCCGACATCGCGGGCTTGGCGAACTCCTTCATCTCCCGGTCGACCTCGGCGTTGGAGACCGTCGGCTGCTTCTCGGTGGTCGGCACGGTCACCGGGATCGCCTCGCCGGTCTCGACCAGCGTGCGGTACGCCTGCTGGACGGCGTCGGTGGAGCGGGCCGCGTCGATGGCCCGGCCCGCCTTGCCGTACACCGGCACGGCCTTGCCCGCCTCGAACGTGATGCCGCCCTCGACGACCGAGCCGGAGCCGCCGCCGGTGTTCTCCAGCGCGGCCTGGAGCTTCTCCTCGTCCACCGGCATGACCGGGTCGACGACGCGCTTCTGGCCGAAGAGCGAGCCGATGACGGAGAGCGGGTTGTAGTCGCTCTTGGCGGCGTTGCTCACGGTCGCCTGGTAGTCGAACTGGAGCCCGGCCTTGTCCGGGGTGAGGGTGACGGTCTTGCCGCCCACCTCGAGCCGGAGCGGCTTGGCGACACGGCTGCCGAAGGCGTCGTCGAGCTTCTTGACCGCGTCGTCACGGGTGCCGCCGCCGATGTCGACGCCGAGCACGGTGGTGCCGCCGGGCACGTCGCTGCGGTTCATCAGCAGCCCGGCGCCGTAGGCACCGCCCGCGACGACGACCACGGCCGCGGCGACCAGGACGAGCTTGCTGCGGCCCTTCTTCTTCGGCTTGCCCTTGGCCTGCGGGGCCGGGGCGGGCGCCTTGGGCGCGGCCGAGCCGTCGGGACGGGCACCGGGCGCGAACGGGGTGCCCACGGTGGCCATGGCGCCCGTGCTGACGGTGGGTCCGGAGACACCGGGCGGCCGGTGGCCGTGGGCCGCCTGGGGCTGCGGGGTCAGGACCGCGGTGTCCTCGGCGAGGGCACCGGCGGGCGCGAACGGGCCGTCGCCGGAGACGCCGGGGGCGCGGAAGGCGGGCGGTCCGTCGAAGGGCTC
>NZ_WWIR01000568.1 GCF_009863025.1 Streptomyces sp. SID4985 | reverse complement strand
TCTGTGGAGCTAAGGAGAATTGAACTCCTGACCTCCTGCATGCCATGCAGGCGCTCTACCAACTGAGCTATAGCCCCTCGCGTTCTTCCCGCTCGGCGGGCGAACAAGAAGAACTTTAGCCTGTGACCTGCCGGAAAGTGAAATCCGGCCTCCCGGGCCACGCGGCCGTCGCCTCAGTCGTCGTCGCCGAGGACCGGCACCGGGAGGGTGCCCGCGTTGTGCTCGAGCAGGCGCCAGCCCCGGGCGCCCTCGCCGAGCACGGACCAGCAGCAGTTGGAGAGGCCGCCCAGGCTCTCCCAGTGGTGGGCGTCGATACCGAGGAGCCGGCCGATCGTGGTGCGGATGGTGCCCCCGTGGCTGACCACCACGAGCGTGCCGTCCTCCGGCAGCTTCTCGGCGTGCCGCAGCACGACCGGGGCCGCGCGGTCGGCGACCTCGGTCTCCAGCTCGCCGCCACCGCGCCGGACCGGCTCGCCGCGCTTCCAGGCGGCGTAGTCCTCGCCGTAGCGGGCGATGATCTCGTCGTGCGTCAGCCCCTGCCAGGTGCCCGCGTAGGTCTCGCGCAGGCCCTCGTCGAGGGCGACCTCCAGGCCGGTGAGCGCGGCCAGTTCGGCGGCCGTGTCGGAGGCGCGCTGGAGGTCGGAGGCGACGATGGCGTCGGGTTCGAGCGAGGCCAGCAGCCGCGCGGCCCGGCGGGCCTGGCCGATGCCGGTCTCGGTCAGCGGCACGTCGGTGGTGCCCTGGAAGCGGCGGTCCACGTTCCAGGCGGTCTGGCCGTGCCGCCACAGGATGATGCGGCGGCCCCGGCCCTTGGCGTCGGTCACCTCGGCGGTGGCCGACATCACCACTCCTCGCCGGGCTCGTCACCGGCCTCGGCGTGCTGCTGGGCGTGCTCCTCGGCCTTGCCGCGGGTGGCCTTGGCCTCCTCGGGCAGCTCCAGCTCGGGGCAGTCCTTCCACAGGCGCTCCAGGGCGTAGAAGACACGCTCCTCGCTGTGCTGGACGTGGACGACGATGTCGACGTAGTCGAGCAGGATCCAGCGGGAGTCGCGGTCGCCCTCGCGGCGGACGGGCTTGGCGCCGAGCTCCTTGAGCAGGCGCTCCTCGATCTCGTCGACGATCGCCTTGACCTGGCGGTCGTTCGGCGCGGAGGCCAGCAGGAACGCGTCGGTGATGGACAGCACGTCGCTCACGTCGTAGGCGATGACGTCGTGGGCGAGCTTGTCGGCCGCCGCCTGGGCGGCGGTGCTGATGAGTTCGAGGGAACGGTCGGTGGCGGTCACTGTGAAGCTTTCGGTCGGGGGCGGGGATCGGCTGGGTGCGGGGGCCGTCCCGAAGGAGGCGGCCCGCTGCAATCACCGGGAATCCAAGGGTCTCACGGAAGGCGTGAGGCACCCCACGTGACGTTCGGGTCACCCGGGGTGCCTCGGTGGCGCGAAGCCGCGGTCGGACGGACTCGGTCAGGTCGTCCCAGGCCGGTAGTCCTGGCCGAGGACGACCAGGACGTCGGCGCCGGAGGTGACGGAGCCCTTGGTGACGGCGGAGTCGGGCAGGCCGAGGGTCTTGGCGACCTCGGTGGCGTTCTCCTTGTCCGCGGCGTCGGAGTAGACGACCCGGGAGGCGCTCTGGGCGCCCGCGGCGCCGCCGTCGACGAAGGTGAAGCCGCCGTTGAGCAGGACCACGCGGGCCTTCTCGGCGTCGTCCTTCACACCGGAGCCGTTCTGCACGGAGACGCGTACGGCAGAACCGGCGTCGGGGCTCTTGGCGGCGCCGCCGAGCACGTCCTTGACCACGCTGTCGCTGGTCTGGGCGGTCAGCGTGCCGTCGGTCTGCACCGGCAGCAGCACGGTCTTGTACGAGCCGCCCTTGGCGAGTTCGGCGAGCCGGGCCAGGAAGGTGCCGAGGTCCTTGTCGGTGAGCGAGGGGTCGAGGATCTGCGCGAGGGTCTGCACGGTCGTGGTGGCGCCCGTGGGGTCGGTGGACACCTTGCGCAGCACGCCGTAGAGGACCTGCCCGAACCGCTCCAGCTGGGCGTCCTGGGCCTCGCCGGGGGCGCGGTAGGTGGCGTAGGCGACGGCCATCTTGCCGCTCAGGGTCTGGGCCTTGCCCTGGTGGACGAGGACCTCGGAGCCCTTCTTCTTGGCCTCCGGGTCGGGCACGTCGGCGTCGGTGTCGATCTCGATGTTGCCGACGAGTTCGACGAGGTTCTGGAGATAGGGGGTGTCCAGGCGCCAGGTGCCCTGGATGCTGGTGCCGAGCACGGTGTCGATCTGGTCGCGGGTGCCCGAGGAGCCGTCGTCGTCCACGGACTTGGCCAGCGTCGTGGTGGTGCCCGAATCGTCGGACAGGGCGAGGGAGTTGGGCAGCAGCACGCTGGTGCCGCGCTTGGTGGTGGTGTTGTCGACGAGCAGCACGGTGGAGGTGTCGTTCTTGCCGGTGTTGTGCAGATGGACGACGATCACGTCGCGTTTCTGCGCCCCGGCGGCGACGGCGGTGCCGCTCTTCTTGCCGGAGGAGGACACCCCGGGCAGTTCCCCGGCGAACCAGAGGTAGCCGACGCCGCCGACGGCGACCAGCGCGAGGACGACGACGAGGGCGATGACCCGGCTGCGGGCGCGGCGGCGGGCCTCCTCGCGGCGCTCGGTGCGGTTCTCGGTGAACTTCAGCCAGTCGATGACGTCCTCGGACTCGCCGTCCGGCTCCTCGGCGAAGGCGAACTGCTCCTCGCCGTCCGGCTCCTGGCCCTCCCGGCTCTCCCGCGCGGGCGCGGGCGTGCTGCCCGTCCGCTCCTCGGGCTCCTCCGGGGCGGCCGCCCGGGAGGCGGGTCCGGACTGCTGGGGGATGGGGGCGGTCTGCTCGGTGACCCGGGGCTGCTGCCCGCTGGTCGCCGCCTGCCCGTAGGGGTCGTAGGGGGCACCGCCCCGGGGGGCCGCGCCGTGGCCGCCCTGAGGGACCGCGCCTTGGGTGCCGTGGCCGCTCTGAGTGCCCTGGGTGCCGTAGCCGTCGTACGGCCCGTAGGGGTCGGTGCCCTGCGTGCCGTAGGGGTCGTAGGCGGGCGGTACGGGCGGCTGTTGACCGGTGTCGTAGCCCCCCTGGCCCCCCTGGCCGCCGCCCCGGCCGCCCTGGCCGTAGCCCTGCCGGGCGTACGGGTCGTGGTCCTGGCCGCCGGAGCGGGCCGGGACCTGTTGGTAGACGGGGCGTCCGTAGTCGTCGTAGCCGACGACCTCGTAGTTGTTCCCGTCGTACTGGTCGTCGTACTGCTCGCCGCCGTACCCAGCGTCGTATCGGTCGTTCACCGGTGCCCCTCTCGGCTCACTCGCCGCGGTACAGCTCACGCTTGTCGATGTAGCGCACGACTCCGTCCGGCACCATGTACCAGATGGGGTCGCCCTTGGCGACTCTCGCACGGCAGTCCGTGGAGGAGATCGCCAGGGCGGGGACCTCGACGAGCGAGACGCCGCCTTCCGGCAGACCGGCGTCGGTCAGCTGGTGGCCGGGGCGGGTGACGCCGATGAAGTGCGCGAGGGAGAACAGTTCCGCCGAGTCCCGCCAGGTCAGCAGCTGGGCCAGGGCGTCGGCGCCGGTGATGAAGAACAGGTCCGTGTCCGGGTTGAGGGCGCGCAGATCGCGGAGGGTGTCCACGGTGTAGGTGGGGCCGCCGCGGTCGATGTCGATCCGGCTGACGGAGAACTGCGGGTTCTCGGCGGTCGCGATGACCGTCATCAGATAGCGGTCCTCGGCCGGGGAGACCGCGCGGTGCGACTTCTGCCAGGGCTGGCCGGTGGGCACGAAGACCACCTCGTCCAGGTGGAACTGCGCGGCGACCTCGCTGGCCGCCACCAGGTGCCCGTGGTGGATCGGGTCGAACGTCCCGCCCATGACGCCGAGCCGGCGCTTGCCGGTGCGGACGGGGCCGTGACTCTCGAGGTGTGCCGTGTGCCATGGCCCGTCGGGTGCGGTGCCGGGCGCTCCGGGGGTGTGCCGTGTGCCGGTGTCGGCCGCGTGGGCGGCCGTCCCGTCCGCCGGACCGGTAGGCATGTCCTGCTCTCCCATGCGTGCAGACCCTACCGGCCCGTAGTGCGACACCTGTGCGGGGATCAGGTCCCGGCTCAGCGGTCGCGGTTGAAGCGCGTGGTGATCCACAGCAGGAGGAGCAGGATGCCCAGGGCGCACCCGCCGGTGATGGCCGGGTTGAGGCTGTTGTGGTTGCCGCCCCGCTCCTCGGTCTCGGCGGCGAGGGTGACCAACTGGACGGCGGCGCTGTGGATGCTCATCTTCGGCAGGACCTAACGCGTGTGGGCGGGATAAAGACGTGGGTTCATCGTAAGCGGGTGCCCTGACGGAGATCACCCCGACTCCGGTGTTGCCCGGCGGACGCGGGGCCAACCGTCTCGGGAAGCCCGGATCGCGGCCGTGCGGGAACCTTCCCGGCGGGTCAGTCGTCCTTCCGCTTGTAGCCGCTCAGCAGGAACCAGCCGGTCAGTGCGCAGCCCAGGATCATGACGACCAGGATGATGCGGAGCAGGTTCCCCGACCCGTGCTCGGGGACGGCGTTCGCGGCGGCCTCGGTCAGCCGGGCGGCTGCGAGATGGTGCTCCATGGCGTGGACTCCTTCGGTGGTACTGCCCCGTCCACGGTACGCCGCCTAGGCTGGGCCCGGCCCGGGGGCACGGCACTCACACGCAGCAGGGGGATGACATGTCCGATGAAGGCCGCGAGCAGGGTGGGCGCGAGCGGGTGCCGAGCAGGCAGCGCAGGCGCTTCCCCGGGATCTCCTCCCGGGCGTACGAGCATCCAGCCGACCGTTCGGCGCTGGTGGCGCTGCGCAGGCTGAGCGGGTTCGACACCGTCTTCAAGACGCTGAGCGGGCTGCTTCCCGAGCGCAGTCTCAGGCTGCTGTTCCTGTCCGACTCGGTGCGGGTCTCCGACCGGCAGTTCACGCATCTGCACGACATGCTGCGCGACGCCTGCTACATCCTGGACCTGGAGAAGGTCCCGCCGATGTACGTCACGCAGAACCCGCAGCCGAACGCGATGTGCATCGGCCTGGACGAGCCGATCATCGTGGTCACCACGGGGCTGGTCGAGCTGCTGGACGAGGAGGAGATGCGGGCGGTCGTCGGGCACGAGGTGGGCCACGCGCTCTCCGGGCACGCGGTGTACCGCACGATCCTGCTGTTCCTGACGACGCTGGCGCTGAAGGTCGCGTGGATCCCGCTGGGCAATCTGGCGATCATGGCGCTGGTGACGGCGCTGCGGGAGTGGTTCCGCAAGTCGGAGCTGTCGGCGGACCGGGCGGGGCTCCTGGTGGGCCAGGACCTGCGCGCGTCGATGCGGGGCCTGATGAAGATCGCGGGCGGCAACCATCTGCATGAGATGAACGTGGACGCGTTCCTGGAGCAGGCGGAGGAGTACGACGCCGCGGGCGACCTGCGGGACTCCGTGCTGAAGATCCTCAACGTGCTGCCCCGCTCGCACCCGTTCACCACCGTGCGCGCCGCCGAGCTGAAGCGGTGGGCCGAGTCCCGCGACTACCAGCGGATCATGGACGGCCACTACCCGCGCCGTGAGGACGACAAGGACGCGCGGGTCCGGGAGTCCTTCCGGCAGTCCGCGTCGAGCTACGCGAGCGACGTGAAGACCTCCAAGGACCCGCTGATGAAGCTGGTCTCGGACCTGGCGGGCGGCGCGGGGGACCTCGGCGGCCGGGTCCGCCGGGGCTTCAACGGCTTCACGAGCGCGCCGCCGCCGAAGGACGGCAAGGACACCCCGGGCTCCCCCGGCACCCCTGGCTCCCCTGGCTCCCCTGGCTCCCCGGACGAGCCGGAGGCGACGGACCAGCCCTGACCGGTCCCCCGGCGACACCCCGGCACCCCGGCACCCCGACACGCCGTCGCCCTACGTCCCGCAACCCGCCGCCCCGCCGTCGCCCCGCCTCGCCCCCGCCTCACACCTTCGGCTGGGCCGCGTCCGACAGCGTCCCGCACAGGGCCGTAGGGGTGGCGGCGGTGTACGGGTCGGTCACCGCGGGGCCGCCCGGCCCGGCGGTCTGCCCCGCCAGGAGCGGGCGGAGACGGACCGTGGTGTCCTCGGCGCAGGACAGCGGCCCCGCCTGGGTGCTGGAGGAGACCAGCCGGGTCTGGCCCACACGCAGGTTGTCGCTGTCGAAGCGGAAGATCAGCGCCCGCCGGACGGTGAACAGGGACACCTGGGGCGAGACGTGGGCGGCGCTCCGGGGGCGCAGGGCGTAGACGAAGGTGCCGTCGGCGGTGACCTCCAGCGTGGCCGGGTCGGACTCGACGGCGCGCAGGGTGCCCAGGACACGGACCTGATCGTCGGCGAGTACCGCGCGGGCCGGGTCGAAGCGGATCAGCCAGCCGGTGGGGGCGTGCCGGCCGTCCGGGGCGGGCCGGTTCACGCTGCGGTCGAACTGGCCGAGCTGGTCGGCGTCGAGCAGGGCCCGCACGGGCCGGATCGCGCGCCCGGCGAGCACGTCGGGGTCGAGCGAGGAACTGGTCAGATAGTTGCGCACGATGGCCACGGCGGCCGTGACCTGGCTCTCCGAGAAGTGCGCGGTGGCCCGGAGGGCAGGCAGCGGGATTCCCTTGATGCCGGTCTCGAACCCGGCGGCGGGGCTGTGCTCGAAGAGGGTGCGGGCGTCGGCGGCGCCGGGCACCTCGCCCCGGGGCGCGAGCGGGACGACGGTCATCCGCAGCGAGTCGTCGGATCTGCGGGCCTGCGGTGAGCCGTACGGGTGACGGACGCCCATGTAGAGGGCGGTGCCGAAGGCGATGGCGAGGAGCACGACGAGGGCCAGCGCCTGCCGGGTGAGCAGCCGGTGACGGGGCCCGCGGCGGCGTACGGCGGGGGCGTGGTCGGTCATGCGCTCGTGCGCGGAGTACTCCTGGAGCCGGGCAGCGCGGACGAACGACTCGTCGAAGACGACGGATCGGTACTCGTCCTCGGCACCTGAGGAGCTGCCCTCGGGTGTCCCCTCCGGTGGCTCTCCAGGCCCGCCCATACTTTCAGGGTAGGTCGGGCGAGCCTCCCGTAAACGCGCTGATAGGCGACAACTTCTGACAGGGGCTCATCAAAAACGCGCAGGGCCGGTCAGGGGGACTTCGGGACGGCGGAGACCGCGGGCGGGGAGTAGTCCGCGGAGACGGACGGCACGGGTACGGCGGCCGCTCCGCTGCCGAGGCCGCTGGAGGCGGGGGCGGGCACCCGGTCGCGGGTGCCGGAGGAGGCGCCCCGGTAGACGGCGGCGAAGGCCAGGGCCACCATGCCGACGCCCATCACCACGGCGAGCACCCAGGCGACGGGCCGGTGCCAGCGGATCTGCTTGCCGTAGGGGCCGAGGAAGCCGGGGCCGTCGCCGGGGGCGTACCCCTCGTGCGGGTCGTCGTCCGCGTCGTGGCCGAAACCGGAGTGCTCGGTGCCGTACACCTCGTCGTAGTGCTCGGCCGAGGCGTGGGCGCGGCGGGCCTCCGCCTCGAAGGCCTCGGCGCGGGCCTGGGCGGCGGCGAGGAGGCGTTCGACAGCGCTGGGCTCATGGACGGTGGCCGCCCGTACGAAGGCCTCGTCGAAGACCACGGAGGCGAACTCATCGTCCGTCGCTCCGCGGTCGTGGTCGTCGTCGGGCTCCCAGCCGTCCGGGAACGGCGTGCCCCCCACGTCCTCCGGCACGGGTCCAGAGTAGACCTGGGGGGTCAATTTGGGCAGACGGTACGGAAATTCGTCCGGTCCTCGGGACCGGTTTCCGGCCGTACTCCGAACGGCTCAGCCGCGCACGTGTCCGTCGCCGGTGACGATGTACTTGGTGCTGGTCAGCTCCGGCAGGCCCATGGGGCCACGGGCGTGCAGCTTCTGGGTGGAGATGCCGATCTCGGCGCCGAAGCCGAACTGGCCGCCGTCGGTGAAACGGGTGGAGGCGTTCACGGCGACGGTGGTGGAGTCGACCAGCTGGGTGAACCGGCGGGCGGCCTGCTGCGAGGTGGTGACGATCGCCTCGGTGTGGCCGGAGGACCACAGCCGGATGTGCTCGACGGCCTTGTCGAGGGAGTCCACGACGGCGGCGGCGATGTCGTACGAGAGGTACTCGGTCTCCCAGTCCTCGGCGGTGGCCTCGACCACGGTGGCCTTGGAGTCCCCGGCGAGGGCGAGCACGCGCGGGTCGGCGTGCACGGTGACCCCGGCCTCGGCCAGCGCGTCCAGGGCGCGGGGCAGGAAGGCGTCCGCGATGTCCTGGTGGACGAGGAGGGTCTCGGCGGCGTTGCAGACGCTGGGCCGCTGGGCCTTGGAGTTGACGAGGATGTCGATCGCGGTGTCGATGTCGGCCTGGGCGTCGACGTAGACGTGGCAGTTGCCGGTGCCGGTCTCGATGACCGGGACGGTGGACTCGTTGACGACCGTACGGATCAGGGAGGCGCCGCCGCGCGGGATGAGCACGTCCACGAGCCCCCGGGCGCGCATCAGCTCGCGCACGCTCTCACGGCTCTCGCCGGGCACGAGCTGGACGGCGTCGGCGGGCAGCCCGGCGCCGCCGACGGCGTCCCGGATCACCCGGACGAGGGCGGTGTTCGATTCGTAGGCGGAGGCGGAGCCGCGCAGCAGGACGGCGTTGCCGGACTTCAGGCAGAGCGCTGCGGCGTCCACGGTGACGTTGGGGCGGGCTTCGTAGATGATGCCGACGACGCCGAGCGGGACGCGGACCTGGCGCAGGTCGATGCCGTTGGGCAGGGTGGAGCCGCGGACGACCTCGCCGACCGGGTCGGGCAGCTTCGCCACGTCGCGCACGTCGGCGGCGATGGCGCGGACCCGCTCGGGGGTGAGGGTGAGCCGGTCGACGATGGACTCGCTGGTGCCGCTCTCCCGGGCCTTGGCCACGTCCTTGGCGTTGGCCTCCACGATCTCGCTCGTGCGGACCTCCAGGGCGTCCGCGACGGCGAGCAGCGCGTCGTCCTTCACCGCGCGCGGGAGCGGGGCGAGGTCGGCGGCGGCGGCCTTGGCCCGGTAGGCGGCGCGGGTGACCGGGGACATCGAGTCGTACGGCGAGAGCGTGGTCATGGCAGGAAGGGTAATGCGCGGGGCGCGCCCGGCTTGCCCTGTTCCGCAACCCGAGACGGCGCCGCGCTCTGCCCTGCGGCCCGGCCCGCAACCCGCGCCCCGCGCCGCACTCACACCCGCAGCCACACCCGCCCCCACACCTCAGAACGGGTGCACCCCCACCGGTGTGGCCGGTGCGGGTCCGTACCCCTCGGCGATCCGCTGGTGGTAGGTCTCGCGGTCGATGACCTCCAGGCCGACGATCTCCCAGGCCGGCAGCCCCGCGCTCTGCCGGTGCTCGCCCCACAGGCGCAGCGCGACGGCGGCCGCGTCGTGCAGGTCGCGGGCCTCCTCCCAGTACCGGATCTCAGCGTGGTCGCCGGCGTACCGGCTGGTCAGGAGGAAGGGGTGGTCGTGGGCCAGCTGTTCCAGGGCGCGCCTGAGGTCCTGCACGGGGACGCACTCCCCGGAGACGCTGAGGGTGACATGCCACAGGCGGGGCAGGTCCTTGGGCTCCTCGTAGGTGTCCCCGGCCGCGACGCTCGTCAGAGCACCACGGGACGCCGCCCCAGGACGGACTCGTCTCACGACGGCCTCCTTCACGCATGGCCCCTTGACGGAACGTGTCCCTTCAACATGTCCCCGAGACAAAGTTGAGCAGGCCCGAGGGCTCCGCGTGGCGGTTTTGCGGAACGTCCCCCACCGGGGGCGGTCCTTGTGCCCCGCTTTACGCGCGGTTCCCCTGGGGTCACACGTGCAGCAGTACCAGGTCGTCCCGGTGCACGACCTCGCGTTCGTACGCCGGGCCCAGCTCGCGTGCCAGCTCGCGGGTCGAACGTCCGAGCAGCCGGGGGATCTCCTTGGCGTCGAAGTTGACGATGCCCCGGGCGACGGCCCGTCCGGAGGCGTCGCGCAGCTCGACGGGGTCGCCCGCGCCGAACTCGCCCTCCACGGCGGCGATCCCGGCGGGCAGCAGCGACTTGCGGCCCTCGACGACCGCGCGGACGGCGCCGTCGTCGAGGGTGAGGGAGCCCTGCGGGGTGGAGGCGTGCTGGAGCCAGAGGAGCCGGTCGGCGGAGCGCCTGCCGGTGGGGTGGAACCAGGTGCCGGTGTCGCCCCCGGCCAGGGCGTCGGCGGCGTGGACGGCGCTGGTCAGCACGACCGGGATGCCCGCGGCGGCGGCGATCCGGGCGGCCTCGACCTTGGTGGCCATGCCGCCGGTGCCGACGCCCGCCTTGCCCGCGCTGCCGATCTCGACGTCCGCGAGGTCGGCCGGGGAGCGCACCTCCGCGATCCGGGAGGTGCCGGGCTTGCCGGGGTCGCCGTCGTAGACGCCGTCCACGTCGGAGAGGAGGACCAGCAGATCGGCGCGGACGAGGTGGGCGACGAGGGCGGCGAGACGGTCGTTGTCGCCGAAGCGGATCTCGTCGGTGGCGACGGTGTCGTTCTCGTTGACGATCGGGAACGCGCCCATGGCGAGGAGCTTGTCCAGGGTGCGCGAGGCGTTGCGGTGGTGGCTGCGGCGGCTCATGTCGTCGCTGGTGAGCAGGACCTGGCCGACGCGGACGCCGTAGCGCGCGAAGGAGGCGGTGTAGCGGGCGACGAGCAGGCCCTGGCCGACGCTGGCGGCGGCCTGCTGGCGGGCCAGGTCGCGGGGGCGACGGGGCAGCCCCAGCGGGGCGAGACCGGCGGCGATGGCACCGGAGGAGACGAGGACGACCTCGCGCGGCGTACCGTCCCCGCCCGGGGTACGGAACTTGGCGAGCACGTCCACCAGCGCGTCCGCCCGGTCGGCGTCCAGGCCGCCCGCGGCGGTGGTCAGCGAGGAGGAGCCCACCTTGACGACGATCCTGCGGGCCTCGCCCACGGCCTGCCTTGCGCTTGCCACCTGCCCCGACTCCCCTGGTCTTCCCCGATGAGCTGCGTGTGCCGCAATCTACGCGAATGGGAGCCGTGGGTGCAGCCGCGTCCGGCTGCCGGACGGCCCGGCGGACGCGGCGGGCCCGGCGGACGCGGCGGGCCCGGCGGGCGGGCGCCG
>NZ_WWIR01000567.1 GCF_009863025.1 Streptomyces sp. SID4985 | reverse complement strand
CGGCCAGCCGGAGCGGCTCGGCGGCGTCCGCGCCGAGGGCGGCGGGGTTGTGCCACCAGATGCGCTCGCCGTCGGTGTCGATGTCGAGGAGGTCGCCGCCCCGGAAGCTGGTGCCGCACATGGGCAGCACGTCGAGGTCGGAGACCAGTTCGTCCTCGGTGATGCCGAAGGCGCGCGCCACGTCCGCGATGCGGGCGCCGGGGCGCTCGCGCAGATAGGTCACCAGGGACAGCATCCGCCGTGTCTGGTCGATGGCGTTGGCGGGCCTGGCCGCTTTTCCTGCCATGGTTGTGCTCAGCTCCCCATCAGCCCTTGGCCACGGCACGCAGCCGGTCCACCACGTCCGCGCGCAGCTCGGCCGGTTCCAGCACGACGACGTCGGGCCCGAACTCCACCAGCCAGGCGTCCAGGCCGTGCCCGTACGGAATCTCCAGCTCGTCCCAGCCGTCGCCGAGGTCGCGGACCTTGGCGGCCTTCGCCCGCAGCGGGTACCCGGCGCCGGAGCGCAGCCGGATCAGCGCGGAGCGGTCGGCGCTCTCGCCCGCCCACCCGGCGACGGTCTCGCGCACGGTGACGACGTCGGGCACCGGCGCGGTGAAGCCGGTGCCGCGCGCGCGGACCTTGCCGGTGATCCGGGAGAGCCGGAAGACGCGCTCGGCGCCCCGGTCGCGGTCGTAGCCCGCGAGGTACCAGTGGCCGCGCCAGCACTCCAGCGCCCACGGCTCGACGTGCCGGGGTTCGGGGTGGGCGGCGGATGCCTTGCGGTAGTCGAAGAGCACCGGGCGGCGGTCGCGGCAGGCCAGCATCAGCGGCTCGAAGGCGGCCTCGTGCACCGGGATGCGCGGCTCCAGGGCGCCGTGCGCGCCGTAGGGGTCCACGTCCTCGGGGAGTCCGGCCGCGCGCAGCTTCTGCAGGGCGCCGCTGGCGGCACCGGCGAGGCGGGCCTGCTGCCAGACCTTGGCGGCGAGACCGAGGGCGGCGGCCTCCTCGGCATCCAGGGTGATGGGCGGCAGCCGGTTGCTGTCGCCGCGGGCGAGATAGCCGACCTCGCCCTCGATGTTCTCGACGGTCTCGATGACGAGACCCAGTTCGCGCAGATCGTCCTTGTCCCGCTCGAACATGCGGTTGAAGGCGTCGTCCGAGCCCGCTTCCAGGTACGCCTCGATGGACTCGCGCAGCTCGCGCTTGCTGAGCGGTCGCCGTGTGCCGAGCAGACACAGCGCTAGGTTCATCAGCCGCTCGGCCTTGGCAATGGCCATCGACGCCCTTCGCCTCCCTCTGGTGCTTCCGATCGTCGACCGTACCGCTCCGCGGTGGCGCGGCAAAAGCCAGAACAAAGAAGAAGGGCCATTACGGACAGCACAGGTCATAAAAGAAGGGCCCGTACCCCAGGTACGGGCCCTTCTTCGATCAGATCCGGTCGGTCACCGGGTCAGCGCTTGCCCACGCCCACCAGGTCGCAGACGAAGATCAGCGTCTCGCCCGGGGCGATCGCACGACCCGCGCCACGGTCGCCGTAGGCGAGGTTCGCCGGGATGGTCAGCTGGCGGCGGCCGCCGACCTTCATGCCCTGCACGCCCTGGTCCCAGCCCGGGATGACCTGGCCGACACCGAGCTGGAACTCCAGCGGCGTACCGCGGTTCCAGGAGGCGTCGAACTCCTCGCCGGTGGAGAACGCGACACCCACGTAGTGGACCTTGACGAAGTCGCCCGCCTGGGCGACCTCGCCGTCGCCCTCCCAGATCTCCTTGATCTCGAGGTCCACCGGCGGCTCGCCGCCCGGGAAGTCGATCTCCGGCTTGTCGATGTTCACGTCAAAAGCTCCTGCTTGTGTACGACACGTAACACGGACAGTCTTTCATTGCTCACGGCTCCGCCGCCCCGCACGGGGCGAGCGGCACCCCCTACATCGCGGCGAGGATGTCCACCGTGAAGACCAGCGTGGAACCCTTCTTGATGTCGCCGCCACCGGGCGGGTTGTCCCCGTAGGCCAGGTCCGGCGGGACCACGACGAGCACCCGGCTGCCGACCTTCTTGCCCGTGATCCCCTGCGCCAGCCCCTTGACGACCTGCTCCATCTGCTCCACGGAGAACTGGCTCAGCCGCCCGGTGCCGTACGTCTGCTGGAACACCTTGCCGCTGTCCCACACCAGCCCCTGGAACTGGCACAGCACCGTCTGGTCCTTCTTGACCGGCTGCCCGTCGCCCTCCAGCACGTAGTTCGACACCAGCTTCTTGGGCGGCGCCGTCTTCGGGACGGTCACCTTCGGCGCGGCACCGTCGGTGTTGGTGCCCACCTTCGGCAGCGCCGCGTCGTCCTGCGGGACGCTCTTGCCCTTCGCCGAACTCTTGGAGTTGAAGGAGTCGATCACGTCGATGACGAACACCAGCGTGTCGGTGCCCTTGATGCCCGCCTGCGAGTTGCCCGACTCGCCGTACCCCCAGGTCGGCGGCACCGCGATCTCCACCCGGCTGCCGGTCTTCTTCCCCGTCAGCGCGTACCGCCAGCCGTCGATGATGCTGCCCTGCGCGAGCTGGATCACGAGCGGCTGCCGGTCGTAGGAGTTGTCGAAGACCTTCCCCGAGCTCCAGATCTGGCCCAGGTAGTTCGCCTGGACGAAGTCGTTCTCCGCGACCGTACGGCCGTTGCCCGCGATGACCGTGCGCACCGCCAGGTTCTTCGACGGCTCCCCCTCGCCCTTCGCCACCGTCGGCTTCTGGCCGAACTCCTTGCCCGCCGTGATCGCCGGCAGCGGACCGTCCACGATCTTCGGCGGCGGCGCGGACGACACCGCCGGAGACGGAGAAGCGCTCGCCTTGCTGGACTTCGCATCACCGTCGCCACACCCGGCGAGCGTGACCAGTCCAGCGGGAACGGCGGCGGCGAGGAGCAGTGAACGTCGGCGCACGGAGTTGCCTCGTAATCGGTCGATCTTGCGGATTGGCGTGCGCGCAACTCTACGGCGTGAGAAGGGCGCCGTACGGTAAACGTACGGCGCCCGTGTGGCGATCCGTCAGACGCCCGCGGAAAAACCACCCTTCACGCGGACCGGACTACATTCCCGCGATCAGCTTCTCCACCCGGTCGTCCACCGAACGGAACGGGTCCTTGCACAACACGGTGCGCTGCGCCTGGTCGTTGAGCTTCAGATGCACCCAGTCCACCGTGAAGTCCCGGCGCTGCTCCTGCGCCCGCCGGATGAAGTCACCACGAAGGCGCGCCCGAGTCGTCTGCGGCGGCACCGACTTGCCCTCGAAGATCTTCAGGTCGTTGCAGATCCGCGCCGCCTGACCCTTCCTCTCCAGCAGGTAGTACAGCCCACGACGACGGTGGATGTCGTGATACGCGAGGTCTATCTGCGCGACCCGCGGATGCGACATCGTCATGTTGTGCTTCTCGCGGTACCGCTCGATGAGCTTGTACTTCATCACCCAGTCGATCTCGGTACCGATCCGGTCCAGCTCCTCGGTCTCGATCGCGTCCAGCGTGCGGCCCCACAGCTCCAGCACCTGCGCCACCGTGCCGGTGCGGATGCCCCGGCGATCGCAGAAGTCGACCGCCTTGTCGAAGTACTCCCGCTGGACCTCCAGCGCGGAGGCCTCCCGGCCGCTGGCCAGGCGCACCTTGCGGCGCCCGGTGATGTCGTGGCTCACCTCGCGGATCGCCCGGATCGGGTTCTCCAGGGTGAGATCCCGCATCACCGTGCCCGCCTCGATCATGCGCAGCACCAGGTCCGTCGCGCCCACCTTCAGCAGCATGGTCGTCTCGGACATGTTCGAGTCGCCCACGATGACATGCAGCCGCCGGTAGCGCTCGGCGTCCGCGTGCGGCTCGTCGCGGGTGTTGATGATGGGCCGCGAACGCGTCGTCGCCGACGACACGCCCTCCCAGATGTGCTCCGCCCGCTGACTGACGCAGTACACCGCACCACGCGGCGTCTGGAGCACCTTGCCCGCGCCGCACAGCAACTGCCTCGTCACCAGGAACGGGATGAGAATGTCCGCGAGGCGGGAGAACTCCCCGTGCCGGGCCACCAGATAGTTCTCGTGGCACCCGTACGAATTGCCCGCCGAATCGGTGTTGTTCTTGAAAAGGTAGACGTCGCCCGCGATTCCCTCCTCGTGCAGGCGTCGTTCCGCGTCCACCAGGAGTCCTTCGAGAATGCGCTCGCCGGCCTTGTCGTGAGTGACCAGTTCGGTCACATTGTCACACTCGGGTGTCGCGTATTCCGGATGTGAGCCCACGTCGAGATACAGCCGGGCGCCGTTTCGCAGAAAGACATTGCTGCTGCGACCCCATGACACGACACGGCGGAAGAGGTACCGCGCCACCTCGTCAGGAGACAGACGCCGCTGTCCCCTGAACGTGCACGTGACGCCGTACTCGTTCTCCAGCCCGAAAATGCGGCGGTCCATGCATGAACATTACGCCCGATCCCCTGAACTGAAACGGGGTTGGGCAGCACGATTCGGATCATTTTCCGAGGACACCACCACGACCCCGCCCACCGCCGGGGCCGTCAGCACCCGCCCCGTGGCCAGCAGGACCAGCATCGACACCGCCCCCGCCACACCCGGCAGCGCGAAACCCCACAGCGCCCCGCCCGCCTCCACGACCGGACCCGCCAGCCCCGTACCCACCGACGCACCCACCACGAACGTCGTCACCAGCCACGAGAACGCCTCCGTGACCGTCCCCGCCGGAGCATGCCGGTCCACGATGACGAACGCACACGCGATGCACGGCGCCAGGAACACCCCCGCCAGCACCGACAGCAACACCATGGACACCGGACCCGGCATCAGCGTGAGCGGCACGTAACACACCGCCAGAAGCGCCACCAGCACCCGCAGCCGCCGCTCCGGCGCCCCGGCCCAGCGCCGCGCCCCGTACACCGTGCCACCGGCCAGCGCGCCCAGACCCACCGCCGCCATCATCCAGCCGTACACCGCGTCACCCCCGTGACCGTCCGCGTACGACACCGCCGCCACCGCGATCGACCCCATCGCGATCCCCACGAACAGGAACGCCGCCAGCAGCGCCAGCAGCCCCGGCGAACGCAGCGCACCCAGCCAGTGCGCCTCCCTCGGCTCCGAACGCCACTCCCGCGACGGCCGCGAGAGGACCACCGACAACGCCCCGAGCACCCCCAGCCCGTTCAGCACCAGCAGCGCCGCCCGCTCCGACCACAGCGACACGCACAGCGTCACCAGCAGCGGGCCCGCCGTGAACATCACCTCCTGCGCCACCGCGTCCAGCGCGTACGCCGTGTGCACCTGGTCCTCCCGCCGCAGCACCGACGGCCACAACGCCCGCAGCCCGCCCTCCAACGGCGGCGTGAACAGCCCCGACGCCGCCACCAGGACGTACGCCAGCGGCAGCGGACCGATGCCCACGAAGGCGAACCCCGCCATCGCCAGCGCCGAAAGCACCGCCGCCGGAAGCTGCACCCGGGGCTGCCCGTGGACGTCCACCAGACGGCCGAGCAGCGGCTGCCCCACCGCGTTCGCCACGCCGTACACCGCCGCCAGCGCCCCCGCCAGGCTGTACGAACCCCCCTCGGCCCGCACGAACAGCAACAGCGCGATCGACGCCACCGCGTTGGGCAGCCGACCCACCAGCGTGCCCGTGAGCAGCCTCACCGCGTGTTTCGCCCGCAGGATCTCCAGATACCCCGTCGCCATGTGCAGCCCTTCGCCCAAGCCCCTCCGGGCCGCCTCGACGCCTCCGAAGTGTTACGTATAACTAACGCATTCATACGTACCATGTGCGCTGTTCACCCGTCCACACGAAGGAGCAGGCCCACGGTGGCACGCAGCAGCAGCACGCGCCCGACCAGCCGTGACGTGGCCACGGCCGCCGGAGTCTCCCAGGCCGCCGTCTCCCTCGTCCTCGGCGACAAATGGCGCGGCCGCGTCTCCGAGCCCACCGCCGAACGCGTCCGCGAAGCCGCCCGCACCCTCGGCTACCGCCCCAACCTCGCCGCCCGCAACCTCCGCCTCGGCAGCACCCGGACCGTCCTCCTCGTCGTCCCCGCCCTCACCACCGAGTTCTTCGCGGGCGTCTACACCGGCGCCGCCCGCGTCGCCGCCCGCCACGGCTTCGGCGTCGTCCTCTACCCCTCCCCCGAGGGCGTCGGCCCGGCCCGCGACCCCTTCGCCTCCGCCGAAGCCGCCCTCGACGGCGTCATCGCCTCCTCCATGGCCGCCGACGCCCTCACCGCCATCCGCGGCGACCAACTCCCCCTCGTCATGCTCGACAGCGACCCCCACGGCAGCCTCGGCGCCGCCACCGTCAACCTCGACATCGCCGACGGCGTCCGCCAGGTCGCCGACCACCTCCTCGGCCTCGGCCACCGCCACCTCCTCCACCTCGCCGCCGACATCCCCTCCTGGACCTTCCGCGCCCGCGCCCAGGAACTCGCCGACCGCCTCGCCGCCACACCCGGCACCCGCCTGCGCACCACCACCGCCCCCATCACCATCGAAGACGCCCGCGCCGCCACCGAAGCCGCCCTCACCGCGCCAGGACCCCGCCCCACCGCCGTCGTCTGCGACGACGACAAACTCGCCGCCGGCGCCTACAAAGCCCTGCGCCGCCTCGGCCTGCGCGTCCCCGACGACATCTCCGTCACCGGCCTCGACGACCTCGCCCTCGCCACCGCCATCGACCCCGAACTCACCACCGTCCGCCTCGACGCCGAACTCTTCGGCGAACGCGGCATGGAAGCCCTCCTGGCCGTCCTGGACGGCCGCGCACCCGCAAGCGGGGACATCCCCGTCCAGCTCGTCGTACGGGGCTCCACAGGCCCGGCCAGAGCCGTCTGAGGGCGTCCAGGCGCCACCGTGCCCGGACACACGGAAGCCCCGGCCGGAGAACCGGCCGGGGCTTCACCCGCGTCTCGGAAGAATCACTCCTCCTCGGAGCCCTCCTCCACGGAACTCTCCGCCTCCGTCGCCGCACCGTCCGCCGCCAGCAGACGGTCCAGCTGACGGCCCACGATCCGCTTGAACTTCCGCTTCTGCGGACGCGTACGGTCCAGGACCGCCACCTCAAGGCGCTCCGCCGGAATCTCCCGCTCACTGCCATTGGTGTCCCGCGACAGCGCCTGCACGGCCAGCTTCAGCGCCTCCGCCAGCGTCATCCCGTCCCGGTGCCGCTGGTCCAGGAACGTGCTGATCTGCTCCGCGTTGCCGCCCACCGCGACCGAGCCGTGCTCGTCCACGATGGAACCGTCGTGCGGCAGCCGGTAGATCTGGTCGCCGTCCGGCGTCTCCCCGACCTCCGCCACCACCAGCTCCACCTCGTACGGCTTCTCGGCCGCCGAGGAGAAGATCGTGCCCAGCGTCTGCGCGTACACGTTCGCCAGACCGCGCGCGGTCACGTCGTCACGGTCGTAGGTGTAACCACGCAGGTCCGCGTAGCGCACACCGCCGATGCGCAGGTTCTCGTACTCGTTGTACTTACCGGCGGCCGCGAAGCCGATCCGGTCGTAGATCTCGCTGAACTTGTGCAGCGCACGGGACGGGTTCTCACCGACGAACACGATGCCGTCGGCGTACTGCATGACCACCAGACTGCGACCGCGCGCGATGCCCTTGCGGGCGTACTCCGCGCGGTCCGCCATGGCCTGCTGGGGTGAGACATAGAACGGCGTCGACACCGGTTATCCGTCCCTTTCTGTCATGGTCACTGAATCACCTCGGCTTGAGAAGTCCGGCCGGGAAGTCCGGCCCACGCTCAGAGCAGCGCGGCCCGCGGACCGTCCGGCTCCTCCAGACGCCGCTGGAGCACCGCACGGGAGATCTCGGACGCCTCGTCCTCGGTCAGCCTGCGGAAGCCGTCCTCGGTGATCACGGTGATGATCGGGTAGATCCGGCGCGCGACGTCGGGACCACCGGTCGCCGAGTCGTCGTCGGCCGCGTCGTACAGCGCCTGCACGACGAGGGTGGTGGCCTGCTCCTCGGTCAGGTCGTCCCGGAACAGCTTCTTCATCGCACCCCGCGCGAAGACCGAGCCGGAGCCCGTCGACGCGAAGTTGTGCTCCTCGGAGCGGCCGCCGGTGACGTCGTAGGAGAAGATGCGGCCCTTGTCGCGGCCCACGTCGTACCCCGCGAACAGGGGGACCACGGCCAGGCCCTGCATGGCCATGCCGAGGTTGGAACGGATCATGGTCGACAGCCGGTTCGCCTTGCCCTCCAGGGACAGCTGGGCGCCCTCGACCTTCTCGAAGTGCTCCAGCTCCAGCTGGAAGAGCTTCACCATCTCCACGGCGAGACCGGCGGTGCCGGCGATACCGACGGCGGAGTACTCGTCCGCCGGGAACACCTTCTCGATGTCCCGCTGCGCGATGACGTTGCCCATGGTGGCCCGCCGGTCACCGGCGAGCACGACGCCCCCGGGGAACGTCGCGGCGACGATGGTCGTGCCGTGCGGGGCCTCGATCACACCCTGCGTGGGCGGCAGCGTCCGCTTGCCGGGGAGCAGCTCGGGCTGGTGATCGGACAAGAAGTCCATGAAGGAGGACGACCCAGGCGTCAGGAAGGCAGCCGGTAGACGCCCGGTGCTACGAGTGTTGGCTTCCACGCGTTTCCTTCCACGTATTCAGCAGCCCGCCTTATGGCATCGGGCCGATCCTTGAACTGCCCCAGCGCGGCATTGCAGCTGAAGCACAGTACGCCTCGGACCCTACCCGTCTCGTGGCAGTGATCCACATGCGCCGGCGGAGCGGATAGACAGATGCAGCAGACACCGCCTTGCGCGGCGATCAGGGCGTCCCGCTCGGACTCACTGAGACCGTAATTGCGCTTGAGGTGGTCCTGCCGCCCGCGAGCGGCCCGGCAGGACCGGCACCGGGTGGACAGACCGTCGGACGCGGTCGCGTTGCGATTCCATTCACTGTGCGGCTTGACCTCACCGCACGCCCGGCACAGTTTGTGGCCGAACGGCACGTCCACCTTTTCCCGGACCGGTTTCCCCAGGGCTTCCCGGCGGCGCCGGTAATGCGCGGCGCTGTATCTCGCCACGCACTCCCGACAGTACGCCTGGAGGCCGTCGTGCCGGTTCCGGTCCCGCGCGAACGCTGCGGGAGCCAGATCCCGCCCGCACTTCCCGCAGCGTTTCGCGTTCGGTTCCTCGACCACCGGACTCCCCCGCACCCTTCACTTCGAAGGCGAATTGACCAATCGGCCTTTACTCGCCACCCTTTTGCACGAAGGACCGCACGAAATCCTCGGCGTTTTCCTCGAGTACGTCGTCGATCTCGTCCAGAACCGAGTCCACGTCGTCGCTCAGCTTTTCCTGGCGCTCCTTGAGGTCCTCGGAGCCCTGTGCGTCCTGTGTCTGCTCTTCGACTTCTTCGGTGGAGCGTGTGGCCTTCTGCTGGCCGCCGCCGGTGTCCTTGGTCGCCATATCCCTCACCCCGCTCAGTTCGCCGTTCGGTGATGATCAGACCCTACAAGCCGGGTCCGACATCGGCCCCGTAGTTCAGGGAACGTACGGGGGCCATATCGATGATTCCCTGGCACCGGGTTTTCCACCCTGCGGAGGGAGTCCAATCAATGCCCCACGCAGGGGTTTCAATTGCCGGAGAGCACCCTGACCAGCTCGTCCGCCGTGCGGCAGCGGTCCAGCAGCTCCTTGACGTGATTTCGCGTTCCGCGAAGCGGTTCCAGGGTCGGCACCCGCTGGAGCGAGTCGCGGCCCGGGAGATCGAAGATGACCGAGTCCCAGGAGGCCGCGGCCACGTCGTCCGCGTACTGCTCCAGGCAGCGTCCGCGGAAGTACGCCCGGGTGTCCTCCGGCGGCTTGGTGCGGGCCCGCTCGACCTCGTCCTCGGTCAGGAGGCGCTTCATGCGCCCCCGGGCCGCCAGCCGGTTGTAGAGGCCCTTCTCGGGGCGTACGTCGGCGTACTGGAGGTCGACCAGGTGCAGCCGGGCGGCGTCCCAGTCGAGGTTGTCGCGGCGGCGGTAGCCCTCCATGAGCTCCCGCTTGGCGACCCAGTCCAGCTCGCCGGCCAGGCTCATCGGGTCGTTCTCGAGCCGGGTGAGCGTGTCCTCCCAGCGGGCGAGGACGTCCTTGGTCTGGTCGTCGGCGTCGGCGCCGTAGCGCTCCTCCACGTACTTGCGCGACAGCTCGAAGTACTCCATCTGGAGCTGGACGGCCGTCAGCGTGCGGCCGCTGCGCAGCGTGACGAGGCGCTTGAGCGAGGGGTCGTGCGAGACCTGGTGGAGGGTGCGTACGGGCTGGTCGACGGCGAGGTCCACCGCGATGAAGCCGTCCTCGATCATGGAGAGGACGAGGGCCGTGGTGCCGAGCTTGAGGTAGGTGGAGATCTCGGAGAGGTTGGCGTCGCCGATGATCACGTGCAGCCGGCGGTACTTCTCCGCGTCCGCGTGGGGTTCGTCGCGGGTGTTGATGATGGGGCGCTTGAGGGTGGTCTCCAGGCCGACCTCGACCTCGAAGTAGTCGGCGCGCTGGCTGAGCTGGAAGCCGTGTTCGTGGCCGTCCTGGCCGATGCCGACGCGTCCGGCGCCCGCGAAGACCTGGCGGGAGACGAAGAAGGGCGTGAGGTGGCGCACGATGTCCGAGAAGGCGGTCTCCCGCTTCATCAGGTAGTTCTCGTGCGTGCCGTAGGAGGCGCCCTTGTTGTCGGTGTTGTTCTTGTAGAGGTGGATGGGCTGGGCGCCGGGCAGCGCGGCGGCGCGTTCGGCGGCCTCGGCCATGATGCGTTCGCCCGCCTTGTCCCAGAGGACGGCGTCGCGGGGGTTGGTGACCTCGGGGGCGCTGTACTCGGGGTGGGCGTGGTCGACGTAGAGGCGGGCGCCGTTGGTGAGGATGACGTTGGCGAGGCCGATGTCCTCGTCGGTGAGCTGGCTGGAGTCGGCGGCCTCCCGTGCGAGGTCGAAGCCGCGCGCGTCGCGCAGCGGGTTCTCCTCCTCGAAGTCCCAGCGGGCCCGGCGGGCCCGGTGCATCGCCGCCGCGTAGGCGTTGACGATCTGGGACGAGGTGAGCATGGCATTGGCGTTGGGGTGGCCGGGGACGGAGATGCCGTACTCCGTCTCGATGCCCATTACTCGCCGTACGGTCATGCGGCCCTCCTTGCCCGGCGGCACCCTCGGTGGTGGGCGCCGCTCGCGTACCGCTGGCGCTCCGGTGCGTGTGCGGTGCCCGTCCCCGCACTGCGCGACTCGGCGGTAGGAAAGAGCCTAGAACGCCTTTGCGCTGGTGTGGAGATCATTTGCGTCTTTGCCTGGTGCGGTGGCGGTCCGGAAAAGCAGGCGGCTGCGGGTGCCCCGCCGGGGGCACCCGCAGCCGGCCGGCCTTTTACAGGTACTGACCGGTGTTCGCCACCGTGTCGATGGAGCGTCCGGTGTCCGCGCCCTGCTTTCCGGTGATGAGGGTGCGGATGTAGACGATCCGCTCGCCCTTCTTTCCGGAGATGCGGGCCCAGTCGTCCGGGTTGGTGGTGTTGGGCAGGTCCTCGTTCTCCTTGAACTCGTCCACGCAGGCCTGGAGGAGGTGGGAGACGCGGAGGCCCTTCTGGGTCTTTTCGAGGAAGTCCTTGATGGCCATCTTCTTGGCCCGGCCCACGATGTTTTCGATCATGGCGCCGGAATTGAAGTCCTTGAAGTAGAGGACTTCCTTGTCGCCGTTGGCGTAGGTGACTTCCAGGAAGCGGTTTTCCTCGGATTCGGCGTACATCTGCTCGACCGCCGTCTGGATCATGCTCTGGACGGTGCTGGTCTTGTCGCCGCCGTGCTCGCCGAGGTCGTCGGCGTGCAGCGGGAGGCGTTCGGTGAGGTACTTGCCGAAGATGTCCTTGGCGGCTTCGGCGTCCGGGCGCTCGATCTTGATCTTCACGTCGAGGCGGCCGGGGCGCAGGATGGCGGGGTCGATCATGTCCTCGCGGTTGGAGGCGCCGATGACGACCACGTTCTGCAGGCCTTCCACGCCGTCGATCTCGGCGAGCAGCTGGGGGACGATGGTGTTCTCCACGTCCGAGCTGACGCCCGATCCTCGGGTGCGGAAGAGGGATTCCATCTCGTCGAAGAAGACGATGACGGGGGTGCCCTCGCTGGCCTTCTCCCGGGCTCGCTGGAAGACGAGGCGGATCTGGCGCTCGGTCTCGCCGACGTACTTGTTGAGGAGTTCGGGGCCCTTGATGTTGAGGAAGAAGCTCTTGCCGGCGGCCTGGCCGGTGACCTCGGCGACCTTCTTGGCCAGCGAGTTGGCGACGGCCTTGGCGATGAGCGTCTTGCCGCATCCGGGGGGTCCGTAGAGGAGGACTCCCTTGGGCGGCCGGAGTTCGTGCTCCTTGAACAGGTCGGGGTAGAGGTACGGCAGCTCGACCGCGTCGCGGATGGCCTCGATCTGGCCGCCGAGGCCGCCGATCTGCTCGTAGCCGATGTCGGGGACCTCTTCGAGGACGAGTTCCTCGACCTCGCTCTTGGGGACGATCTCGTAGACATAGCCGGAGCGGGGTTCGAGCAGGAGGGCGTCGCCGGGGCGGATGGTGATGCCCCGCAGTGGTTCGGCGAGCCGGACCACTCGTTCCTCGTCGGTGTGGCCCAGTACCAGGGCGCGTTCGCCGTCCTCGAGGATCTCCTTGAGGGTGACGATGTCGCCGACGCTCTCGAACTCCATGGCCTCGACCACGTTGAGTGCTTCGTTGAGCATCAGCTCCTGGCCGCGCCTGAGTTCGTCGAGTTCGACGCTGGGGCTCACGTTCACGCGGAGCTTGCGGCCGCCGGTGAAGATGTCGGCGGTGCCGTCCTCGTTGGCCTGGAGGAAGACTCCGAAGCCTGCCGGGGGCTGGGCGAGCCGGTCGACCTCTTCCTTGAGGGCCACGATCTGGTCGCGGGCCTCACGGAGCGTGTTGGCCAGGCGTTCGTTCTGCGCGGAGACGCCGGCCAGGTTGGTCTGCAGCTCGACGATCCGCTCCTCGAGAATCCTCGTGTGCCGCGGAGAGTCGGCGAGCTTGCGTCGCAGGACGGCGATCTCCTGCTCAAGGTAGGCGATCTGCCCGGACGGGTCGTCGGACCCTCGTCCCGGGCGGATGCCGCGGTTCATGTCGTCGTCGTGGGCTGCCACGGTCCTCACCTCCTCCAAGGGGAGCTGGACGCTTCCAGACCCTACCTGGGTGGGTGTCGATTGAAACCCCTAGATCACAAAGACTGTCAAGGTGTGTCGTCGGTCACCCGGTGCGCTCCCTCTCGCACGGAGGGGATACCCACTCAACGTGATTCGGAAGCCGCTTGTTCCGTGCCGGGTGTGGTCAAGACCCTTCAGGAGTGGCTGGAGTTGTCCGGTGCGGGTCGTCCGGCCGGTTCCTGGGCAGGAGTACGAGAGTTCGTACGATGATCACACAGAGCAATGACCCGAGTGGCCGGGGTGAGACGAGGGGGCCTGGGAGGCCGCTTCCGGGCGGCTTGATTTCGCCGGTGCCCGGTGGCGTACGACCGCGCGCGCCCTCTCTGTCGCGCGCGGGGAGAAACCCCCGCACCCCGGCGCACAGGAGCGGAAAGCGGGCGAGAGGTAGGGTCGGGGTGTTCATGAGCGGCCGGTACCGACCGGGCCGGGGCGCGCCCCCGGACCGTCGCCCGGCGAACCGACGGCAGGAGAGGTGACCGTGCAGCAGGAGGCCCCGGGCGGCGAGGCGCTGGAGGTCTGGATCGACCAGGACCTGTGTACCGGCGACGGCATCTGCGTCCAGTACGCGCCGGAGGTGTTCGAGCTGGACATCGACGGGCTGGCCTATGTGAAGAGCGCCGACGACGAGCTGCTCCAGGACGCGGGAGCCACCACGGGTGTGCCGCTGCCGTTGCTGACGGACGTGGTGGACTCGGCGAAGGAGTGTCCGGGCGCGTGCATCCATGTACGCCGCGTTTCGGACAAGGTAGAGGTGTACGGCCCCGACGCGGACTGAGCGGGGGGGCGCGGGTCCGGGCGGACCCGGTTGTTTCGTGGCGCGCGTGCGTGCCGGTGGAAGCCGGTGGCACGCGCGCGCGTGTATGCGCGTACGGGTGCGGTAGCGGACAGGGACGTCGGAAGCCGTGCGGGCGGCGGTCAGACGCTGTGGGAGGCCGTGGGCGTGGAGCGTATGAAGGCGTTGCCCTTCCACTGCCACTGGGCGGGGGTCTTCACGTCGGGGCAGCAGCTGGGCACGTCGTCGGAGGAGTAGCCGAGCAGCGTGGCGGTCACGGTGCGCGCGCCCACGGCGAGGTCGGTGACGGTGAGCCGGTCCTTGGGGTCGACGAGGGTGGCGACGACGCGGGAGCCGGTGCCGTCGGGGTTCCGGGTCAGGACGTAGAGGCCGTCGGGCGGGGTGCCCATGGCGGAGTCGCAGTGGACGACGGCGATGGTCTCCGGGTTGCCGTCCCCGTCGAGGTCACCGGTGGCCTTCTTGGCGACCAGGGCCTTGACCGGACCGCACTGCAGCGGGAAGGCGACGCCCTCGGTGACGGGTGGCGCGGCGGTGGTGCGGGCGGGCGCGGGGGCGCCGGTGGCGGGGGTTGCCTGGGCGGCGGTGGCCGGGCCGGGCTGCACGAGGGAGCACAGGGCGATCACCCCGGCGACCGCGGTGGCGGTGCCGGCCCAGTGGATGGGCTGGGGGTGGGCGTGGGCGAGCTCCGGGACGGCGGATTGCTGCACTAGGAGTGTCTCCTGTGAGGGCTGTGCCGAGGGGGTGGCCAGCATGGTG
>NZ_WWIR01000566.1 GCF_009863025.1 Streptomyces sp. SID4985 | reverse complement strand
TCTGGTCTTCATGATCGCGGTGACCCAGCTGCCCTTCGTGGCCACGCTGGTGATCTCGTTCTTCGACTGGAACGCCCTCTACCCGAAGGACCGCCGGTTCAGCGGGATCGACAACTACCGCCAGGTGCTGACCGACGCGGACCTGCGCCAGTCGGTGTGGGTGACCGTGCTGCTCACCGTCGCGGTGGTGCTGGCCAGCCTGGTCATCGGACTGGGTCTGGCGCTGCTGCTCGACCGTAAGTTCCCCGGTCGCGGCGCGGTGCGCACGCTGCTCATCGCGCCGTTCCTGGTGGTGCCCACGGCTGCCGCCCTGCTCTGGAAGCATGTGCTCTACAACCCGGAGTACGGACTGTTCAATGGGTTGCTGCACTATGTGGGCGGCCCACAGCCCGACTGGATCTCGAACACCCCGCTGCTCGCGGTCGAGGCCTCGCTGGTGTGGCAGTGGACTCCGTTCATGATGCTGATCCTGCTGGCCGGGCTGCAGAGCCGGGACCAGCAGCAGATCGAGGCGGCCCGCGTGGACGGGGCGAGCGACTGGCAGATCTTCCGCCACCTCACCCTGCCGCACCTGCGCCGCTACCTGGAGCTCGGCGCCCTGCTCGGCTCCATCTACATCGTGCAGAACTTCGACGCGGTGTTCACGCTGACCTCCGGCGGTCTCGGCACCGCCAACCTGCCCTACACCGTGTACCAGACCTTCTACCAGGCGCACGAGAACGGCCTGGCCTCCGCCGCGGGCGTGCTCGTCGTCATCGGCTCCATCATCATCGCGACGTTCGCCCTGCGCGTGGTGTCGTCCCTGTTCCGCGAGGAGGTGTCGCGCGGATGAGCAGCATGACCGCGAAGCGGCGCGGCGGCCTCGGTCTGGGCCTCGTGGCCTGGCTGGCCGGCATCGTCTTCTTCCTGCCCATCGCCTGGATGGCGCTGACGTCCTTCCACTCCGAGACGGACGCGGCGACCAACCCGCCGTCCTTCGCCGCCGCCCTCACCCTGGACGGCTACCGCGACTTCTTCGGCGCGAACGGCGGGGCGAGCCCGTGGCCCGCGCTGATCAACTCGGCGATGGCGTCGGTGCTCTCGACCGTCTTCGTGCTGCTCCTGGCCCTTCCGGCGGCGTACGCGCTGTCGATCCGGCCGGTGAAGAAGTGGACGGACGTGCTGTTCTTCTTCCTGTCGACCAAGATGCTGCCGGCCGTGGCGGGCCTGCTGCCGCTGTACCTGTTCGCGAAGAACACCGGTCTGCTGGACAACATCTGGCTCCTGGTCATCCTCTACACCTCCATGAACCTGCCGATCGCGGTGTGGATGATGCAGTCCTTCCTCGCCGAGGTGCCGGTCGCGATCATCGAGGCGGCGCGGGTGGACGGGGCGCCGCTGCCGATGATCCTGGCCCGCGTGGTGGCCCCGATCGCCCTTCCGGGCATCGCGGCGACGTCCCTGATCTGCTTCATCTTCAGCTGGAACGAGCTGCTGTTCGCCCGGGTCCTGACGGGCGTGGTCGCCGAGACCGCCCCCGTGTTCCTCACGAGCTTCATCACCAGTCAGGGCCTGTTCCTGGCCAAGGTGTGCGCCGCGTCGCTCGTCATCTCCCTGCCGGTGCTCGCCGCGGGGTTCGCCGCCCAGGACAAGCTGGTCCAGGGCCTGTCGCTTGGAGCCGTGAAATGAAGGCCGCCGTCATCGAGTCCGTGGGCCGCGCCGTCGTCATGGAGGTCCCCGACCCGACGCCCGGGCCCCGCGAGGTCGTCGTCGAGGTCGCGGCCTGCGGCCTGTGCGGCACCGATCTGCACATCCTCCAGGGCGAGTTCGCGCCCAAGCTGCCGATCATCCCCGGGCACGAGTTCGCGGGCGAGGTCGTCGGCATCGGCAGCCAGGTCACCGAGGTCGCGGTCGGCGACCGGGTGGCGGTCGACCCCTCCCTCTACTGCTACGAGTGCCGGTTCTGCCGCGACGGCCACAACAACATGTGCGAGCGCTGGGCCGCGATCGGCGTGACCACGGCGGGCGGTGCCGCCCAGTTCGCGGTGGCCCCCGTGGCCAACTGCGTGAAGCTGCCCGAGCACGTGCGCACCGAGGACGCGGCCCTGATCGAGCCGCTGTCCTGCGCGGTGCGCGGCTACGACATCCTCAACTCCCGCCTCGGCGCCCATGTCCTGATCTACGGCTCGGGCACCATGGGCCTGATGATGATGGAGCTGGCCAAGCGCACGGGCGCCTCCAGCGTGGACATCGTGGACATCAACCCGGCCCGCCTGGAGACCGCCAAGCTGCTCGGTGTCTCGGGCGCGGCGGCCAACGCCGACGAGCTGGACCGGCCGCAGGGCTGGGAGGTCGTGATCGACGCGACCGGCAACGCGGCGGCGATCCAGGACGGTCTGGGCCGGGTCGCGAAGGCGGGCACGTTCCTGCAGTTCGGCGTGGCCGACTACGCGACGCGGGTCACGATCGACCCGTACCGCATCTACAACCAGGAGATCACCATCACGGGCTCCATGGCCGTGCTGCACAGCTTCGAGCGGGCGGCGGAGCTGTTCGCGAACGGCGTGCTGAACCCCGAGGTGTTCATCAGCGACCGGATCGCGCTGGAGAACTACCCGCAGGCGCTGGACCAGTTCGCGGCGGGCGTCGGCCGCAAGATCGTCGTGGTGCCCTGACCCGGCGGCACCGCCGCTGAGCCTGCCGGGCCCCGCCTGACCCGGGGTCCGGTCCGGTGCCGTGACCCGAACGGGGGTCACGGCACCGGGTAAGGGAACGGCAAAGTCATGTCGTTCGTTCACCCGGCATGACCGCTATGACCCCTGGTTCGAACGTCCCGCTGCCGGCCGCCCGTGTCTCGGTGGACGTCGCCGCGCCCGTGCGGCTCGACGTGTCGGGACTGCTGCTCACCGCCGACGGCAAGGTGCGCTCCGACGCCGACTTCATCTTCTACAACCAGCCGTCCGGCCCCGGCGTGGCCTACCGCTCCGGCGGCGGTGCCGCGCCGGACGCGATCACGGTGGACACCGCCGCCGTGCCGCCGGACATCGAGAAGATCGTGGTGACCGCGAGCCCGGACGCGGCGGGCCAGACCTTCCAGGGCATCGAGCCGACGGCCACGATCCGCGACGCGGACGGCGGCGCGGTCCTGGCCACCTTCACCCCGCCCAGCCTGGCCAGCGAGACCGCGCTGGTGGTCGTGGAGATCTACCGACGCAACGGCCAGTGGAAGGCCAGAGCGGTCGGCCAGGGCTATGCGAACGGCCTGGCGGGCATCGCCACGGACTTCGGCGTGACGGTGGAGGAACCGGCCCAGCCTGCCGCGGCCCCCGCGCCCCAGCAGGCCGCGCCCCCTTCCCCGCAGGCCGCTCCCCCGATGCCCGCCGCTCCCCCGGCCCAGCCCGCCGCGCCCGCTCCGCCCGCTCCCGGCGCGGGCAAGATCAACCTGGACAAGGGCCGGGTCAGCCTCCGGAAGAACGAGACGGTGTCGCTGGTCAAGGGCGGCGCCCCGCTGCTCTCCCGGGTCCAGATGGGCCTCGGCTGGGAGCCCGCCTACCGGGGCAAGGACATCGACCTGGACGCCTCGGTCATCGCCTACGGCCCGCAGCGCAACGCGGTCGACGCCTGCTACTTCGGCAAGCTGTCGATCCTGAAGGGCGCGATCAAGCACTCCGGCGACAACCTCACGGGCGAGGGCGGCGGGGACGACGAGGTGATCACGGTCGACCTCGGCCGCATCCCCCAGGAGGTCACCGGCCTGGTCTTCACCGTCAACTCCTTCTCCGGCCAGAAGTTCACGGAGGTCGCCAAGGCGTACTGCCGCCTGATCGACCCGGTGACCGGCGAGGAACTGGTCCGCTTCGACCTGACCTCCGCCGAACCCCAGACCGGCGTCCTCATGGCCAAGCTGATCCGCCAGTACTCCGGCGAGTGGGACATGACCGCCCTCGGCGACTTCGTGAAGGCCCGGACGGTGAAGAACATGATGGACCCGGGGGCGCGGGCGCTGTGACGACCGGGTCAACTCCCGCACGCTGAAACACCGATGGCCGGGCGCGTCCGTACGCCCGGCCGTCCGTGGGTGCTACGGCCGCAGCCCCTCCGTCAGCACCGTCAGATAGCGGCGGATCTCGCGGCCCTCGCCGTCGGCCAGCTCCGAGGCGGTGGCGACTCCGTGGGCGAGGCGGAGGAGGTCGACCGGGGAGAGGTCGGTGCGGAGGGTGCCCTCGGCCTGGGCGGCGGAGACCAGGCGGGTCACCGCGCCCTGGACCACGGCGCCGCAGGTGGTCGGCGGGACCGGGGTGCCGTCGGTGACGGCCTTGCCCAGCAGGGACTTCATGCCGCGGACCTGGATCGAGGCGACGCAGAGCTCGTAGAGCCACTCCGCGAGGGCCTCGCCCGGGGGCAGGCGTTCGGCGAGGGCGTCGGCGCGGGCGCCGAGGGCCTCGATCCGCTCCACGTACGCCGCCTCCAACAGCGCCTGACGGGTCGGGAAGTGCCGGTAGAGGGTGCCGGTGCCGACCCCGGCGCGCTTGGCGATGTCGTCGAGGGACGCGTTCTCCCCGTGCTCGGCGAACGCCTCGGCCGCCACCTCCAGCAGCCGCTCATAGTTCCGCCGAGCGTCCGCACGCATGGGCCTGACCTGCGCCATCATCCAACTCCTCGCGAACGGGAGACTGTCTCCGCATCTTGTCGGACATTAAACGGAGACTGCCCCGCTCAGTACCGTAGTCCGCCGCGAGCAGGACCTGCCCCCTCGTGCCCGGATGCGCCGCCGCGCCTGGGAACCGGCCCAGACCGGGAACGTTCCATGTACCGGCCGGGGCTTCGCCACGCCCTGGGGCGGTCGCGTCTACTCGTGATGCTCCTCCGACTTTCCGTCGACGGTGGCCGAGTCGGCTTCGGCAGTGGCCGAGGCGGGTTCAACCCATGTGGTGTCGATCCGCAGGCAGCCGTCCGTACCGAACATCTCGATCAGCTGCGACAGGTGTACTCGGGCCATGCTGCGACCGGAGCGCCCTTCATCGCTCATACGCGCCCCTCCAGGTCCGCCCACACGATCTTGCCCCAGGGCCGCTCTTTCGTGCCCCAGTCGGCCGCCAGTTCCGCCACGAGGGCGAGGCCCCGTCCGCCTTCCTCGTCATCCTTCGGCGTGCACAGCTTGGGCAGCATGCGGGAGAAGTCCGCGACGGCCACGCGGACCGTGCGCGGCGCAGTGCGCTCCACCACCACGCGGATGGACTGCCGCCGGGCGTGCCGCACGGCGTTGGCCACCAGCTCGGATACGACCAAGGCGCCGCTCTCAGCCGTCCCGTGCAGCCCCCATGCGGCGCAGGCCGTGCGCACCAGGCGGCGGGCAGTGGCGGCACTCTTGGGGGCACGCGGCAGGGTCTCGCTGTACCCGGGATGTCCGGTCGGGCGAGCCCTGGTTGTAGGTTGCGGCATGTCGGTCTGCTTTCTTCAGATCGGCCAAGCCCCGGGGCCGTTCGCGCGGTCGCCGGGGCACTGTGGTGCTTCAGACAACCGGCGTCCTCGATCGGGGGGAGGGGCCGCACCAGGGGCCAGGGGAGGGGCCAGTGCGGGTAGCTTGGTAGCAGGAGGGCACGGCATGAACGACCGAGAAAGACGGGCCGAGTTCGGGGCACACCTGGCGGACCTGCGCAAGCGCGCGGGTCTCTCTCAGACCAAGTTGGCCACGCGCTTATGCCTCGCGTCCGGCACCACCACGCTCACGCGCAACGAGGTCTCCCGCTGGGAGCGCGGCGAACGCATCCCGGACGCCTGGCTACCATCCCTCGCGGAAGTGCTCGAAGAGCCCCTGGCGAACCTGCGGCAGGCGGCGGCCGTCGCGCAGGGCGCCCCCCTGCCCGTCACCCGACCGGAGGGCGAGGACGACAGCCCACACGCAGAAGTACAACGCCTCGCCGGGTGGCTACTCGTCCACGACAACGACCACGGCGGGGACCACGTGGCGGATGCCGCACTCCAGGTGTGGCGGGCCGCCATGGCGCGCATCAACGGTGACGACAAGTTCGCTCTGTCCGTGGCCGCCGAACTTGCCGAGGTAGCCGGCTGGTTGCTGTTCGACGCCAACCGGCAGGACGAAGCGCGGGCCTGCTTCATGGAGACGCTGCACCTTGCCCGGCTGGCCCGGAACCGGCCGATGGAGTGGTTCGCACTCGATCTGCTGGCCATGCATGGCATCGAGAACGGCCGCGTTGGCGAAGTACTTTCCGTCTGCGATGAGTTGGACAGTCAGCCAGTACCGCCCCGCGTGGCGCTGCTGGCGGCCGTACGCAGAAGCCGGGCCCTCGCGCTGGCCGGGGACCGGGCGCGCGCCACGAAGGCCATCAAGCGGGCACGTGGCGCCTTGGAAGACTCGCTGCACCCCCGTGACCCCCGCTGGGCCTGGTGGGTGGATGACGAGGAGATCAGCGGCCAGGAAGGCGAGGTATTCCTTGCGCTCACCGACCAGACGCGGGCCGTCCCATACTTCGAGCGGACGAACAAGCTGGTGACGGGCGGTAACGCGACCGGGCGCAACGCGTTCTTCTACCGGACGGCCGAACTCACGGCGCTTGCCACTGCGGGGGCGTGGCGGGAAGCCGAAACGTCGCTGCACCACCTCCCCCCGATCCTGAACACGGTAGCCTCCGCCCGCACCCGGCACCGGCTCACAAAGACACTGCGGGTCATCGAGCGGGACGCCCCAGGGTGGCTCGCGGACACGGCCCGCGAGGTCACAGCAACCAGGTAGGGCGTTCCCACGTACGAAAGCAGCAGCAAGAAGCCCCCTCACGGCCCAGGGCACGGCAGGGGGCTTCATCACAGCCGCTACGAGCGAACGAACCGCCGGTCAGGCTGTGTGCTGAACAGGGTGAGCACCCGCCTCACAGATCTCAAAGCCCCTGCTGCGACCGCGCCTTGAACGCCGCCTTGCGGGCCTCCTTGGCCACCCGCTTGTCCGGGTGGAGGCGGCCCATCGCCTCCAGCACGTCGGGGGTCGCGGGGTGGTCCACCCGCCAGGCGGCGGCGAAGAAGCCGCTGTGCTGTGCGGCCAACCCCTCGACCAGGGCCTGGAGTTCCTCTGAGTTGCCCTCCGCCTGGAGCTGTGCGGCGATGGTGTCGACGGTCAGCCAGAACACCAGGTCCTCGGTGGGCGGGGGCACATCGGCCGCGCCGCGCTCACTGAGCCACACCCGGGCGAGGCCGCCCAGTTCGGGGTCGTCCAGCACCTCGCGCAGCGCGGGCTCCGCCTCCGGGCCGACCAGGGACAGCGCCTGCTGGCAGTGCAGCCGCCGCAGCGGGGCCCCCATATCCACGCCTCGCGCCGCCGCCAGCAACTCCCGTGCGGCGGCGAGTGGTTCGCGCTCGGCGAGCCATCGCTCGGTCTCGGCGAGCGCGGCCTGCGGTCCGAAGGCGGCGGTGCCGTCGAGCAGTACGTCGGCGCCCTTGTCCGCGAGGTCGCCGACGGCCGGGGCCTCGAACCCGGCCTCCAGCAGCCGGGCGCGCATCCCGTAGACGCCGAGCGGGGTGAGGCGGACCATGCCGTAGCGGGAGATGTCGTCCTCGTCCGCGAACGCGGCGGGCTCGGTGTCGGCGTCGCCCATCAGCGCCTCGTCCACCGGCTCGTACTCCACCGCGCCGACCGGCTCAAGCAGCCTGAACTGGTCGTCCAGGCGCATCATCGCGTCGGAGACCTGCTCCAGGACGGCGTCGGTGGGCTCGTCCATGTCGCCGGGCACGATCACGGAGGCGGCGAGGGCGGGCAGCGGCACCGGGCTCTCGCCGGGGCCGTCCTCGCTGGCGGACAGGAGGTAGAGGTTGCCGAGGACGCCGTCGAGGAACTCCGCCTCGGCCTCGGGGTCCCAGTCCAGCGACGCGAAATCGATCTCGCCGCCCTCCTCCAGGGCGTCGACCAGACCGTCCAGGTCGGGCACGCTCGCGTCCTCCAGCACCGTCTCCAGGGCGGCCAGCCAGACCCCGAGCACGTCCTGCGGGGAGCCGCCCGTGAGCAGCGCGAGGGCGTCGCCGGGCGCCACGGTCCCGGTCTCCTCGTCGGTGATCTCGACGAGCCCGGCGTCCACCGCGACCCGCCAGGCCTCGGCGGCCTCGGCGGCGGCGTCCAACCCGTCGAGCCCGAGCAGCGCGGCGGCGGCCGGCAGCTGCTCCTCGACCAGGCTGCCGCCCGTGTCCACGCGCGTCTCGGGACCCGCCCAGCGGGCGAGGCGTGCGGCGCGGGAGAGCAGGGGGGTGGACAGCGCGGCGTGCGCCAGCTCCGCTTCGGGGCGCAGCCGCACGGGCGGCAGGGGTGCGCTGTCTGACATCGGCTGGTTCTCCTCGGACCGTGAAAGGGCTCGACCGCTCAGCCTAGACGGGTTTCCCCCCGTGCCCCCCGGTTCATCCCTCCGCCATCACCCGTCCATGGCCTGAACCTTGACAACTCCCGTCGCCAGGCAGGAGATTGACGCGCGTAGAAGTCGGGGGAACGACTGTTCACTCGGCTCTGCGCGCGTCACTGAGGGCCACCAGCCCGACACGCAACCGCATTTCCACCCTCGTTACGGCGTTCTCGTATGTCCCCGGAGGCATCCCTTGCCGAGCAGGTCTTCCGCGCGTCTCGCCGCGCTCACCGTCGCCGCCGTGTGCAGCGCGACGTCCGTCGTCGTCCTCACCTCGCCCGCGCACGCGGACGCGGTGCGCGTCCACGACATCCAGGGCACCACCCGTCTCTCGCCGTACGCCGGTCAGAAGGTCGCGGACGTGCCGGGCATCGTCACGGCCGTGCGGGACTACGGCTCGTCCAAGGGCTTCTGGCTCCAGGACCCGACGCCGGACGACAACCCGGCCACCAGTGAGGGCGTGTTCGTCTTCACCAGCTCCGCGCCGAAGGCCGTCGTCGGCGACTCGGTCACGGTGTCGGGCACCGTCTCCGAGTACGTGCCGGGCGGCACCGCCTCGGGCAACCAGTCGCTGACCGAGATCACCAAGCCGGTCGTCACCACGGTCTCCAGCGGCAACGCGGTCCCGGCCCCGGTCGTCATCGGCAAGCACTCGGTGCCGGACGACTACACCCCCGCCGGGGACGCGAACGGCTCCGTCAACAGCGCCCAGCTGGCCCCCTCGACGTACGCCCTGGACTACTACGAGTCCCTGGAGGGCATGAACGTCCAGGTCGCGAACACCCGTGTGGTCACCGGCACGGACCCCTACGCCGAGCTGTGGGTCACCGTGAAGCCCGGCGAGCACCGCACTCCCCGGGGCGGCACCCTCTACGGCTCGTACGACTCCCAGAACACCGGCCGTCTCCAGATCCAGTCGCTCGGCGCGACCGCCGACTTCCCGCAGGCGAACGTCGGCGACACCCTCAAGGGCGCCACGACCGGCCCGCTGGACTTCAACCAGTACGGTGGCTACACGCTCGTCGCGAGCAGCCTCGGCACGCTCAAGAGCGGCGGTCTGGAGCGGGAGACGACGCGTGCGCAGTCCGCGCGGCAGCTCGCGGTGGCGACGTACAACGTCGAGAACCTGGACCCCTCCGACAACACCTTCGCGCAGCACGCGTCCGCGATCGTGAACAACCTGCGTTCGCCCGACGTCGTGTCCCTGGAGGAGATCCAGGACGACAACGGCGCCACCGACGACGGCACGGTGTCGGCGGGCGTGACGGTGAACAAGCTGATCGACGCGATCGTGGCGGCGGGCGGCCCGCGCTACGACTGGCGCTCGATCGACCCGGTCAACGACCAGGACGGCGGCGAGCCCGGCGGCAACATCCGCCAGGTGTTCCTGTTCAACCCGGAGCGGGTGTCCTTCGTGGACCGCGCGGGCGGCGACTCCACGACCGCCGTCGGCGTCACCAAGGACCACGGCAAGGCCCACCTGACCGCCTCCCCCGGCCGGATCGCCCCGGACGACGCGGCCTGGAAGGCGAGCCGCAAGCCGCTGGCGGGCGAGTTCGTCTTCCGCGGCAAGACGGTCTTCGTGATCGCCAACCACCTCAACTCCAAGGGCGGCGACCAGGCGCTGACCGCGCAGTACCAGCCGCCGACCCGCAGCTCGGAGACGCAGCGGCACGCGCAGGCGACCCTGGTGAACGCGTTCGTCAAGGACGTCCTGTCCGTCCAGAAGGACGCGAACGTCATCGCGCTCGGCGACATGAACGACTTCGAGTTCTCCGACACCGCCAAGATCCTGGAGGGCCGCGGCGAACTCTGGTCGGCGATCAAGTCGCTGCCCAAGAAGGAGCGTTACACCTACGACTACCAGGGCAACGCGCAGGTCCTGGACCAGATCCTGATCAGCCCGGAGATCAGGCGGAACGGTTCCTTCGCGTACGACAGCGTGCACATCAACTCGGAGTTCCACGACCAGATCAGCGACCACGACCCGCAGGTGCTGCGCTTCCGCCCGTAACCCTTCAGAGCTGCTTAGCGATATCTCGCAGAAGATTTAAGTGGAGCTGTACGGTCGAAGGTGCCGAGACTACGTCCATGACACCTCGCACCGCACCCTTCGGCCGTACGCTCTGCGCGATGGTCACCCCGTTCACGCCGACCGGAACGCTCGACGTGGACGGGGCGGCCCGCCTCGCCGCCCATCTGGTGGCCAAGGGCTGTGACGGCCTGGTCCTCAACGGCACCACGGGCGAGTCGCCCACGACGACGGACGCAGAGAAGGCCGAGCTGATCGCGGCGGTCCGCGCGGTGGTGGGCCCCGGGGTCTCCCTGGTCGCGGGCGTCGGCACGGCGGACACCCGGCACACCGTCGAACTGACTCACGCAGCCGAAAAGGCGGGCGCCGACGGCGTGTTGGTGGTGACGCCGTACTACAGCAAGCCCCCGCAGGAGTCGATAGAGGCGCACTTCCGCCAGGTCGCGGACGCGAGCGGCCTGCCCGTCATGCTCTACGACATCCCCGGCCGCACCGGCACCCGCATCGAGCCGGAGACGATGATCCGCCTCGCCGGACACCCCGGGATCGTCGCCGTCAAGGACTGCTCCTACGACTTCCTCGGCACCCAGAAGGTCCTCGCGGCAACGGAGTTGGCCTACTATGCGGGCTGCGACGAGCACATCCTCGCGCTGTACGCGGTCGGCGCGGCGGGCTGCGTGAGCACCGTCGCGAACGTCGTCCCGCGCCAAGTCGCCGCCATCCTCGACGCGTTCGAGTCCGGTGAGACGGCACGCGCCACCGAACTCCAGCTACAAGCAATGCCGTTGATCGAGGCGGTGATGGCCTCGGGCCTCCCCGGCACCGTCACGGCCAAGGCACTGCTGGAGCGGATCGGCCTCCCGGCGGGACCGGTACGGGCACCGCTGCTGCCCGCCGGCCGGGAGACGGCCGACGAACTGCTGCGGTGCCACGAGGAGTTGACCGGTGCCCGGTGAACAGGCCTTTGGCTAGGGACGGTTGGCGGCCTCACACACCCCCGAGGGCGGGTGCGCGGTCGGGCTCGCCCACGGGGAGACCGGGCTCGTCGCGCCGCCGGAACAGGGCGCCGGGCCACCACATCCACCGGCCCACGTCCAGGGTCAGCGCGGTCACCAGCACCGAGCGGACGATCACGGTGTCGAGCAGGACGCCGAAGGCCACCGCGAACCCGAGCTCGGCCGCGAACACCAGTGGCAGGGACGCCATCGCGGCGAAGGTGCCGGCCAGCACGAGCCCGGCCGAGGTGATCACGCTCCCGGTGGCGGACAGCCCTGTCAGCGCGGCGCGCCGGGTGCCGTGCCGCTGCGCCTCCTCGCGTACCCGGGTGACCAGGAAGATGTTGTAGTCGATCCCCAGGGCGACCAGGAACACGAACGTGAGCAGCGGGAAGGAGGCGTCCGCACCGGCGAAGTGGAACAGGTGGTCGAAGACCAGGCCGCTCACCCCGAGGGCCGCGCCGAACGACAGCACCACGGTCGCCATGAGCAGCAGCGGCGCGACCACCGCCCGCAGCAGCAGCGCGAGGACGAGCAGCACCGCGATCAGTACGGCGGGGATGATGACCCAGTCGTCGCGGGCGGCGGCGTCCCGCACGTCGAGCACGATGGCCGTGTTGCCGCCGACCTGGGCGTTCGCGCCCTCGATCCGGTGGACGGCGGCCCTGGCGCGCTCGACGGTGCGCATCGCGGCCGGGCCGCTGGGGTCGTCGTCCAGCTCCCCGAGCAGGAGGGCGTCGCCGCCCCGGACGACCGGCGCCGCGACGCCGGTGATCCCCGGGACGCCGGACAGCGCCGCCCTCACCCGCTCCGCCGAGGCCGCCGAGGTCACGACCTGGACGGGGTCGCCGGACCCCGCCGGGAAGTGCCGGGCCCTGATCTCCTCGCCGACGGCCATCTGCGGCTTGCCGGTGAACTGGGCCGTGTCGGCGAGGCCGTCGGCCTTGAGCCCGAACACCCCGAGCGCCAGGGCGCCGAGGGCGAGCGCGGTACCGATCCACACGGTGCGCGGGCGACGGGCGACGAGGGCGCCGACCCGGGCCCAGACACCTCCGCCGTCCGGGTCCGCGTCCGCCGGTCCTGCCGCCGGGGCCGCCCCCGGCCCCGCCGCCGTGTACGACGGCCGGACCGGCCAGAAGACCCAGCGTCCGCAGACCACCAGCAGGGCCGGCATCAGAGTGACCATGGCGAGCAGCCCGACGAGGATGCCGACGGCGCAGGCGGGCCCGAGCCCCTTGGTGGAGTTGAGGGTGGCGAGCATCAGCAGGGTCAGGCTGACCGCGACGGTCGCGGCGCTGGCGACGAGCGCGGGGCCGGAGCGGCGCAGCGCCTCGGCCATCGCCTCGTGCCGGTCCTCGTGGCGCCGGAGTTCCTCCCGGTAGCGGGAGATGAGCAGGAGCGCGTAGTCGGTGGCGGCGCCGAACACGAGGACGGTCAGGATGAAGCCGGTCTGGCTGTTGACGGTGAGCCCGGCGTGCCTGGCCAGCAGGTAGATCAGCGCTTCCGAGGCGGCCAGGGCGCCGCCCACGGTCAGCAGCGGCAGCAGGGGGAGCACGGGGCTGCGGTAGGTGAGCAGCAGGATCGCGACCACCACGAGCGCGGTGACCGTCGTCAGGTCGCCGCCTCCACCGAAGGCGCCGATCGAGTCGGACGCGTAGCCCACCGGTCCGGTGATGTGGACGCCGAGGCCGTTCGCGTGTTCCTCGCCGACCCGGCGCAGTTCACCGGCGACCTCAGCGAGGCCGTTCCATCCGGTCCGGTCCTTGCGGACCTGGACCACGGTCTGAATGGCCTCGCCGTCCCGTGCCTCCACCGGTCCCTGCGGGGGTCCGGCGACGCGGTCGAGGCGATGGAAGGCGCGGGCGTCGGCGCGGGCCTCGGCCAGGTCGGCGGGGGTGACGCCGCCGGGCCGGTCGTAGACGACGATCGCGGGCAGGGTGTCGGCGGGCAGGAACGCGCCCGCGCGCTCGACGACCTTCGTCGACTCCGCGTTGCCGGGGAGCCAGGCGGAGTTGTCGTTCTGCTCGACGTCCCCGAGTCGGCCCGCCAGCATCAGGGCGGGGACCAGCAGGACCGCCCAGAGGCCGACGCCGACCCACTTGCCCACGCGTCCCGCGGGCCATGAAGCCATTGTTCGCAGCATGTGGACTCCTCGGGGTTCAGCCGACGTGGGAGAGCTTGTCGGGGTTGGAGACGGCGTAGATCCCGCGGACCTGGCCGCCGTCCGGGGTGAGGTCGAGGACGAGTACGGCGTAGGGGGTGCCGCCCGCGAAGAGCAGCGCGGAGGGGTCGCCGTTGACCCTGCGGTAGGCGATGTCGAAGCCGTTGCCGGAGGCGGGGCCGAGGGCGGCGAGCAGCCGGGCGACCTTGCCGCGGCCCTGGAGCGGCTGGAGTCCTCCGGCCGCCTTGCCGCCGCCGTCGCCCCACAGCGTCACGTCGGGGGCGAGGATCTCCAGGAGGGCGTCCAGGTCACCGCCGAGCGTGGCGGCCAGGAACCGTTCGGTCACCTGCTGCCGTACGTGCGGCGCGGCCTCGTAGCGGGGGCGCCGGGCGTGGACGTGCTCGCGGGCGCGGTGGGCGAGCTGGCGGATCGCGGCGGGGGTGCGGCCGAGCATCTCGGCGATCTCGGTGTGGGCGTACCCGAACACCTCGTGCAGGACGAACACCCCGCGCTCCAGGGGCGTGAGCGTCTCCAGTACGACCAGCAGCGCCATCGACACGGACTCGGCGCGTACGGCCGCGTCGGCGGCGTCGGCGGCCTCCGGGGCGTCCGCCGAGAGGGGGCCGACGAGGGGTTCGGGCAGCCAGGGGCCGATGTACGTCTCCCGGCGGCGGGTGACGGTGGCCCGGTGGGCGAGGGCCGCGTTCATGGCGATCCGCACCAGATAGGCCCGCGGGTTGTCGATCGGCTCCGCCCCCGGCGCCCGGTTCCTCGCCGTCCACGACAGCCAGGTCTCCTGCAGCACGTCCTCGGTGTCGGCGACGCTCGCGAGCATGTTGTAGACGAGGGAGAACAGCAGCTCCCGGTGCTCGGCGAACGCCTGCGTCACGGCGTCCGCGGGCTCCTGCGCGGGTGCCTGCGGTGAGCTGGGCGGGGTGTCGGACATCGACCGGCCTCTCGTCGCGGACTCTTTCCGCACCCGAGAGAAATCGAGCCCGCCGATGTGTGACACGGATCTTGCAGAATGTGACCCAAGTCACTCACTTCTACGGCGACTTGGGCCGTGTACGGCTCACCGCGTACCGCTCACCGGGGGTTGTACAACACCCGCCCGAACGGCCACTCCTGGGCCAGCCACGCGCTGACGGTGCGATACAGATCGGCGTCAAGAGCGGCCCGCGACGCGGTGACCCAGGAACGGACCTGGACGGCACCGGGCTCGGCGCGGGACGGATAGATGTAGACACACCCGACGACCTCGCCGCCGGGGACCGACAGAACGGTGTAGGTGAACCCGGTCCGCCGCTCGAAGTCCCGCGCATGCCCGCGCAGATCGGCGAGGTTGGCCTCGGGCGACATCCCCTCCGGCGGCGGCCACGGCCGCCCGGCGTAATCGGGAGTGCCCCGGATGTACTCGATGCTGGACGTCCAGGCCGCGTGATCGGACACGTTGTGCCCCGGCCCGAGCGGCTCCAGCCGGAAGCGCTCGGTCACGGGCGGATCGGGCACGACGAACTCGGGCGCGACAAGGGGCTCTTCGGACGACGAGGTCATGCCCGGAGGCTAACTCGCATGCCTCCGGGGCCCCTTGCCTTTCCCCGGAACGCCGAACGCCCTCCCCCGGCCGTCCTGGACCGGGAAAGGGCGCTCGAAGCAGGCGAGTTCGGACCGCCGCGTGTCAGTTGTGGCTGTGCAGAACCTCGTTCAGCCCGCCCCACACCGCGTTGTTCGGCCGGGCCTCCACCGCGCCCGTGACCGAGTTGCGGCGGAAGAGGATGTTGGAGGCGCCGGAGAGTTCGCGGGCCTTGACGATCTGGCCGTCGGGGAGGGTGACGCGGGTGCCCGCGGTGACGTAGAGGCCGGCCTCGACGACGCACTCGTCGCCCAGCGCGATGCCGACGCCCGCCTCGGCGCCGACCAGGCAGCGCTCGCCGATGGTGATGATGACGTTGCCGCCGCCGGAGAGGGTGCCCATGGTGGAGGCGCCGCCGCCGATGTCGGAGCCGTCGCCCACGACGACGCCCGCGGAGATGCGGCCCTCGACCATGGAGGTGCCCAGCGTGCCCGCGTTGAAGTTGACGAAGCCCTCGTGCATGACCGTGGTGCCCTCGGCCAGGTGCGCGCCGAGGCGGACCCGGTCGGCGTCGGCGATGCGCACGCCCTTGGGGGCCACGTAGTCCGTCATGCGCGGGAACTTGTCGATCGAGGTGACCTGGAGGTGCAGGCCCTCGGCGCGGGCGTTCAGCCGCACCGTCTCGATGGCGTCCACGGCGACCGGGCCGAGCGAGGTCCAGGCGACGTTGGCGAGGTGGCCGAAGATGCCGTCCAGGCTCACGCCGTGCGGCTTGACCAGGCGGTGCGAGAGCAGGTGCAGGCGCAGATAGGCGTCGTGCGCGTCCACCGGCTTCTCGTCCAGCGAGCCGATGACCGTACGCACCGCGACCACGTCCACACCCCGGCGGGCGTCCGGTCCGAGCGCGGAGACGACCTTGTCGCCAAGGAGCTCGGCGGCCCCGTCGGCCGACAGCCGCTCGGTGCCGGAGGGACCCGGCTCGGCGACCAGCTCGGGGGCCGGGAACCAGGTGTCGAGAACGGTGCCGTCGGCGGCGATGGTGGCGAGACCGGCGGCGACGGCGCCGGTGGTGGTACGGGAAGCGGTGTCGGTCATACGGAGAACCTAACGTGCAGTGGGGGCAGGTACGCACCCGCGCGCGCTCGCGCCGGGTGTGCGAAGGCGGCGGCACCCGTAGGCGCCGCCGCCTCGCTCACAAAGGCTCACGAAGGAGAGCCCGAGGGGACCTCAGACGTTGAACCCGAGGGCCCGCAGCTGCTCGCGGCCCTCGTCGGTGATCTTGTCGGGGCCCCACGGCGGCATCCAGACCCAGTTGATGCGCAGCTCGTTGACCAGGCCGTCCGTGGCGGACTTGGCCTGCTCCTCGATGACGTCCGTGAGCGGGCAGGCCGCGGAGGTCAGGGTCATGTCCAGCGTCGCGACATTGGAGTCGTCGATGTGGATGCCGTAGATCAGGCCGAGGTTGACGACGTCGATGCCCAGCTCGGGGTCGACGACGTCGTACAGGGCCTCACGGAGTTCCTCTTCCGAGGCCGGCTTCATCTCAGCGGTGTCGGTCATGCCGTCTTCCTTTCGGCTTCGGCGCCACCCAGCGCCTGGGCCGTCGCGTCCTTCCACGCCATCCAGCTCAGGAGGGCGCACTTGACGCGGGCCGGGTACTTGGAGACACCGGCGAACGCGACCGCGTCCTCCAGCACCTCCTCCATCGCGTCGTCGGGCTCGATCCGGCCCTTGGACTGCATCAGCTCCAGGAAGGTCTCCTGGATCTTCTGCGCCTCGGGCAGGTCCTTGCCCACCAGCAGTTCGTTGAGCACGGAGGCGGAGGCCTGGCTGATGGAACAGCCCTGCCCCTCGTACGACACGTCGGCGATCCGGGTGCCGTCGTACTTCACCCGGAGGGTGATCTCGTCGCCGCAGGTCGGGTTCACATGGTGCACCTCGGCGTCGCCGTCCCTGAGGCCACGCCCGTGCGGATTCTTGTAGTGGTCCAGGATGACTTCCTGGTACATGGAGTCCAGCTTCATGCGATCGCTCGTCCCGTCAGCCGAAGAAGTTCCGTACGTGCTCCAGCCCCTCGACCAGTGCGTCGATCTCGGCGGGCGTGGAGTACAGGTAGAACGACGCCCGCGTGGTCGCCGGAATTCCGTACCGCAGGCAGACCGGCCGCGCGCAGTGGTGGCCGACGCGCACGGCGATGCCCTGCTCGTCGAGGACCTGGCCCACGTCGTGCGGGTGGATGTCGCCCAGCGTGAAGGAGATCGCCGCGCCCCGGTCCTCGGCCGTGGAGGGGCCGATGATCCGCAGGTCCGGGACCTCGGTCAGCCGCTTCACCGCGTACTCGGTGAGGGCGTGCTCATGGGCGAGGATCTTGTCCATGCCGATCGAGTTGAGGTAGTCGATCGCGGCACCGAGACCGACCGCCTGGGCGATCGGGGGCGTGCCCGCCTCGAACTTGTGCGGCGCCGGGGCGTACGTCGAGGAGTGCATCGAGACGGTCTCGATCATCTCGCCGCCGCCGAGGAACGGGGGCAGGTCCTCCAGGAGTTCCTGGCGGCCCCAGAGCACACCGATGCCGGTCGGGCCGCACATCTTGTGGCCGGTGAAGGCCACGAAGTCGGCGCCGAGCGCCTGCACGTCCAGCGGCATGTGCGGCGCGGCCTGCGAGGCGTCGATGCACACCAGCGCGCCGACCTCCTGGGCGCGGCGCACGATCGCCTCGACCGGGTTGACCGTGCCCAGGATGTTGGAGACCAGCACGAAGGAGACGATCTTCGTCTTCTCGGTGATGATCTCGTCGATGTTGGACAGGTCGAGGCGGCCGTCGTCGGTGAGGCCGAACCACTTCAGCTTCGCGCCGGTGCGCTGCGCGAGCAGCTGCCACGGCACGATGTTGGAGTGGTGCTCCATCTCCGTGATGACGATCTCGGTCTCGTGGTCCACCCGGTAGGGCTCGTCGGCCCAGCCCAGCATGTTGGCCACGAGGTTGAGGGACTCGGAGGCGTTCTTGGTGAAGATCACCTCGTCGCGGCTGGGCGCGTTGACGAAGTCGGCGACCTTGTCACGCGCGCCCTCGTACAGCGCCGTGGCCTCCTCGGCGAGCACGTGCACGCCGCGGTGGACGTTGGCGTTGTATCGCTCGTAGTACTCGCTCAAGGCGTCCAGCACCTGGCGCGGCTTCTGCGAGGTCGCCGCGTTGTCCAGGTATACGAGCTTCTTCCCGTCGTGGACCTGGCGGTCCAGGATGGGGAAGTCCTTTCGGATCGCCTCTGTGTCGAGGAGGCCCGGCAGCTGAGTCACGCGGTTACGCCACCCTTCGTGTAAGCCTCGTAGCCCTCGTTCTCCAGCTTGTCGGCCAGCTCCGGACCGCCGGACTCGACGATGCGGCCACCGGCGAAGACGTGGACGAAGTCGGGCTTGATGTACCGCAGGATGCGCGTGTAGTGCGTGATCAGCAGGGTGCCGGTCTCGCCGGTCTCGCGGACGCGGTTGACGCCCTCGGAGACGATGCGCAGCGCGTCGACGTCGAGGCCGGAGTCGGTCTCGTCGAGGATCGCGATGTGCGGCTTGAGCAGTTCGAGCTGGAGGATCTCGTGGCGCTTCTTCTCACCGCCGGAGAAGCCCTCGTTGACGTTGCGCTCGGCGAAGGAGGGGTCCATGTGGAGGCGCTCCATGGTCTCCTTGACCTCCTTCACCCAGGTGCGCAGCTTGGGGGCCTCGCCGCGGATGGCGGTGGCGGAGGTGCGCAGGAAGTTGGAGACGGAGACACCGGGAACCTCGACCGGGTACTGCATGGCGAGGAAGAGGCCGGCGCGGGCGCGCTCGTCGACGGACATCTCGAGGACGTCCTCGCCGTCGAGGGTGACGGTGCCGCCGGTGATCGTGTACTTCGGGTGACCCGCGAGCGAGTAGGCGAGGGTCGACTTGCCGGAGCCGTTGGGGCCCATGATGGCGTGCGTCTCGCCCTGCTTCACGGTGAGGTCGACGCCCTTGAGGATCTCCTTCGTGGCGTTGTCGGCCTCGACGGTGACGTGCAGGTCTCGGATTTCAAGCGTTGCCATGGATGCCTCAGGACTCCTGGGAGAGGGAGACGAGCACGTCGTCCCCTTCGATCTTTACGGGGTAAACGGGGACGGGGCGCGTCGCGGGCGGGCCGGACGGCTTGCCGGTGCGGAGGTCGAAGCACGAGCCGTGCAGCCAGCACTCGATCTGGCCGTCCTCCACCTCGCCCTCCGAGAGGGAGACGTTCGCGTGCGAGCAGATGTCGTAGATCGCGTACACCTCGCCCTCGGTCTTCACGACCGAGACCGGCGTGCCGTCGAGCTCCACCCGCTTGGGGGTGTCCTCCGACAGCTCGCTCAGCCCACAGGCGCGTACGAAGCTGTTGGTGGTCATCCGACCGACGCCTCCAGCTCCTCCTCGATCTTGGCGAGCAGGCGCTCCTCGATGTCGGTGACACCGATCTGCTGGACCAGTTCGGCGAAGAAGCCGCGGACCACCAGACGGCGGGCGTCCTGCTCCGGGATGCCGCGGGCCATCAGGTAGAAGAGCTGCTCGTCGTCGAAGCGGCCGGTGGCGGAGGCGTGACCGGCGCCGACGATCTCGCCGGTCTCGATCTCCAGGTTCGGCACGGAGTCGACGCGCGAGCCGTCGGTGAGGACGAGGTTGCGGTTCATCTCGTAGGTGTCCGTGCCCTCGGCCTTGGCCTCGATGAGCACGTCACCGATCCACACCGCGTGCGCGTTGTCGCCCTGGAGCGCGCCCTTGTAGGCGACGTTGGACTTGCAGTGCGGGGTGTTGTGGGTGACCAGGAGGCGGTGCTCCTGGTGCTGGCCCGCGTCGGTGAAGTACAGGCCGTACAGCTCGGCCTCGCCGCCGGGGCCCGTGTACTCGACGCGCGGGTGGAGGCGGACCAGGTCGCCGCCGAAGGTGACGACCACGGACTTGAAGGAGGCGTCGCGGCCGATCAGCGCGTTGTGCTGGGCGACGTGCACGGCCTTGTCGTCCCAGTCCTGGACGGAGACGACGGTCAGCTTGGCGCCGTCACCGAGGACGTAGTCCACGTTGGCGGCGAGCACCGCGTCACCGGTGTGGTCGATGACCACGACGGCCTCGGCGAAGGCACCCAGCTCGATCACCTGGTGGCCGAAGGCGGTGCCGCCCTCGCCGTGCACCGCGATGCGGATCGGCTCGGTGAGGACGGTGTCCTTGGGCACGGTCACGATGCCGGCCTGCTCGAAGGCGGAGTACGCCTGGGCGGCGACGCGGTCCACGGGGGTGCCCCCCTTGCCGAGCCGGGCGTCGTCGCGGCCGACGGTCTCGACGGTGACGCCCTCGGGCGCCTCGACGGCGACCTTCACGCCCTCGCCGGTGGCGACGGCGGTGCCGTCGTGCAGACCGCGCAGGCGCTCCAGCGGGGTGAACCGCCACTCCTCCTCGCGGCCGTGCGGGACGGGGAAGTCCGCCACGTCGAAGGAGGGGGCCGCGCTCATGCGCGAGACGACGGTCGACTCCGCGGCGACCGCGATCGAGCCCGCGGTGGTAGACCCCACGGGGATGTTCTGAGCCTCAGCCATGGCTGTCGTAGTGCTCTCTTTCCTGAGTTCGGGCGGCTGCGGGGGTGGGGCGGTCTTAACCGACCGCGCCCTCCATCTGCAGCTCGATCAGCCGGTTGAGCTCCAGCGCGTACTCCATCGGCAGCTCCTTGGCGATGGGCTCGACGAAGCCGCGCACGATCATCGCCATCGCCTCGAACTCGGAGAGACCGCGGCTCATCAGGTAGAAGAGCTGGTCCTCGGAGACCTTGGAGACGGTGGCCTCGTGGCCCATGGACACGTCGTCCTCGCGGACGTCCACGTAGGGGTAGGTGTCCGAGCGGGAGATGGTGTCGACCAGCAGCGCGTCACACAGCACGTTCGACTTGGATCCGGCCGCGCCCTCGCCGATCTCGATGAGACCGCGGTAGGAGGTACGGCCGCCGCCGCGCGCCACCGACTTGGAGACGATGTTGGACGACGTGTTCGGCGCCATGTGGACCATCTTGGCGCCCGCGTCCTGGTGCTGGCCCTCGCCCGCGAAGGCGATGGAGAGGGTCTCGCCCTTGGCGTGCTCGCCCATCAGGTAGACGGCCGGGTACTTCATCGTCACCTTGGAGCCGATGTTGCCGTCGATCCACTCCATGGTCGCGCCCTCGTACGCCACGGCGCGCTTGGTGACCAGGTTGTAGACGTTGTTCGACCAGTTCTGGATGGTCGTGTAGCGGCAGCGGGCGTTCTTCTTGACGATGATCTCGACCACGGCGCTGTGCAGCGAGTCCGACTTGTAGATCGGGGCCGTACAACCCTCGACGTAGTGCACGTAGGCACCCTCGTCGACGATGATCAGGGTCCGCTCGAACTGGCCCATGTTCTCCGTGTTGATACGGAAGTAGGCCTGGAGCGGGATCTCCACGTGGACGCCCGGCGGGACGTAGATGAAGGAGCCGCCGGACCACACGGCCGTGTTCAGCGAGGCGAACTTGTTGTCGCCGACCGGGATGACCGTGCCGAAGTACTCCTTGAAGAGCTCGGGGTGCTCCTTCAGGGCGGTGTCGGTGTCCAGGAAGATGACACCCTGCTCCTCCAGGTCCTCGCGGATCTGGTGGTAGACGACCTCGGACTCGTACTGGGCCGCGACACCGGCGACGAGGCGCTGCTTCTCCGCCTCGGGGATGCCGAGCTTGTCGTACGTGTTCTTGATGTCCTCGGGCAGGTCCTCCCAGGACTCCGCCTGCTTCTCCGTGGAGCGCACGAAGTACTTGATGTTGTCGAAGTCGATGCCCGAGAGGTCCGAGCCCCAGTTGGGCATGGGCTTCTTCTCGAACAGCTTCAGGCCCTTGAGCCGCAGCTTCGTCATCCACTCCGGCTCGGACTTCTTGTCCGAGATGTCACGGACGACGGCCTCGTTCAGGCCACGCTTCGCTGCGGCACCGGCCACGTCGGAGTCGGCCCAGCCGTATTCGTACTTGCCCAGACCCTCGAGTTCGGGGTGGGCAGTCTCCGTGGGGAGAGTCATGCGGGGTTCCTCCCGGCCGTGCTTGCAGGTGCGTCGGTGATGGTCTTGGGGATGAACGTCGTGCAGACGCCGTCGCCGTGCGCGATGGTCGCCAGTCGCTGGACGTGGGTCCCCAGCAGCTCGGCGAAGAACTCCGTCTCCGCCTCGCACAGCTGGGGGAAGCGTTCGGCGACGTGGGCGACCGGGCAGTGGTGCTGGCACAGCTGCTCGCCGACCGGTGCGCTGCGCGCTGTAGCAGCGTACCCGTCCGCGGTCAAGGCCTTGGCCAGCGCTTCGGCGCGGTGCTCGGGAGCGACGCCTTCGACGGCCTTGCGATAGCCGTCCGCCTGGGCGGCGATCCGGGCGCGGGCGAAGGCGGCGACCGCCTCGTCCCCGCCCTCGCGGTCGGCGATCCAGCGCAGGGCGTCGACGGCGAGCTGGTCGTAGGACTGGTCGAAGGCGTCCCGGCCACAGGGGGTCAGGGCGAACACCTTGGCGGGACGGCCGCGCGTACGGGCGCCGTACACCCGCTGCTCGCGTGCCTCCACGACGTCGTCGGCGGCCAGCGCGTCGAGATGCCGGCGGACGGCGGCCTGGGTCAGCCCCAGCCTGCCTGCCAGCTCGGCGACGGTGGACGGGCCGTGATCCAGGATGGACCGCGCGACCCGGTTGCGCGTCGAACGCTCACCGGTCGCTAGCTCCTCCTGCGGGGTACCCACCGGGGTCTCCCGAGCCTCGCCGACGTTTTTCACAACGCCATTGTTGCGTAATTCCTTGGAGCCTGACAAGCCGGGCCCCGCCGGGCGGACGGTGCCCTGCGTCACTTAGGCACACCTAACCTGACCTGCGGAAACGATCTCCGGATCATCGTCGGCGACACCCCTCACCAGGCAAAAGCGGTGGCGCCCGATACCCCCGCCGGGCACACTCCGGCCATGCCGAAACCCGCCCCGAACGGCCCGCTGATCACCCGCGACACGATCTCCGCACGACTACGCGAACTGGGTGTCGAACCCGGCGAAACCCTTCTCGTCCACTCCTCGCTGAGTTCCCTCGGCTGGGTGAACGGCGGACCCGTCGCCGTCGTCCAGGGCCTCCTCGACGCCCTCGGCCCGACCGGCACGCTGGCCGTCCCGGCCCACTCCGCGGACCTGTCCGACCCGGCCCTGTGGCGCAACCCCCCGGTGCCCGAGGAGTGGTGGGAGCGCGTCCGGGCCACCATGCCCGTCTACGACCCCCGGACCACGCCCACGCGCGGGATCGGTGTGATCCCGGAAACCGTCCGCACCTGGCCCGGCACCCTGCGCAGCGCCCATCCGCACACCTCCTTCGCCGCCCTCGGCCCCCGCGCCGCCGAGATCACCGAGGACCATGCCCCCGACTGCCGCCTCGGCGAGCGCAGCCCGCTCGCGCGGCTGGAAAAGCTGGGCGCACGAGTGCTGCTGCTCGGCGCCGGGTACGACTCCTGCACCGCCTTCCACCTGGCCGAATACCGCGTGCCCGCGCCGCTGGTCCCGGTGGGGCGCCCCGGTCCCGAGGGATGGGAGACGGTGACCGAGGTGTCCATCTCCTCCGACCGCTTCGACGAACTCGGCCACGACTTCGAGCGGGACCGCCCGGTCGTGCGCGGCCGGATCGGCACCGCCGAGACTCGCCTCTTCCCGCTCCCGGACGCCGTGTCCTACGCCCAGCGCTGGCTGCCGGTGCACCGGCCCCGCGAGGAGGACTTCCCCGACCCCCGCGCCTGAGCGTCCGCGCGGCTCCCTAGACTCTTGGGTCATGCGAAGTGAGCCCGTGGTCCAGGTACAGGCCCTGGTGAAGCGATACGGCCAGAAGACCGCGGTGAACGGCCTCGACCTGGAGGCGCGGGCGGGGGTGACCGCCGTACTCGGTCCCAACGGCGCCGGGAAGACGACCACCGTCGAGACCTGCGAGGGGTACCGGAAGCCGGACTCCGGCACGGTGCGCGTCCTGGGGCTCGACCCCGTGCGGCAGTCCGCCGAGCTGCGGCCCCGGATCGGGGTGATGCTCCAGTCCGGCGGCGTCTACTCCGGCGCCCGCGCCGACGAGATGCTGCGCCATGTCGCCAAGCTGCACGCCCACCCGCTGGACGTGGACGCGCTGATCGAACGCCTCGGCCTCGGCTCCTGCGGCCGGACCAGCTACCGGCGGCTGTCCGGCGGACAGCAGCAGCGGCTCGCGCTCGCCATGGCCGTCGTCGGCCGCCCCGAGCTGGTGTTCCTGGACGAGCCCACCGCCGGACTCGACCCGCAGGCCCGCCGGGCCACCTGGGACCTGGTGCGCGACCTGCGCACCGACGGCGTTTCGGTGATCCTCACGACCCACCACATGGACGAGGCCGAGCAGCTCGCCGACGACGTCGCGATCATCGACGGCGGCCGGGTCATCGCCCAGGGCTCCCCCGAGGAGCTGTGCCGCGGCGGCGCCGAGAACACCCTGCGCTTCACCGGCCGCCCCGGACTCGACCTCGTCGCGCTGCTCAAGGCGCTCCCCGCCGACTGCACGGCCGCCGAGCTGACCCCGGGCACCTACCGGGTGACCGGCAAGATAGACCCCCAGCTGCTCGCCACGGTCACCTCGTGGTGCGCGCAGCACGGCGTGATGCCGGACCGGCTCTCGGTCGAGCGGCACACCCTGGAAGACGTATTCCTCGAGCTGACCGGCAAGGAGCTGCGCTCGTGACCACCCCCTCGGACACGACCGCCCCGGGCACCGCCGCCTCGGGCACCTACGCACCGAAGCCCGGAGCCGCGCCGCTCCCCCGCATGATCGCCGCGCAGGCCGCGCTGGAGACGCGGATGCTGCTGCGCAACGGCGAACAGCTGCTGCTGACCGTGGTCATCCCGACCCTGCTGCTCGTGCTCTTCAGCTCGGTCGACATCGTCGACACCGGCTCCGGCAAGGCCGTGGACTTCCTCGCGCCCGGCATCCTGGCGCTGGCCGTCATGTCGACCGCGTTCACCGGCCAGGCCATCGCCACCGGCTTCGAGCGCCGCTACGGCGTCCTCAAGCGGCTCGCCGCCTCGCCGCTGCCGCGCTGGGCCCTGATGACCGCGAAGACCGCCTCCGTGCTGGTCACCGAGGTGCTCCAGGTGATCCTGCTGACGGTCATCGCCTTCGCGCTCGGCTGGTCCCCGCACGGCAACCCGGCCGCGGTCCTGCTCCTGCTGGTCCTCGGTACGGCCGCCTTCTCCGGGCTCGGCCTGCTGATGGCGGGCACGCTGAAGGCGGAGGCCACGCTCGCCGCCGCCAACCTCGTCTTCCTGCTGCTGCTCGTCGGCGGCGGGGTGATCGTGCCGCTGGAGAAGTTCGGCTCCGCCGGGCAGCACGTCCTCGGCCTGCTGCCGATCTCCGCCCTCTCCGACGGTCTGCGCGACGTCCTCCAGCACGGCGCCGGAATGCCCTGGGGCGACCTGGCGATCCTCGCGGTGTGGGCAGTCGTGGGGCTCGCGGCGGCGGGGAAGTTCTTCCGCTGGGAGTAGACGGCTGGGAGGTGGGCAACGCGGTGTCTTGACCCGCGCACGTCTCTGACCTCGGGAAACCGGCGTAGCCCAGACCCTAGTGAAAGCGTGCACAAGCGGGCATCTACTATTACGCGCGTGCCAAAGCTGACCCCCGCCGACACCGCAGCGGCCCTGCGCAACCCGCTCGCCTTCATCGCCGAGCGCTGGACCCCGGACCCCCGTACGGTCCGCCGGGCCGCGCTCGCCGCACTCGTGATGGCGGTGGTCATCGTGGTCACCGGCGGCGCGGTGCGGCTGACCAGCTCGGGCCTCGGCTGCCCGACCTGGCCCACCTGCACCGCCGACTCGCTGACCACGACCCGCGCGATGGGCTTCCACGGCGCGATCGAGTTCGGCAACCGGATGCTGACGTACGTGCTGTGCGCCGCCATCGGCTGGGCGATCATCGCCGCGCGCTCGGCGAAGCCCTGGCGGCGGAGCCTGACCCGGCTCGGCTGGGCCCAGTTCTGGGTGGTCATGGGCAACGCGGTGCTGGGCGGCATCGTCGTCCTCGTCGGTCTGAACCCGTACACCGTCGCCGCGCACTTCCTGCTCACCACCGCGCTGATCACCGTCGCGACCGTGATGTGGCAGCGCACCCGGGAGGGCGACGGCGTGCCGCGCCCACTGGTCGGCGGGGCGGTACGGCAGCTGGTGTGGTTCCTGGTCGTCGCGTCCGTGCTGCTGATCGCGGTCGGCACGGTGGTGACCGGCGCGGGTCCGCACGCGGGCGACTCCAGCGAGGTCGAGCGCATCCCGCTCGACTGGGAGATGATCGCCAAGCTGCACGCGGTGCTCGCCTGGATCGTGGTGACGCTGACCTTCGCGCTGTGGTTCGTCCTCAAGGCGGTCGACGCCCCGAAGGGCCCGCTGCACCGCACGCGCGAGCTGTTCGTGGTGCTGCTGCTTCAGGGTGTCATCGGCTACGTCCAGTACTTCACGCACCTCCCCGAAGCCCTGGTCGCCCTGCACATGCTGGGCTCCTCGGTGATGTGGATCTGGGTGCTGCGCGTGCTGCTCTCGCTGCGGGAGCGTCCGCTCGACGCGGTGGCGGTGCCCGGCCCCTCGGCCGAGGTCAAGGTCGGCACCTCCGCCTGACCCGCGGACGGCTCAGCTCAGCCCGTACACCCTGAGCGCGTTCTCCGCCGCCACCATGCGGGCCACCCGGCGCGCGTCCGTCGGGGACCAGGCGCCCTCGGTGACCCAGGTGCCGAGGACGCGGTTGAGGGACTCGCGGAAGAGCTGGGCGGCGACGACGTGGAGTTCCGGCAGGGAACGCGCCCCGCTGGAGAAGAGGATCTTGCCGAAGGGCGCCAGCTCCAGGATCTCCGCGAGCACGGTGGCCGCGCGGGCGCCGGTACGGACGAGCGCGGCGCCGGAGTCGGCGTAGACGTGCGGGTGGGCGGCGGCCAGATGGGCCGCGTACCGGTGATGCGGATAGCCGTGCAGCAGGACCACGTCCGTGCCGAGGCCGGCCGTGGCCCGTACGAAGCCGGTCAGCGGACCGGGGTCGGCCGGGACGCCCGGGGCGCCGAGCCCCGCGTGCAGCTGGAGCGGCCGCCCGGAGGCGACGGCGGTCCACAGCAGATGGCGCAGCAGCACCGGATCGGTCGGCGCCTCCCCCACCCGCCGCCCCGCCAGCCAGCGCGAGGCCGCGCCCCGTACCTCACCGGGTCCGGGCGGCTCGGGCGAGAGCGCGGCACCGTCCGCGAGCCCGGCTCCGGTGGTGAAGGCGACGGCGTGCCCTGCAGCACCGTGCACCGACTCGGCCAGGTTGGCGAGGAAGGACGCGACGCTGCCCGAGGTGTCCGCGACCTGCTCGGCAAGCGGCTCAAGCCGTACGATCTCCCGCGCGTCGGCGTCCCCGGCGGCGGCCATCTCGTCGGGCCCGGTGAGATCCCCGGGCAGCCCGGTGTCGACCAGATAGGTCGTGATCCCGCTCCCCCGCAGCAGCCTGCGCCCCGCCTCCAGGACGCCCAGCTCCCGCCGCCGCGCCAGATACCGCGCGGGCGCGCAGTGCGGTTCGAGGCCGAGCAGCGGCGGACACCACCGCCGCACGGCGAACCCCGTCTGCGTGTCGAACAACGTGGTCCCCGCCGCGGGCGCCCCCTCCGTACGCCCCAACTGAGCCTCGAACGTCCCGAGCCCCAGTTCGGTCCGCAGCACCCCATGACAGTGCTGATCCACGAGCGACGCCGTATCGATCATCCCGAGCTCCCGTAGGACGGAGTGCCTTACCTGTCCTAACGGTGCGGATGAAGCTCAGGTGGCGCTGTCCAACCAAAAGGGGCGCGGGACCGTATCGATTTGCGGCTCCGCCGCGTGGGCGCGATCAGCCAC
>NZ_WWIR01000059.1 GCF_009863025.1 Streptomyces sp. SID4985 | reverse complement strand
GCCCGTGAGGTGGGCACCGAGGGCATCCTGGGCGGCCAGGCGCACGTGCCGGGTGTCACGGGCATCTGGAAGGACCTGAGCAACAACGTCAACCTGATGGCCAACAACCTGACCATGCAGGTGCGGAACATCTCCCAGGTCGCCTCGGCGGTGGCCAACGGCGACCTGACCCGTCAGGTGACGATCGAGGCGCGCGGTGAGGTGGCGCAGCTCGCGGACACCATCAACATCATGGTGAAGACGCTGAGTTCGTTCGCGGACCAGGTGACCAAGGTGGCCCGCGAGGTGGGTACGGACGGGATCCTGGGCGGTCAGGCGCACGTTCCCGGTGTGGCGGGCACGTGGAAGGACCTCACCGAGTCGGTGAACGGGATGGCGTCCAACCTGACCGGCCAGGTGCGGAACATCGCCATGGTGACCACGGCCATCGCCAAGGGCGATCTGACCAAGAAGATCGACATCGACGCCCGGGGCGAGATCCTGGAGCTGAAGACGACGATCAACACGATGGTGGACCAGCTGTCGTCGTTCGCCCAGGAGGTGACCCGGGTAGCCCGTGAGGTGGGCACCGAGGGCATCCTCGGCGGCCAGGCGCGCGTGCGGGACGTGGACGGCACCTGGCGCGACCTGACCGAGTCGGTGAACGAGATGGCCGGGAACCTGACCCGGCAGGTGCGCGCGATCGCGAAGGTCGCCACGGCCGTGACGCGCGGCGATCTGAACCTGAAGATCGACGTGGACGCCTCCGGCGAGATCCAGGTGCTCCAGGACTCGATCAACAAGATGATCGCCAACCTGCGCGACACCACGATCGTCAACAACGAACAGGACTGGCTCAAGGGCAACCTGGCCCGGATCTCCGCGCTGATGCAGGGCCGCCGGGACCTGAAGGACGTGGCCTCGCTCATCATGAGCGAGCTGACGCCGGTGGTCTCCGCGCAGCACGGCGCGTTCTTCCTGGCGATGCCGCTGCTGGAGGGGCAGGACGCCGGAGGTGACTCCGAGGACGGGTACGAGCTGCGGCTGCTGGGCTCGTACGGCTGCACGACGGGGGCGATGCCGACGTCGTTCCGTCCCGGTGAGGGGCTGATCGGGGCGGTGGCGGAGGAGAAGCGCACGCTGCTGGTCGAGGAGACCCCGGCCGGCTATCTGAAGATCACCTCGGGGCTCGGGGAGGCGCGGCCCGCGCAGCTGATCGTGCTGCCGGTGGTCTTCGAGGGCAAGGTGCTCGGCGTGATCGAGCTGGCGTCGTTCACCAAGTTCACCCACATCCAGCGGGACTTCCTCAGCCAGATCGCGGAGATGATCGCGACCAGCGTCAACACCATCTCGGTCAACACCAAGACCGAGCAGCTGCTGGCGCAGTCGCAGGAGCTGACCGAGCAACTGCGCGAGCGTTCGGCCGAGTTGGAGAACCGGCAGAAGGCGTTGCAGTCGTCCAACGCCGAACTGGAGGAGAAGGCCGAGCTGTTGGCCCGGCAGAACCGCGACATCGAGGTCAAGAACACCGAGATCGAGGAGGCGCGGCAGGTCCTGGAGGAGCGGGCCGAGCAGCTCGCGGTGTCGATGCGGTACAAGAGCGAGTTCCTCGCCAACATGTCGCACGAGCTGCGTACGCCGCTCAACTCCCTGCTGATCCTGGCCAAGTTGCTCGCCGACAACGCGGAGAGCAATCTCTCCCCGAAGCAGGTGGAGTTCGCCGAGACCATCCACGGCGCGGGCTCGGACCTGCTCCAGCTGATCAACGACATCCTCGATCTGTCGAAGGTCGAGGCGGGCAAGATGGACGTCTCACCGACGCGGATCGCGCTGGTCCAGCTGGTGGACTACGTGGAGGCGACCTTCCGGCCGCTGACGGCGGAGAAGGGCCTGGACCTGTCGGTGCGGGTCTCCCCGGAGCTGCCCGCGACCCTGCACACCGACGAGCAGCGGCTGCTCCAGGTGCTGCGCAACCTGCTGTCCAACGCGGTGAAGTTCACCGACTCGGGCTCGGTGGAGCTGGTGATCCGGCCCGCCGGGACCGGCGTACCGCAGTCCATCCGGGAGCAGTTGCTGGAGGCGGGGTCGCTGACCGATCCGGACGCGCCGCTGATCGCGTTCTCGGTGACCGACACCGGCATCGGGATCGCCGCGAGCAAGATGCGGGTGATCTTCGAGGCGTTCAAGCAGGCCGACGGCACGACCAGCCGCAAGTACGGCGGCACCGGGCTCGGCCTGTCGATCTCCCGTGAGATCGCCCAGCTGCTCGGCGGCGAGATTTACGCGCAGAGCGAGCCGGGGCGCGGATCGACGTTCACGCTGTATCTGCCGCTGCACCTGAACGGCCTTCCGCCGCAGGGCTATTACCAGCAGTCCGTGCCGCAGTTGGAGGCCGGTGAGCTGGTCGCCGCCTCCGAGGCGCGGGTGTCCTCTCAGCTGTCGGCGGCGGAGACCGAGACCCCGGCCGAGGTGAAGTCGTACCGGGAGACGCAGAACGGGCCTGCCGCGCTCTTCCGGCGGCGCCGGCGCTCCACGGCACCGGAACCCCGGCTCGAGCTCTCGCAGGCGTCCTCGGAGCAGCAGGCGGGCGAGGTGCGGCCGGAGGCCGTCGTGCGGTTCGGCGGCGAGAAGGTGCTGATCGTCGACGACGACGTGCGCAACGTGTTCGCGCTCACCAGTGTGCTGGAGCAGCACGGACTGGCGGTCCTGTACGCGGAGAACGGCCGCGAGGGCATCGAGGTGCTGGAGCAGCACGACGACGTGGTGGTCGTGCTGATGGACATCATGATGCCGGAGATGGACGGCTACGCGACCACCACGGCGATCCGCAGGATGCCGCAGTTCGCGGGGCTGCCCATCATCGCGCTCACCGCCAAGGCGATGAAGGGCGACCGG
>NZ_WWIR01000565.1 GCF_009863025.1 Streptomyces sp. SID4985 | reverse complement strand
GCACCGGGGTCGGGGACGACGAATCCCGGTGCCGGGGTCGCCCTGGCCCGGGGTCCGGTCGCAACTCCGTTATCGGGAGCTGGAGTTGATACTTCAGGCTCCTTGGGCGCGGGCGGCACGGGACGCAGCCGGGTCGTGGTCTCCACGGGCGTCTCGGCGGGCACGACGGGCCGCGGGGCGGGGCGAGTTGGCGTGACGGGGGCCGTCGGAGCTGCGGCCTGCGCGGCGGGACGCGCC
>NZ_WWIR01000564.1 GCF_009863025.1 Streptomyces sp. SID4985 | reverse complement strand
CGCGGCCGCCTCGGCGGCGTGCCTGCGGGCCTCCTCCGCGCGCAGCAGGGCCTCCTCGGCCTTGCGCTGCTTCTCCAGGCGCAGGGCCTCGGCCTCGGCACGCAGCCGGGCCTCCTCCTCGGCCTCCCGGCGGCGGCGCTCCTCGTCCGCCCTGCGGCGGGCCTCCTCGGCGGCGCGGGCCTTCTCCTCGGCGAGCAGCCGCTGCCGCTCCTCCTCGGCGCGCCGGTGGGCCTCCTCGGCCCGG
>NZ_WWIR01000563.1 GCF_009863025.1 Streptomyces sp. SID4985 | reverse complement strand
AGGTGGGGGCGGTGGGGGAAGGCGTCGGGGAGGTCTCAGGGCGGGGTGGGTGCGGTCGGTCGCGGGCCGTGGGCCGGGTGCGCGGCCGTACCCGGGGCTGCGCCGGGCGGGCGGGGCTGAGTACCGTTCCGTGCGGGCGCCGGGAAGGGGCGCCCGTTGACCATGGGGCGTCCGTGCCGGGTGCTCCGACGAAGCGGCTGAGCGGGGAACGGGGCGGAATGGACGCGTACGACGAGGACTCGGGAGCCCCACGCGGGCCGGACGGGCCGACCGGGGCGCGTCGCGCGGGAGCCCTGGAGCGGGACGGCGGAGCGGTCGACGGGGCGGCCGCCGAGCGGGCGGACGGTCAGGGGGCGGATGGTCAGGGGGACGGCCGCCGGAGCGGGGCCGATGAGACCGGGGCCGATGAGACCGGGGCCGGTGAGGCCGCCGGTTCCGCGAGCGCCAGTCCCGAGAGCGCCGAGCAGCGGGCCGTGGGCGGTGGGGATGCCGCTTCCGGCAGCGGGAGCGGCGAGGGCGCCGACCCCGTCCCCGACCTCGACAGCGCAGGCCGCCTGTACGCACCCACCTCCCCGCCCACCACCGCACCCTCTGGCGTGGCCGCCCTCTCCCCCGCCCACCGCATCACCGCCGCCGCGGTGCTCGGTGCCGTCGCGGTCGTCGTCTGTGTGCACCTCGCCATGGTGTTCCTGAGCCTCGCGCCCGCGAACACCGTGAGCAAGCGGCACGGGAAGGCGGTCGAGGCGTGGGTGTATCCGGAGTTCGAGCAGAACTGGAAGCTGTTCGCGCCGAATCCGCTGCAGCAGAACATCGCCGTGGAGGTACGTGCGGAGCTGGCGACGAAGGACGGCGACGTGCGCACCACCGGCTGGGTCGACCTGTCGGCCGAGGACGGCGCCGCGATCGACCACAATCCGGTGCCGAGCCACACCCAGCAGAACGAGCTGCGCCGGGCCTGGGACTTCCTCGTCTCCACACACAACGCGGACAGCCGGCCGGTGGGCACGCGCGGCACGCTCTCCGAGGAGTACATGCGGCGCATCGTGGTGATGCGCCTGGCGCGGGAGGCGGACATCGAGAGCCAGGGTGTCGTCCAGCGCGTCCAGGTCCGTTCGAAGACCGTCAACGTGGCGCCGCCCGTCTGGAGCGGTGAGCGGATCTCCACCCAGCCCGTCTACCGGGCGCTGCCCTGGTGGACCGTGACCGCCGCCGACGCCACCGGAGGTGCGCGGTGAACCGCCTCTCCCTGCTGCTCTCGCGCGGCGTCGCCCAGGCCACCGGCGCGGCCCAGGGGCCGTACCAGAGTGCCGTGATCCGGATCGGGTTCGCGGGGA
>NZ_WWIR01000562.1 GCF_009863025.1 Streptomyces sp. SID4985 | reverse complement strand
CGCCGCGGCCCGCGCCGCCGGCGGCAGAGCGGGCACCCCGCGCCTGGTGGTGGACGCCCGTGGCGGCGCCGCCCGCCTCGCCTACCAGGTGACCGTGTCCGGCAGCACCCTCGACGACGACGGCGGCTCCCACACGGTCGTCGTGGACGCCCTCACCGGCGTCGTGCGCAGCGACACCCCCGACGCCGACGAGTTCCTCTCGCCCAAGCTGGTCAAGGCCCTGCGCAGCAACCGGGAGACCATCGCCCCGGCCACCGGCGCCGCGGCCGCGGCGAGCCCCCTCGTCGCAGGGGCCGTCGCCAAGAAGTACCCGGCCACCGCGTACGGCACCGGCAAGACCCTCTTCGTGGGCAACGTCGGCCTGACCACCACGCAGACCTCGCGCGGCCACTTCCAGCTCAAGGACCCGAGCCGGTACGGCACCGAGACCCGCGACGCCAGGAACCGCATGTCGGAGAGCTTCGGCTCCGGCACCACGATCACCGGCACCACGGACGTATGGGGCAACGGGAAGACGACGAGCCGCTACAGCGCCGCCGCCGACGCCCAGTACGGCATCACCAGGACGCTCGACTTCTACCGCAAGACCTTCAACCGCAAGGGCATAGCCGGTACCGGCAAGGCCGCCCGCGGAATGGTCCACTGGGGCCGCTCGGTCGCCAACGCCTTCTGGGACCCGGCCTGCGGCTGCATGCTGTACGGCGACGGCGACGGCAAGATGATCAAGAAGCCGCTTGTCGTCCTCGACGTCACCGGCCACGAGCTGACCCACGGCGTCGTCGACGCCACCGCCAAGCTGGAGCCGACCTTCGTCGACCGCAACGGCAACCAGTACGGCGAACCCGGCTCGCTCAACGAGTCGCTGGCCGACGTCTTCGGCTCCGACGTCGAGTTCTACGCGAACAACGCCAAGAACCCGCCGAACTACCTCATCGGCGAGAAGCTCGGCCTCAAGCAGAAGTTCCTGCGCCGCCTGGACCGCCCGTCGCTGGACAAGCTGGAGCAGACCGTCGACTACTGGTCGCCCGAGGTCTACTCCACCGAGGTGCACGCCGGTTCCGGCGTCTCCTCGCACGCCTTCTACCTCCTCGCGGAGGGCAGCGGAAAGAAGACGATCAAGGGAGTCGCCTACAACTCGCCGACCTACGACGGCGGTTCCGTCAAGGGCATCGGCCGCACCAAGGCCACCGCCGTCTTCTACCGCGCCCTGACCCGCTACATGGTCTCCTCCACCGACTTCCACGACGCGCGCGTCGCGACGCTGAAGGCGGCCAAGGACCTGTACGGCGCGAGCAGCGCCGAGTACAAAGCTGTGGACCGGGCGTGGGCGGCGGTCAACGTCACCGCGGCCAACACCCCCGCCCCCTGACGCAC
>NZ_WWIR01000561.1 GCF_009863025.1 Streptomyces sp. SID4985 | reverse complement strand
TACGGCATCCAGGCCGCCGCCCAGGCGTACTACGGCAAGGACGCCGTCGACCTCGACCCGGCCCGCGCCGCCTACCTCGCCGCGCTCGTCAACGCGCCCAGCGAGTACGACGTCGTCGCCCACCCCGAGAACAAGCCCGCCGCCGTGGCCCGTTGGAACTACGTCCTGGACGGCATGGTCAAGAAGGGCTGGCTGTCGCAGTCCGAGCGCACCGGCCTGAAGTTCCCCATGCCGAAGGAACAGACCATCTCCACCGGCCTGTCCGGCCAGCGCGGTTACCTCGTCGAGGCGGTCAAGGACTACCTCACCGGTCATCACATCCTCACCAAGGAGCAGATGACGCGCGGTGGTTACCGCATCACGACCACCATCCAGAAGGACAAGCAGGACGACTTCGTCAAGGCCGTCAACGACAAGCTGATCTCCAAGCTGGACAAGAAGAACAACAAGGCCGACACCTACGTCCGCGCGGGCGGCGCGTCCATCGACCCCAAGACCGGCCGCGTCGTGGCGATGTACGGCGGCATCGACTACCTGCAGCAGTACACCAACGGCGCCACCCGCGGCGACTTCCAGGTCGGCTCCACCTTCAAGCCGTTCGTGTTCACCTCGGCGGTCCAGAACGGCTCCACCACCCAGGACGGCAAGCCGATCTCCCCGAACACCTACTACGACGGCACCAACAAGCGCCCCGTACAGGGCTGGAGCGGCTCCTACGCCCCGGAGAACGAGGACCAGAAGTCGTACGGCCAGATCACCGTCCGCAAGGCCACCGACCTCTCGGTGAACTCGGTGTACGCGCAGATGGCCGCCGACGTCACCGGCGCCAAGGTCAAGCAGACCGCGATCGACCTCGGCATCCCCGCCGACACCCCGGACCTCTACCCGTCCCCGTCCATCGCGCTCGGCACCGCCACCGCGAGCGTCCTGGAGATGACCGAGGCGTACGCCACCCTCGCCAACCACGGCCGGCACGGCACGTACACCCTCATCGACAAGGTCACCAAGGGCGGCACCCCGGTGACCATCCCGGGCGGCCAGTCCAAGCAGGCCGTCAGCCGTGAGGCCGCCGACACCACCACCTCCGTCCTGCGGAGCGTGGTCGAGACCGGTACCGCCACGGCCGCCAAGGCCGCGGGCCGCCCGGCCGCGGGCAAGACCGGCACCGCCGAGAGCGACACCGCCGCCTGGTTCGCCGGATACACCCCCGACCTCGCCACCGTGGTCGCGGTCATGGGCCAGGACCCGGTGACCGCCCGGCACAAGCCGCTGTACAACGCGCTCGGCAACGCCCGTATGAACGGTGGCGGCCCGCCCACCGAGATCTGGGCGCAGTACACGAAGGACGCGCTGAGCGGAAAGCCCGCCGCCGACTTCGACCTGGAGCTCCAGCCGGGCGCCGAGGTCGAGGCCCCCGCCACGCTGGCCCCGACCGCACCCGCCACCGTCGCGGGCCAGGACGGCGGCACCGC
>NZ_WWIR01000560.1 GCF_009863025.1 Streptomyces sp. SID4985 | reverse complement strand
GCGGGGGGCAGGGGGTCGGCGTCGGGGTGGGAGGTGGGGGTGGTGCGGTGAGTGTGGGGCCGGGGAACGTGGCTGGTCCGACCGTCGTCGGCAGTCCGGAAGGCGTTGGTGGTCCGACCGTCGTCGGCAGTCCGGAAGGTGTCGGCGGTCGGGAGGGCGTCCGCAGTCCCGGGGTGGGCAGCGCCCCGGAGAGCGTCAGGACCCTGGTTGCGGTCAACGAGGTCATCGCCCCGAAGGGCATCAGGACCCCGGTCGAGGTCAGCGAGGTCATCACCCCGGAGGGCATCGGTGGCCCCGGCCCGGACGGTGTCCCCGTCCCGGCCCGCGGCGGAGGCGGCAGCGGTCATGGCGGTCAGCCTGCCGTGCCCAACACCCCCCGCGCCATGCGGCAGTCCGCCTTCCGCCTCCGGGGGAAAACCCCACCCCGCGTCCCTCCCGGCCCCTCTCAGCGCGTGACGACCTGCTTACCGCTCCTTTGCCAGGGCCTAGACTCCCGTGCATACAGACCCTCGGATCGCGTCACGTCACGCGGTGCGCGGCGGTCACCCAGGGCACGCGGAACACACAGGTCGGGGAGCGAGGAGAAGGACGGTGCGGGAGACGTTGGGGGACTCGACGGTCGCCGCGGCCAGCCTCGCGGCGGACCATCCCGGTTCGTACTTCGGGTCGTACTCGGTCGTGGGGCTGCTCGCCGTCGTCGGCGTGCTCTTCGTCGCGGTCGCCTTCGGCGCGGGCCGCCTGCTGCGGCCTGTCGTACCGACCCCCGAGAAGCTCATGACGTACGAGTGCGGCGTCGACCCGGTCGGTGAGGGCTGGGCCCACACCCAGGTCCGCTACTACGTGTACGCGTTCCTGTACGTGATCTTCGCCGTCGACTCGATCTTCCTGTTCCCCTGGGCGACGGTCTTCGCCGCCCCCGGCTACGGCGCGACGACCCTCGTGGAGATGTTCGTCTTCCTCGGCTTCCTCGCCGTCGGCCTGCTGTACGCATACAAGAAGGGCGTCCTGACATGGACGTGAACCCGGCCGCGACCTCCGCCGCCGCCTCGGCCGCCTCCGAGCCGGTGCCGCTGCCCGATCCGGTCCTGCTGCCCGAGCCGAAGAGGCTCGGCGCGCTCGCCCGGCTGGCCCCCGAGCCGATGAAGGTCGTCCTCAACTGGGGCCGCCGCTACTCCCTCTGGGTCTTCAACTTCGGCCTCGCCTGCTGCGCGATCGAGTTCATCGCCGCGTCGATGGCCCGCCACGACTTCATCCGCCTCGGCGTCATCCCCTTCGCACCGGGCCCCCGCCAGGCCGACCTGATGGTCGTCTCCGGCACGGTCACCGACAAGATGGCGCCCGCCGTGAAGCGGCTCTACGAGCAGATGCCCGAGCCGAAGTACGTCATCTCCTTCGGCGCCTGTTCCAACTGCGGCGGCCCGTACTGGGACTCGTACTCCGTCACCAAGGGCGTCGACCAGATCATCCCGGTCGACGTGTACGTCCCGGGCTGCCCGCCGCGCCCCGAGGCGCTCCTCCAGGGCATCCTCAAGCTCCAGGAGAAGATCGCGCGGGAGTCGCTGAGCGAGCGGTACGGCACGGCTCGGCCTTCGGCCGCGGCCCTCCAGAGCGGCCTGGTCAAGCCGCCGGCCGCCCCTGTTCAGGGGGACGCGCGATGACGACGACCGGCTGGCTGCCCGCCGACACCGAGGAACTGTTCGGACCGGGAGCCACGGCGGAGGAGTCGTACGACGTCCTCACGGTGGACGTGGCCCCGGACGCCTGGCTCGACGCCCTGGAGACGGCCCGTACGACCCTGACCTGCACCTATTTCGACTGGCTGAGCGCGGTCGACGAGCCGGGCACGGGTTTCCGCGTCTCCGCGCACGTGGTGGCCCTGCATCCGGTACGGCGCCTGCTCGTCCGTACGACCGTGCCGCACTCGGCGCCGGTCCTGCCGTCCGCCGTCGGCGTCTACGCGGGTGCCGCCTGGCACGAGCGCGAGACGCACGAGATGTTCGGCGTCGACTTCACGGGCCACCCCGGCCTGGAGCACCTCCTGCTCCCCGAGAACTTCGAAGGCCACCCTCTCCGCAAGGACTTCGTCCTCGCCGCCCGCGTCGCCAAGGCGTGGCCCGGCGCCAAGGAACCGGGCGAGTCGGAACACGGCACCCCGAAGCGCCGCCAGATGCTCCCGCCGGGCGTCCCCGACCCCAACGAGTGGGGCCCCCTGAAGGGCCAGCTCCCGCCCGCCCCGACCCGCGAACGCCCCGCACGGGCGGCGGCGGGGGAGCGGCCGGTACGGCGTGCCCGCTCGGTGTCCGAGGGCTCGGCGAGCCAGGCGGCGCCCGCGGCGGCGGAGGGCGCGGCGCGTCGTACGCGCTCGGCGTCGGAGGGCTCCGCGAGCCAGGACGCCGCTGCGTCGGCGGAGCGCCCGGCACGGCGTTCGCGCTCGGCGTCGGACGGTTCCGCGAGCCAGGCGGTGCCTGCCGCTGAGGGGCGGCCGGTACGGCGTGCCCGGTCGGCGTCGGAGGGGTCGGCCAGTCAGATCGTGGGGGCGGCGGAGGCGGCGGCCGCAGAGCTGGAGTCGGCCGGTCGTGCCGACAGCTCTGCCGGGTCCACCGGCGCTCCGGCGACCGGCGAAGCCACCGGTGCCGCCCACCCTGCTGATGCCGCGTCGGCC
>NZ_WWIR01000559.1 GCF_009863025.1 Streptomyces sp. SID4985 | reverse complement strand
GCGTACGGCCCGACGGAGACGACGGTCTGCGCGACCATGAGCGAACCGCTCTCGCCGGGAGCGGGCGCACCGCCGATCGGCCGGCCGATCGCCAACGCGCGGGTGTACGTGCTGGACGAGCGTCTGCGCGTCGTACCGCCGGGTGTGACAGGCGAGTTGTACGTCACGGGCCCGGGTCTGGCGCGCGGGTACCTGAACCGGCCGGGACTCACGGCCGGGCGGTTCGTCGCCTGCCCGTTCTCCGAGGACGGCGCACGCATGTACCGCACCGGCGACCTCGTACGCCACCGAGCCGACGGCGAGCTCGAATACGCCGGGCGCGTCGACCAGCAGGTGAAGGTGCGCGGCTTCCGCATCGAACCCGGAGAGGTCGAGGCGGCACTGGCCGAACACCCCGCCGTCGCCCAGGCCGCGGTCCTCGCGCAGGGTGACCGGCTCGTCGGCTATGTCGTCCCGCGTCAGGAGCCGGACCGGGACAGCGGTCTCGAAGCGGACCACGTGGGCGAGTGGCGGGACATCTACGACGCGCTGCCGATCGTTCCCGGGGAGGCCGCCTTCGGGCAGAACTTCGTCGGCTGGAACAGCAGTTACGACGCGAGTCCGATCCCGGTCGAGCAGATGCGGGAGTGGCGGGACGCCACCGTGGCGCGCATCCTGGCCTTGCGCCCCCGCCGGGTGCTGGAGGTCGGCGTGGGCACCGGTCTGCTCCTCTCGCAGATCGCACCGCACTGCGAGACCTACTGGGCGACCGACTTCTCCGCCACCGCGATCGACACCCTGGCCGCCCAGGTGGCGCGGGAGGAGCGGCTGGCCGAGCGCGTGGTGCTGCGGACCCGCCCGGCGCACGACACCGACGGACTGCCGACCGGGCGGTTCGACACCATCGTGCTGAACTCCGTCGTCCAGTACTTCCCGTCCGCCGACTACCTCACGGACGTGATCGACCGGCTGATGCGGCTGCTCGCACCCGGCGGCGCGCTCTTCGTCGGCGACGTCCGCAACCTGCGGCTGCTGCGCCCGCTGACGACGGCCGTGCAGCTCCACCGTGCCGACCGGGGCACCGACCTGTCCTCGGTGCGCCGTGCGGTGGAGCAGTCCCTCCTGGTGGAGAAGGAACTCCTGGTCGACCCGGACTTCTTCACCGCCCTGCGCGACCGCGGCACCGTCGGGGCCGTGGCGGTCGAGGTCAAGCGCGGGCGGCACCACAACGAGCTCACCCGCTACCGCTACGATGTCACGCTGCACGAGCGGTCGGCCGTCCCGGCCGGGGTCGCTACGCGGGAACTCACCTGGGGCCGCGAAGTCGCCTGCCTCACGGACGTGCGCGAGCTGTTCACCGGGCCCGGCGCGGACGCGGTGCGCATCACCGGGGTGCGCATCACGGGGGTGCCGAACCGGCGCGTGGCCCGCGAGGCGGAGCTGTCCCGCGCGGTGCGCGACGGGGACGGCACGCTCCCCGACCTGCTGGACCGGCTGCACGGCCCGGACGAGGGCGGCGTACCCGATCCCGAGGACTTCCGCGAACTCGGCGAGGAACTCGGCCGCCGGGTGGCCGTCACCTGGTCGGCCGACGCGGCCGACGCCCTGGACGTCGTCATCAGCGGCGCACGGGGGGAGGCACCGCTCGATGCACCAGGAGAGGCACCCCTCGACGCCTACCGGCCGCTGCGGTCGTCCGGCGCCGAGCTGTCCTCGCTCACCAATCGCCCGACCGGAAGCCGTGCCACGGGCGCCCTCGTCGGCGCGCTCCGCGACCGGCTGCGCGACCGCCTGCCCGACTACCTCGTGCCGTCGGCCATCGTCGTCCTGGACGCGCTGCCGCTGACCCCCAACGGCAAGGTCGACCGCCGCGCGCTGCCCGCACCCGATCTGGGGACGGCCGCGGCCGGGCGGGCGCCGCGCACCCCGCAGGAACAGCTGCTCGCCGATCTCTTCGCCGACGTGCTCGCGCTGCCCAGGGTCGGCGTCGAGGACAGCTTCTTCGACCTGGGCGGGCACTCCCTGCTGGCGACCCGGCTCGCCTCCCGGGTCCGGACCGCCTTCGGTGTGGAGATCGAGGTCCGTACGCTCTTCGAGCACCCGACCGTGGCGGCCCTGGCGGCCCGCCTCGACGGCTCGGTCACCCGGCGGCCCGCGCTGACCGCCCGTCCGCGACCCACCGGAGCGGCCACCGGAGCGGCCACCGGCCGGGAGCGGATCCCGCTGTCCTTCGCCCAGCAACGCCTTTGGTTCCTGCACCGGATGGACGGCCCGAGCGCCACGTACAACATGCCGCTCGCGCTGCGCCTGGACGGTGAACTGGACCGGGCCGCACTGCACACGGCGCTCGCCGACGTGATCGCCCGGCACGAGAGTCTGCGGACGGTCCTGCGCGAGGCGGACGGCGTGCCGTACCAGCTCGTGCTGAGCGAGGACAAGGCCCGCCCGAAGCTTCCGGTCGTGGAGCTCGACGACGCACGGCTGGCCGCCCGACTGGCGGAGGGGGCGCAGTACGGCTTCGACCTGGCCGCCGAGCCGCCGATCCGCGCGGAGCTGTATGCGCTCGCCCCCGACCGGCATGTTCTGCTGCTCGTGGTGCACCACATCGCGGCCGACGGCTGGTCGATGGGCCCGCTCTCCCGGGACCTGGCGGCGGCCTACACGGCCCGCTGCCGGGGCGAGGAGCCGCGATGGTCCCCGCTGCCGGTGCAGTACGCCGACTACACCCGGTGGCAGCGCGAGCTGCTCGGCGAGGCGACCGACCCGGACAGCCTGTTCGCCCGGCAACTCACCTATTGGCGCGAGGAGTTGACCGGTCTGCCGCAGCGGCTACAGCTGCCCGCGGACCGGCCCCGGCCCGCCGTGGCCTCCCAGCGGGGCGGTCGGCTCGCCGTCCGGCTGGACGCCGAGCTGCACCGGGCCCTGCGGGACCTGGCGACCGCGCGCGGCGCCAGCATGTTCATGGTCCTGCAGGCCGGTCTCGCCGCGCTGCTCACCCGGCTCGGCGCGGGCACCGACATCCCGGTCGGCAGCCCCATCGCGGGCCGCACCGACCAGGCCCTGGACGACCTCGTCGGGTTCATGGTCAACACGCTGGTGCTGCGCACCGACACGAGTGGCGACCCCGGCTTCGGTGAACTGCTCGGCCGGGTGCGGCAGAAGGCGCTGTCCGCGTACGCCCACCAGGACGTGCCGTTCGAGTACCTGGTCGAGGTGGTCAACCCGGCCCGGTCGCTGTCGCACCACCCGCTGTTCCAGA
>NZ_WWIR01000558.1 GCF_009863025.1 Streptomyces sp. SID4985 | reverse complement strand
CATCGGCCAGGCCTCCTCCTGGAGCCGTTCGCAGGACGACCAGGCCGACTTCCAGGCCGGGGCGGACGTACGGGTGTCGGCGGCCGGAGAGGGCGAACTCGGCCGCAGCGACCAGTACGCGGCGCTCCCCGGTGTCCGGCGGGCGGCGCCCGTCTACCGCACCGAGGAGGCGCTCTCCGGCGACCGTACGACGACCGTGCTGGCGCTGGACACGACGCAGGCGGCGCACATCCTGCTGATGCGCCCCGACCTGGCGTCCGTGCCGGTGCGGCAGGTGCCGGCCGGGCTGGCGCCGAAGAGTCCGGCGGCGGGGACGCCGGTCCCGGCCGGCACCCGCGAGCTGCGGCTTTCGGTGAGCCTGCGCGGCGCCGGTCCGGGTACGGCGCCCGACGTCACCGTCACCCTGGAGGACCGCTACGGGGTGCCGTACCAGGTGTCGTTCGGCCGGCTCCCCGGGGACGGCCGCTCGCACACCCTGACCGCGTCGCTGCCGTCCTCGCTGTCCCGGGCCGCGCTGACCGGTCTTCAGCTCGATGTGCTCCAGCCCGGCCACGCCGAGCGGCACGTCGTCGCCTTCCACGGGCTCACAGCCGTCGGCGCGAGCGGCACGGCACAGCCGCTGCGCCTGCCGGACCACTGGACGACGTCCGCCCGCGTCCGGGGCACCGTGGTCGCGGGCCCACGCACCGCGCCCACCCGGCCCCGGGCCACCGCCTCGACGCCGCCGGCCTTCGCCTACGGCACCGGGTACCTCCCGGACACCGGCTCCCTGGCGGCGGCCATCGTGACGGTGCGGTTCGCGGTGCCGCAGCCCCCGCTGACCGAGGTGGCCGCCGTGGCCACCGACCGCTATCTCACCTCCACCGGCGCCCACCCCGGCCAGCGCGTGGATCTGCTGGTCGCCGGGGAGAACCTGCCGGTGCGCATCGTCCGCTCCGTGCACGCGCTGCCCGCCACCGCCGACCCCGAGCGGTCCGGCGCGCACGACGGCGGCGCGGTCCTGCTCGATCTGCGCGCCGTGAACCGGGTGATGCAGGCCCGCTACGGGCAGGGGGTGCCGCCCACCGAGTGGTGGCTCGGCGCCGCACCGGGCCGCGCCGCCTCGGTCACCGCGGCACTTCGGGCCCTGCCCGACGTGGACCCGGACCAGGTCGTGGCGCGCGACGAGATCGCCGCCGAGCTGCGCGACAACCCGTTCGGCGCCGGTCCGACGGCCGCGTTCGCGACCGCGGCCGCGGTGGCGGCGGCGCTCGCCGCGGTCGGTTTCGCCGTGAGCGCCGCCGGATCGCTGCGGGCGCGGGAGGCGGAGTTCGCGGTGCTGCGCGCGCTGGGTGCCACCCGCCGCCGGCTGGCCCGGTCGATCGCCGCCGAGCAGGCGGTGCTGGTGGGCCTGGCGCTGACCGTCGGCGTGGCCCTCGGGGCCGTACTGGCCAAGGGCGTCCTGCCGTTGATCGTGCTCACCGGGGCGGCGACCCAGCCGGTCCCGGACCTGCTCGTCCGTCTCCCGGCGGGCCGCGTGGCGTTGCTGCTGGCCGCCGTGGCCGTGGCGCCCCTGACCGTCACGGCGGTACTCGCGGCGCGCCGGGCCGATCCGTCCCGCGCGCTGCGCGAACAGGGAGGCGAGTGAGGTGAGTTCGACAGCCCGTACGGTCGCGCCCTGGGTGCGCACCCGGCTGCGGGCCGCGCCCGGAGCGGCGCTGGCCCTGGCCCTGCTGGTCGCGGTGACCGCCTGTCTGGCGGGCGCGCTGCCGCGCGCGGTGGACCGGTACGAGAACGCCGGCCTCGCGCACGCGCTGCACGACGCGGGCCCGGGCCGGACCACGATCGGCGTGTTCGCCCCGCTGTCCTTCGACGACGCCTCCGTCGATCCGGCCGCGCTGCTCCGGCCCGACCGGCTGACCCGGCAGAACGGGGACCTGCTGCACGTCGTCGGCGACCTGCTGCCGGTGGACCGGCCCCAGTCGTCGTACGGCGTCACCACCACCGCCAACCGTGTGGTGTACGACCCCTGGCTGCCCCGCCCGACCGGGGATCCCGCCCGGGTCTCGCTGGTGGCGCCGAGCGACCTGGCCGGGCACGCGAGCGTGCGCGCGGGCCGACTGCCGCGCACCACCGGCCCGGTGAACGCTGAGAGCGCCGGGATCGAGGCGGCCGTCACCGCCGTCACCGCCAGGAGCCTGCACATCGAGGTGGGTTCGGTCATCCACGTGCCCTCCCTCTCCCGCGCCCCGCTCGCGGTGCGCGTCACCGGCATCCTCGACCCGCGCGAACCCGCGGGCGCCTACTGGTCGACCACGCCGCTGCTGCGCACCCCGGCCCTGGTGCCGCTGGCCAACTCCTCGGAGCGCAAGTACTGGCTGGGCGCCCTGCTGATCCCGCAGGCCGCGTCGCCCGCGCTGATGTACACGGGCGGCAACCCGGTCCGCTACTGGTACTTCGCGCCCGAGCTGGGCGCGCTGCGCGCCCCCAGCCTCGACGGCCCGCGCTCCGCTCTGTCCTCGCTGAAGGACGGTCCCGGTCTGGAGCGCGCCCGCGCGGTGACCGACCCCGAGACCGACACGGACACCGATCTGGACGCCGTCCTCGGTTCGTTCGCCGACCTGCGGTCCGGTATCTCCCCGCTGGTCGCGGTGGCCGCCGCGGGCACCGCCACGGTCGCCGTCGTCGTCCTGCTCATGGCGGGCGCGCTCGCCGCCGACCGG
>NZ_WWIR01000557.1 GCF_009863025.1 Streptomyces sp. SID4985 | reverse complement strand
GGGTGGGCCCGGTGCTCTGGGCGGTGTCGGGCGCGGCGCTCGTCGCCGTGGCGCTGACCGACGGGTTCGGGGCCACCTGGCCGGTGCCGACGCTGCTGTGGGCGACCTGGGCGGGCCTCGGCCTGTGGTGGGCGGCGGGACGCCGGGCGCGGTCTCCGGAGCCCCGGATGCTGCTCGACGTGATCGCGAACGTGCTGCACAACGGCGCCCTGGTCGTGATCATGGCGGAGGCGTGCCTGATCTACGCCACGGCCGGCTGGTACAAGATCCAGGGCTCGCGCTGGCAGGACGGCACCGCCGTCTACTACCCGCTCCACCTGGACTACTTCTCGCCCTGGCCCGCGCTCGCCGGTCTGATGGCCGCGAGCGGCACGCTCATGATGCTCGCCGCCTACGGCACAGTCATGATGCAGGTCGCCTTCCCCTTCACCCTGTTCAACCGGCGCGTGAAGAACGTGCTCCTGGTGCTGATGATGGCGGAGCACGCCGCGATCGCCGTCCTCCTCGGGCTGCCGTTCTTCTCGCTGGCGATGATCACGGCCGACGCGGTCTTCCTGCCCACCGCCTTCCTGCTGCTGGTCGGCGGGGGCGTGGCACGCGCGCGTGCCCGGCTGTTCCGGCGCGGCGGCCGACCCATGGTGCCCGGACCCCGCGTCCCCGAGGACGACTCGGCGGGCCGCGTAGGGTTCACGGCATGACCGACCCCCTGATCCGCTGGCGCGAGCGCGCCGGGGAGGCCGTGCTGCTCGACGGCTTCCACGCGCTCAAGCACGCGCTGCGCTTCGGCGCCGAGGTGCCGGTGGCGGTCACCACCGACCGGAAGGCGACGCTCGCGCTCGCCGACGAGCTGGCCGGTGACCTCGCGGACACGCTGGACGCGCTGCTCACGGAGGTGTCCGGGACGGCGTACGCCGCGCTGGTGCCGCGCCCGCATCCCACCGGTGTGGCCGCGCTCGCCGTACGGCCGTCCCGGGAGGCCAATCTGCGGGCGCTGGCCCGCACGCCCAGGACCGCTCCCGTGGTGGTCCTGGACGAGCCGCGCAACCTCGGCAACGCCGGTGCCGTGATCCGGCTGGCCGCCGGTTTCGGGGCGACCGGCGTGGTCACCACGGGCACGCTGGACCCGTGGCACCCGACGGTGGTGCGCGGTGGTGCTGGACTGCACTTCGCGACCGCCGTCGAGCGCCTCGGTGTCGACGAGCTGCCCGCCGGACCGCTGTTCGCCCTCGATCCCGAGGGCGAGGACATCCGGGGGACGGTGCTGCCCGACGACGCCGTGCTGGCCTTCGGCTCGGAGCGCAGCGGGCTCTCGGCGGCGCTGCGCGCGCGTGCCGACCAGCTGCTGGCGCTCCCGATGCGCCCCCAGGTCTCCAGCTACAACCTCGCCACCAGCGTCGCCATGACGCTGTACCACTGGAGCGCCTTCGGCGGCGCCGCGCCCATGGATGCCTGAGCCACCCCCGGACGGCCCTGCTCCGGGTGTGCTCACGCCTGTCGGCGGACCACACCCGGAGCCAGTGACGCTCACGCCTGTCGGCGGACCTCCACCACGCGGAAGCGGTTCGCCACGTACGCGCCGTCGGTGAGGGCCGCGTTCGCCGCCGGGTTGCCGCCCGAGCCGTGGAAGTCGGAGAAGGCGGCGGTCTGGTTCACGTACACCCCGCCGGTGAGGTTGAGGGACAGCTGCGCGGACTCCTCCAGGCATGCCTCCTCGATCGCCCGCGCCACCTCCGGGTCGGTGGTGTACGCGCCGACCGTCATCGCGCCGTGCTCGCGGACCGTGCGCCGCAGCAGCTCCACCGCGGCGGCGGCCGAGTCGACGGCCACGGCGAAGGAGACCGGGCCGAAGCACTCGCTCGTGTACGCGGCCTCGTCGTCCGGCTTGGCGGCGTCCAGCTTCACGATCACCGGCGTGCGCACGACCGCGTCCGGGAACTCCGGGTTGACGATCTCGCGGGAGGCGAGGGCGACCTCGCCCAGTTCGGCGGCCGCCTCCAGACGGGCCTTCACGTCCGGGTTGACGATCGCGCCGAGCAGGGCGTTCGCGCGCGCGTCGTCGCCGAGCAGGCCGTCGACCGCGCGGGCGAGGTCGGCCGTCACCTCGTCGTAGGACTTGTGGCCCTGGTCGGTGCTGATGCCCTCGCGCGGGATCAGCAGGTTCTGCGGGGTGGTGCACATCTGGCCGCTGTACAGGGACAGCGAGAAGGCCAGGTTGGACAGCATCCCCTTGTAGTCGTCGGTGGACTCGACGAGCACCGTGTTGACGCCGGCCTTCTCCGTGTAGACCTGCGCCTGGCGGGCGTGGGTCTCCAGCCAGTCGCCGAAGGCGGTCGAGCCGGTGTAGTCGACGATGCGGATCTCGGGGCGCGTCGCGAGGGTCTTGGCGATGCCCTCGCCGGGGCGCTCGGCGGCCAGCGCGACCAGGTTGGGGTCGAAACCGGCCTCGGCCAGCACCTCGCGGGCCACCTGGACGGTGAGCGCGAGCGGCAGCACCGCGCGCGGGTGCGGCTTGACCAGGACCGCGTTGCCGGTCGCCAGGGAGGCGAACAGGCCCGGGTAGCCGTTCCACGTCGGGAAGGTGTTGCAGCCGATGACCAGGCCGATGCCGCGCGGGACCGCCGTGAACGTCTTGGTCAGGTTCAGCGGGTCGCGCTTGCCCTGCGGCTTGGACCACTCGGCCGCCTCGGGGGTGCGGGTCTGCTCCGCGTACGCGTACGCCACCGCCTCCAGGCCGCGGTCCTGCGCGTGCGGGCCGCCCGCCTGGAAGGCCATCATGAACGCCTGTCCACTGGTGTGCATGACGGCGTGCGCGAACTCGTGCGTGCGGTCGCTGATCCGCTTGACGATCTCCATGCAGACCGCCGCGCGCGCCTCGGGGCCCGCGTCCCGCCAGGCGGCCTGGCCGGCCTTCATGGCGGGCAGCAGCACGTCGAGGTCCGCGTGCGGGTAGGTCACGCCCAGCTCGATGCCGTACGGCGAGATCTCGCCGCCCACCCAGTCGTCCGTGCCCGGCTGGTCCAGGTCGAGACGGGTGCCGAGGACGGCGTCGAAGGCGGCCTTGCCCGCGGCGGCGTCCAGGCTGCCGTGCTCGCCGTAGGCCTTGGGGTGCTCGGGGTGCGGGGACCAGTACGCGCGCGTGCGGATCGCTTCCAGGGCCTGGTCGAGTGTGGGCCGGTGCTTCGCGATCAGCTCGTGTGCGGTCAGTGGGGCGGCCATGCGGGACCAACTCCTCGTCTCGGGAACTCGTCGTCGAGCTCCTACCTGGGCGGAAACGGAGAAAGCGGCTGCGGGTGGGATGCGGGCCCGGTGCGCGCCCGTCGAAGGCGGTGGTGGGCCACGGGTGGTCAGAGCTAGAGTAACCGAACGATCGGTCGGGACAAGGGGGTCCGGCGCATCTGTGGACAACCCCGTGCGGGAGGATCGCGCACATGACAGCACTGGACCTCAGCAGCCCCGTGGCCGTGGTCGGCACCGGCACCATGGGCCAGGGCATCGCCCAGGTCGCGCTGGTCGCCGGCCACCCCGTGCGGCTCTACGACGCCGTTCCCGGGCGCGCCCACGAGGCCGCCGGGGCGATCCGCGCCCGGCTCGACCGGCTGGTGGCCAAGGACCGGCTCGCCGCCGCCGACCGGGACGCGGCGAGCGCCCGCCTCACCGCCGCCGGGCCCCTCGAGGACCTGGCCGGGAGCGCGCTGGTCGTGGAGGCCGTCGTGGAGCGGCTGGACGTCAAGCAGCGGCTCTTCGCCGAGCTGGAGGAGATCGTCGGCGACGACTGTCTGCTGGCCACCAACACCTCCTCCCTGTCGGTGACCGCCATCGGGGGCGCGCTGCGCGACCCCGGCCGCCTGGTGGGCCTGCACTTCTTCAACCCCGCGCCGCTGCTGCCCCTGGTCGAGGTCGTCTCCGGCTTCGCCACGGACGTCACGTCGGCCACGCGCGTGTACGAGACCGCCCGCGCCTGGGGGAAGACCCCGGTGGCCTGCGCGGACACCCCCGGGTTCATCGTCAACCGGATCGCCCGCCCCTTCTACGCCGAGGCGTTCGCGGTGTACGAGGCGCAGGGCGCCGACCCGGCCACCATCGACGCGGTGCTGCGCGAGAGCGGCGGCTTCCGGATGGGCGCCTTCGAGCTGACCGACCTCATCGGCCAGGACGTCAACGAGTCCGTCACCCATTCGGTGTGGCAGTCCTTCTTCCAGGACGTGCGTTTCACGCCTTCGCTCGCCCAGCGCAGGCTGGTCGAGTCCGGCAGGCTGGGCCGCAAGAGCGGCCATGGCTGGTACGACTACGCGGAGGGTGCCGAGCGTCCCGAGCCGCACACCGCCGAGAAGGAACAGGCGCCCGCCCATGTCACCGTCGAGGGCGACCTCGGCCCGGCGGCCCCCCTGCTCACGCTGATCCGCGAGGCGGGCATCCCGGTCCACGAGCAGGAGGAGGACAACGGCACCCTGCTCGTCCTGCCGAGCGGCGGTCAGCTGATCCTTGCCGACGGCCAGACCTCCGTGGAGTTCCGCGACGTCGTCCACTTCGACCTCGCCCTCGACTACCGCGCGGCCACCCGTATCGCCCTCTCCGCCTCCCAGGACACCTCGCCGCGCACCCTAGCCGAGGCCATCGGCCTCTTCCAGGCGCTCGGCAAGGACGTGAGCGTCATCGGGGACGTGCCCGGCATGATCGTCGCCCGCACGGTGGCCCGGATCGTCGACCTCGCGCACGACGCCGTCGCCAAGGGCGTCGCCACCGAGGAGGACATCGACACCGCCATGAAGCTCGGCGTCAACTACCCGCTCGGCCCCTTCGAGTGGAGCCGGGCCCTCGGCCGGGGCTGGGCCTACGACCTGCTGGACCAGCTGCACGCGTGCGACCCCTGCGGGCGGTACGCGCCGTCCCTCGCGCTCTACCGGCACGCCTACGCCACCGACAAGCGGGAGGGCACCTCATGACCACCGCCAAGCGCGACACGTACACCCCCGAGACGCTGCTCTCGGTGGCCGTGGGGGTCTTCAACGAGCGCGGCTACGACGGCACGTCCATGGAGCACCTCTCCCGGGCCGCCGGCATCTCCAAGTCCTCGATCTACCACCACGTCAGCGGCAAGGAAGAGCTGCTGCGCCGGGCGGTCTCGCGGGCGCTGGACGGCCTGTTCGCCATCCTCGACGAGGAGCACGCGCGCGCGGGACGCGCCGTCGACCGGCTCGAGTACGTCGTACGGCGCATGGTCGAGGTGCTCATATCCGAGCTGCCCTATGTGACGCTGCTGCTGCGCGTGCGCGGCAACACCGAGGCCGAGCGGTGGGCGCTGGAGCGGCGCCGCGAGTTCGACCACCGGGTGGCGGACCTGCTCCGGGCGGCCGCCGAGGAGGGGGACGTGCGCGCGGACGTCGAGGTGCGGCTCGCGACCCGGCTCGTCTTCGGCATGATCAACTCCATCGTGGAGTGGTACCGGCCCGAGGCCCGCGGGGCGAACGGGCGCGAGGTGGCCGACGCGGTGGTGCTGCTGGTCTTCGCGGGGCTGCGGGGGGACTGAGCCGGGGGCGCGCCTCCGGCCGGAACGCGCCCACCGGGCCCCGCGCCCACCGGGCCCCGCGCCCACCGGGCCCCGTCCCTTTACGCTTCCGGCCCCACGTCCTCCTCCTCGAAGACCAGCAGCGTGCGGGTGCTCAACACCTCCGGGATCGCCTGGAGGCGGGTGAGCACCAGTTCGCGCAGGGCCCGGTTGTCGGGGGTGTGCACCAGCAGGAGGACGTCGAAGGCGCCGCCGACCAGGGCGATGTGGGAGGCGCCGGGCAGCCGCCGCAGTTCCTCGCGGACCGTGCGCCAGGTGTTCTGGACGATGGTGAGCGTGATGTAGGCCGATGTGCCGTGCCCGGCGCGCTCGTGGTCCACGCGGGCGCCGAAGCCCCGGATCACCCCGTCCTCGACCAGGCGGTTGATCCGCGCGTAGGCGTTGGCGCGGGAGACGTGGACGCGGTCGGCGACGGAACGTATCGAGGCGCGGCCGTCCGCCTGGAGGATTCTCAGGATGTCCTGATCTATGGCGTCCAGCGGGCGCGGCGGGGGCAGGGCCGTTCCCGCGTCCGGTCCCTGGGCCATTTGTTCAGGTGTCATGTCCCCCCGCTTCATCGCCGTGGACGTCCTGCGTTCATTCCAGGCTGTGGAGAACCGTTTGTCCACAGCCTGGAGGGGCCAGTAGCCAAAATGCATCGGCGACCGAACAATCGGTAGGTGAGACGGGTCACAGCCGACACGTCTCCCGTAGCCACTCCCACGAGGAGGTGCCGTCATGACGGTCATGGAGCAGCGGGGCGCGTACCGGCCATCGCCGCCGCCCGCCTGGCAGCCCCGCATGGATCCCGCGCCGCTGCTGCCGGATGCCGAGCCCTACCGCGTCCTCGGCACCGAGGCCGCCGCGAAGGCCGACCCGGACCTGCTGCTCAGGCTCTACGCCCAGCTGGTGCGCGGCCGCCGCTACAACACGCAGGCGACCGCGCTGACCAAGCAGGGCCGCCTGGCCGTCTACCCCTCCAGCACCGGGCAGGAGGCGTGCGAGGTCGCCGCCGCCCTGGCCCTGGAGGACCGCGACTGGCTCTTCCCCAGCTACCGCGACACGCTCGCCGTCGTCGCCCGGGGCGTCGACCCGGTGGAGACCCTCACTCTGCTGCGCGGCGACTGGCACAGCGGTTACGACCCGCACGCCCACCGTGTGGCCCCGCTCAGCACCCCGCTGGCCACCCAGCTCCCGCACGCGGTCGGCCTCGCGCACGCCGCCCGGCTCAAGGGGGACGACGTGGTCGCGCTCGCCATGGTCGGCGACGGCGGCACCAGCGAGGGCGACTTCCACGAGGCGCTGAACTTCGCCGCCGTCTGGCAGGCCCCGGTCGTCTTCCTCGTGCAGAACAACGGCTTCGCCATCTCCGTCCCGCTCGCCAAGCAGACCGCCGCCCCCTCCCTGGCCCACAAGGCCGTCGGGTACGGGATGCCGGGCCGCCTGGTGGACGGCAACGACGCGGCCGCCGTGCACGAGGTGCTCGGCGACGCCGTACGGCACGCCCGCGCGGGCGGCGGACCCACCCTGGTCGAGGCGGTGACCTACCGCGTCGACGCCCACACCAACGCCGACGACGCCACCCGCTACCGGGGCGAGGCCGAGGTGGAGGCGTGGCGCGCCCACGACCCCGTCCGGCTGCTGGAGCGCGAGCTCACCGCGCGCGGCCTGCTCGACGAGGCCGCCATCGACGCCGTACGCCAGGACGCCGAGGCGATGGCCGCCGACCTGCGCGAACGCATGAACCAGGACGCCCCGCTCGACCCCATGGAACTCTTCGACCACGTGTACGCCGAACCCACCGCGCAACTGCGCGAGCAGCGCGAGATGCTGCGCGCCGAGCTGGAAGCCGAGCAGGACGGTCCGCAGGGCCCGGGCGCGGAAGGCGGTCGTCGATGACCACCGTGGCCGTCAAGCCCGCCACCATGGCGCAGGCCCTCACGCGCGCGATGCGCGACGCGATGGCCGCCGACCCGAACGTGCACGTCATGGGCGAGGACGTGGGCACCCTCGGCGGTGTCTTCCGGGTCACCGACGGGCTCGCCAAGGAGTTCGGCGAGGACCGCTGCACCGACACCCCGCTCGCCGAGGCGGGCATCCTCGGTACCGCCGTCGGCATGGCCATGTACGGCCTCAGGCCGGTGGTGGAGATGCAGTTCGACGCGTTCGCCTACCCGGCGTTCGAGCAGCTGATCAGCCATGTCTCGAAGATGCGCAACCGCACCCGGGGCCGGATGCCGCTGCCGATCACCGTGCGCGTCCCCTACGGCGGCGGCATCGGCGGCGTAGAGCACCACAGCGACTCCTCCGAGGCGTACTACATGGCCACCCCCGGCCTGCACGTCCTCACCCCGGCCACCGTCGCCGACGCCTACGGAATGCTGCGCGAGGCCATCGCCTCCGACGACCCGGTGGTCTTCCTGGAGCCCAAGCGGCTGTACTGGTCGAAGGACACCTGGAACCCCGAGCAGCCGGAGGAGGTCGCGCCGATAGGCCGCGCGGTGGTCCGCCGCACCGGCCGCAGCGCCACCCTCGTCACCTACGGCCCCTCCCTCCCGGTCTGCATGGAGGCCGCCGAGGCCGCCCAGGCCGAGGGCTGGGACCTGGAGGTCGTCGACCTGCGCTCGCTGGTGCCCTTCGACGACGAGACGGTGTGCGCCTCCGTGCGCCGCACCGGACGCGCGGTCGTCGTCCACGAGTCGACCGGCTTCGGCGGCCCGGGCGGGGAGATCGCCGCCCGCATCACCGAGCGCTGCTTCCACCACCTGGAGGCGCCGGTGCTGCGTGTCGCCGGGTTCGACCTCCCCTACCCGCCGCCGATGCTGGAGCGGCACCACCTGCCCGGCGTCGACCGTGTGCTGGACGCCGTGGCCCGGCTGCAGTGGGAGGCCGAGGGCTGATGGCACAGGTACTGGAGTTCAAGCTGCCCGACCTCGGCGAGGGACTGACCGAGGCGGAGATCGTGCGCTGGCTGGTGGCCGTGGGCGACGTGGTCGCCGTGGACCAGCCGGTGGTCGAGGTCGAGACGGCCAAGGCCATGGTCGAGGTGCCCTGCCCCTACGGCGGCGTGGTCACCGCGCGCTTCGGCGAGGAGGGCACCGAACTGCCCGTCGGCGCGCCCCTGATCACCGTCGCCGTCGGCTCGGACGAGCCGGGGGGAGAGCCCGCCGGGTCCGCCGAGGCCGCCGGCGAGGAGTCGGGCAACGTCCTGGTCGGCTACGGCACGCGGGCGTCCTCGGGGCGTCGGCGCAGGGTGCGTACGGGACTCGGCGTGGTCCCGGGGAGCACACCGGTCGCGGACGGCTCG
>NZ_WWIR01000058.1 GCF_009863025.1 Streptomyces sp. SID4985 | reverse complement strand
GGATCGCCTAGTGGGGGTGGCTTCTGGGGGAGGGTTCTGGGCCGGGTGCCGGGAGGTGCTGGGCTCTGGGGGTGCTCGGGTGCCCGGGTGCTGGGGTGCCGGGTTTTTAGGGCGCGGGTTCCGGAGGCGCTGGGTTCATCCGAAGGCGCTGGGTTCATAGGGTGCGGGTGCTGGAGTGCCGGGTTCTAGGGCGCCGGTTCCGGAGGTGCTGGGTTCTGGGGGTGTCGGGATTCGGGGGTGCTGGGCCTCGGAGGTGCTGGGTTCCAGGGGTGCCGGGTCTTGGGAGGCGCAGGGTTCCAGGGGTGCTGGGCCTTGGAGGCGCTGGGGTTCGAGGGGTCGGGCCGTGAAGGTGCTGGGCCTCGAATGTGTCGGGCTCGACGGGCCCGCCCCGCGGAGCGCTGAAGCTGCTGCTGGGCGGCGGCGCCGCGCTGATTCCTGATCCCGGTTCATTGGTGCGGCCGGGTGACGTCCGACGCTGATCGGGGTGCGTGCGGGTGACCGCGCCAGTACGCGCACCCAGCTGTCCTGAGTCGCCCCGCGTTAGTACCCGCTCCCGGCTGTCCCGGGTTGTCCCGCGCCAGTACCAGCCGCTCCCGGCCGTCCCGAGTTGCCCTGCGCCAACACCCG
>NZ_WWIR01000556.1 GCF_009863025.1 Streptomyces sp. SID4985 | reverse complement strand
AGGGAGGGGGGGGAGGGAGTGGGGCGGCCGCCGAGGTGGCTGCTCGGGCTCCCCTCCGAGGGCTACGTGTTGCTCGTGCCCCAGTCGTCCTCCGTCCGGGTGTGGCCGTTGCGCTCGCGGAGGGAGCGGACGCGTTGGGCGACCGGTTCGGGGACGTGTTCGCCGACTTTCTCGCCGACCGTGTGCAGCGCCTTGCCGGCGTAGACGCGGCCCTGGTGGGCGGCGGTCTCGGCGGTGTTGCGCACGGCCGGGTTCTGCGCGATCCCGCGAGCGGCCTTCTTCATCTGCTCGTACCGCTCGTGCCCGGACCGCGTGCCGAGCACGTAGCCGACGGCCAGTCCGGCGACGAACGTGAGCCGATAGCGCATGGCGGCCACCCTTCCCTTCCGTAGTCCCTGCCCAGATTCATGGTGCTGTGTGGGGGCCGAGGGGTACCGATTGGCGGAGCACCCCCCTGCTTGCGCTAATGTATGTGTCGCAGCGACCGCCCGCCCCCTGGCGAATACCCAGGTAGGTGCGTTCGATGCAGACGAAGCGATCCCCTGTAGCTCAATTGGCAGAGCAGCCGGCTGTTAACCGGCAGGTTACTGGTTCGAGTCCAGTCGGGGGAGCTTCGATCCCCTGTAGCTCAATTGGCAGAGCAGCCGGCTGTTAACCGGCAGGTTACTGGTTCGAGTCCAGTCGGGGGAGCGCGCTGAACGAGGACCCCTTCGGGGTCCTTTTTCATGTCCGTGGGAACCGCTCTGGCCTGGGGGAAGTCCTCAAGGTCAGGAAGCAGCGCGGAAGCCGACCATCCGAAGCAGGAGATCGTATGAGCGGCTATGCTGCGGCAGACGGCGCGCACACATGTACGCGACACGCCGCGAGGGGCGGTAGCTCAGCCGGTTAGAGCAGCGGACTCATAATCCGTCGGCCGTGGGTTCGAGTCCCACCCGCCCCACCAACAAGGCCGTACTGCAGGAACGTTCTCGCCTGCGGTACGACGCGGGCCCCTCCCTCCCGGAGGGGCCTTCTCGGTTTTCGGGGGTGATGTTGAATGGGGCCCCATGAGCGAGAGCGAGCGGGCGGCCAGTCGGACGGCGGTGCTGGTCTGTCAGGGGCGGGCGGCGGCGGACGGCAGGTTCGCCACGGATCGCTTCGGTGATCCGGTGGCGGTGCGGCTGTTGCGCGCGGAGGAGCGGGAGGCCGTGGACGAGGTGCGCGCGGGGACGCCGCCGGAGGGCTGGCGGGCCCGCATGGCGTACGAGAGCGTGCGGGCCTGTGCCGAGGTGGTCGTGCCGCGTACCGTCGCGATCGACGACGCCGTGCGCGCCCGGGTCACCGGCCAGCTCGTGATCCTCGGCGCGGGTCTCGACACCCGTGCCTGGCGGCTGACCGAGCTGGCGGAGACCGACGTCTGGGAGGTCGACCATCCCGCCTCCCAGCGGGACAAACGCGCCCGCCTGGCCGAGGCCGCGCCGGAGGTCACCGCCCGCTCCGTACGCTTCACTCCGGTCGACTTCGCCACCGACGACCTCGGCGCCGCGCTGGACGCCGCCGGTCACGATCCCGCCCGGCCGACCGTCTGGCTCTGGGAGGGCGTCGTGCCCTACCTGACCCGCGACCAGGTCCGCGCCACCCTGTCCGCCCTCGCCGCCCGAACGGCCCCCGGCAGCACCCTCGTCCTCAACTACCAGGCGCCCTCGGTCAAAGCCGCCGCGGGCCGCCTTCTGACCCGTCTCCTCGGCAGCGCCGTCACGGCGGGCGAACCCTGGCGCTCCCTGTGGAGGCCCCGCCGCATGGCCTCCCTGCTCGCCGAGTACGGCTTCCATGTGGCCTCGGACGACTCCCTCTTCACCCTCGCGGTGAGCCTCTACAGCCCGGCCGGTGGGCACACCTCCCTGCGGTCGGGGCGGGTGGCGGTCGCGGAGAGCGGCTGAGGGCGACGGTGAGGGCCGGTCAGGTGCCGCAGCATCCGCCCGTCGGGGCGGCGGTGTCCTTGGCCCGTGTGTCCGCGTCCGCCTTCACCACGTACACCTCCCACGGTTCCTTCCCGGGGCCGTGGACCCAGACCTTGTCCTGGAGGGCGTAGCAGCAGGAGGTGTCGGTCTCCTCCAGGGTGACGAGGCCGGATTCCTGGAGGCGGGTGGCCGCGGCGGTGACCTCCTCCGTGCTGGAGACCTCGACGCCGAGGTGGTCCAGACGGGTGTCCTCGCCCGGCTCGCCCTCGATGAGGACGAGCTTGAGCGGGGGCTCGGTGAGGGCGAAGTTCGCGTAGCCGGGGCGGCGCTTGGCCGGCTCGGTGGCGAAGAGGCGGGAGTAGAAGGCGACGGAGCCTTCGAGGTCGGCGACGCGCAGGGCGAGCTGAACACGGGACATGACGGTCTCCCTGTCTTGTTTCGACGGATGTCGATATGGCGAGCTTGCTCGCTGATTCGACGAGTGTCAACATAGACGCATGTCGAAATCTGAGTTCGTCGTGCTGGGGCAGGACGACACGGGGGAGTGCTGTACGCCGCTGGTGCGGGAGCCGCTGGGCGACGACGCCGCCGTCGATCTGGCCCGGATGTTCAAGGCGCTGTCGGACCCGGTACGGCTGCGGCTGCTGTCGCTGATCGCCTCGCACGAGGGCGGGGAGGCGTGTGTCTGCGACCTGACCGGGCCGTTCGAGGTGTCCCAGCCGACGATCTCCCATCATCTGAAGGTGCTCCGCGAGGCCGGTCTCGTCGGCTCGGAGCGGCGCGGCACCTGGGTCTACTACTGGGTGCTGCCCGCCGCCCTGGCCCGGCTCTCCTCGCTGCTCCAGGCGCCGGGAACCTCCCGGTGACGAACGCGGCCCCGCTCGCGCGCCGCGCCGCCGCGGAGTTCGTCGGGACGGGGGCGCTCGTCGCGGTCGTGGTCGGCTCCGGCATCCAGGCGACCGCGCTGTCCCGGGACGTCGGCGTGCAGCTCCTGGCCAACTCGCTGGCGACCGTGTTCGGCCTGGGCGTCCTGATCACGCTGCTCGGGCCCGTCTCCGGCGCCCACTTCAACCCGGCGGTCACCCTGGCGGCCTGGTGGACCGGGCGCCGGGAGGGGACCCCGCGGCCGCGCCAGGTGGCCGTCTACGTCACGGCCCAGCTCGCCGGGGCGATCGGTGGCGCCGTCCTCGCCAACGCGGTGTTCGGCGAGCGGCTGGTGCGGTGGTCCGGGCATGTGCGCTGGGGCGCGCATCTGTGGCTGAGCGAGGTCGTCGCCACGGCCGGGCTCGTCCTGCTGATCCTCGGCCTCACCCGCATCGGTCGCGCACACGTCGCGCCGGTCGCGGTCGCCTCGTACATCGGCGCGGCGTACTGGTTCACCTCCTCCACCAGCTTCGCCAACCCGGCCGTCACGGTCGGCCGGGCCTTCACCGACACCTTCGCGGGCATCGCGCCCGCCTCCGTACTGCCCTTCATCGGCGCCCAGTTGGTGGGTACGGCCGTCGGTGTCGGGCTGGCCGTCGTCCTGTTCGGGCGACCGTCGGCTCCCACCGAGGATGCCGTCCAGCCGCGTACCGAGCCCGACTCCGTCTCCGTCCGCCCCTGACCTCTTCGAAGGAACACCCGTGCCCAACTCCTCAGTCCCTTCTGTGCTGTTCGTCTGCGTGCACAACGCCGGACGCTCTCAGATGGCCGCCGCCTTCCTCGCTCATCTGTCCCAGGGCCGCATCGAGGTCCGCTCGGCCGGTTCCGCTCCCGCCGACACCGTGAACCCGGCCGTAGTCCAGGCCATGGCCGAGGCGGGCATCGACATCTCCGCCGAGATCCCCAAGATCCTCACCCCCGAGGCCGTCCGGACCTCCGACGTGGTGATCACCATGGGCTGCGGCGACACCTGTCCGTACTACCCCGGCAAGCGGTACCTGGACTGGCAGCTGCCCGACCCGGCGGGACAGGGGGTGGAGGCCGTCCGGCCGATCCGGGACGAGATACGGGAGCGCGTGAGCGGGCTGATCGAGGAGCTCGGGGGCTGAGCGCGACTGGAGGGCAGGTGTGGTGACTCGTTCCTCCGGGTGAGTTGCCCGACAGCTTGAGCCGGGCGCGGCAGCATGGCCCCATGGATCTCGATTTTCAGCTGGTGCTGCTGCGGCGGCTGGCCGATCACCATCCCGAGTTGGCGGAGGACGCCCGGTTGCGGCTCGGGGCGTCGTTGACCGAGATGCGGGAGGTCAACCGGCGGTGGCAGGCGATGGCGCGGTCGAAGAAGTGGCGGTCGGCGGCGGAGCGTTACCGGGTGGTGCTGGGGGCGCCCGAGGTGGTCGAGGCGCGGGAGGTGGGCGGGATGGCGTGCGAGGCGTGGCAGTGGGGGCTGTCGCTGTGGCCGGATCTGCGGTTCGAGGTGCTGGTGGGGGAGGGCGGGGCCGTGCTCACCGAGTGGCTGGTGCGGCGGCCCGAGGCGGCCGTTCCGCTGCCGCGCACGCTGGAGGACCTCACCGGCTGGTCGTACACGCTGGACGAGGTGGCCCGGGCCTTCGCGCCCGTACGGCCCGTGCAGAGCACCGCGCCGACCCGGCAGGCGCTCGTCTTCACCGCCCCCGACCGGGAAGGGACGCCCCACGAGGTCGCCGCCGAGTTCACCTGGGGGCTGCTCCAGCGCACGGCCCTGCGGGACTGACCGCCCG
>NZ_WWIR01000555.1 GCF_009863025.1 Streptomyces sp. SID4985 | reverse complement strand
CAGCGCGTGCCGGACCCGGGCACGCCGGGAGGGCCGCGGGGACGGCACCCGGTAGCGGCGGTAGTGGGCGCGGGCCCGGCGCAGGAAGCGGGGGCGGCTGCGGCGCGGCAGCCGGTCGGGACGGCTGAAGACGGTCGCGTAGTGCTCGACCATCTTGTGGAACAACTCGGGGCGCCAGCAGTCCAGTTCGGGACGCGCGTCGACGTAGGCGAAGACCCGCTCGTACTGGTCGAGGACGTCGAAGTGCCGGTCGCTGGTGGTGCGCAGGATGGAGCCGGTGTGGCGCTGGCGGTAGTGCACGCACACCCGGTCCAGGGTGGCGATGGTGTCCGCCGTCATCAGCACCGGGAAGGTCCAGGGGGTGTCCTCGTAGTAGCCCGGCGGGAAGACCAGCTCGCCGTGCTCCACGAACTCCCGCCGGTAGGCCTTGTTCCAGGCCACCATCAGCACCCGCAGCAGGCCGGGGCGGTCCAGCAGGCGGAAGGGGGCCGGGCCGCGCTCGGCCAGCCGGGCGGCCTCCCGGTTGCGGACCTCGCTGCCGTCGCCGTAGGTGCGCGCGTAGTCGAAGACCAGCACGTCCGGGTCGCCGGTCTCCCGGATCCGGTCCGCGACCGCGCGCAGCGTGTGCGGGGTGAGGGTGTCGTCGCCGTCCAGGAAGAGCAGGTAGTCGCCGGTCGCCCCGGCCATCCCCGCGTTGCGGGCCGGCCCGAGGCCCTGGTTCGCGGTGAGGTGCAGGGGGCGGACCCGGGCGTCGCGGCCCGCGTACTCGTCGATGATCGTGCCGCACGCGTCCGGCGATCCGTCGTCCACGGCGATCAGTTCGAGATCGTCGTACGACTGCGAGAGCACCGAGTCCAGGCACTCGGAGAGATACGCCTGGACCTCGTACGCGGGGACGATGACGCTGAACCTGGGCAAGGGACATCCATGGGTCGCTCGGCGCGGGCCTTCTGCCCGGCAACGGCCGTCCGGGTGACTTGGTTACGGGTCCCTACGGCATACGGGGGACATGCGCGGGGGCGGCCCGCCCGGGACCGCCCCCGCTCCGTAAGAACGTTCTGTTGGCGGCTACTTGACCGCGCCCGCCATCACGCCGGACACGAACTGCCGCTGGAACGCGAAGAACACGGCCAGCGGGATCACCATCGACAGGAACGCGCCGGGCGCGAGCACGTCGATGTTGTTGCCGAACTGCCGTACCTGGGTCTGCAGGGCGACCGTGATCGGCTGCGAGCCGGACTTCGTGAACACCAGCGCCACCAGCATGTCGTTCCACACCCACAGGAACTGGAAGATGCCGAGGCTCGCGATCGCGGGACCGCCGAGCGGCAGCACCACCCGGGCGAACAGCCGGAGTTCACCCGCGCCGTCGAGCCGCGCCGCCTCCAGGAGTTCGCGCGGGATCTCCGCGAAGAAGTTCCGCAGCAGGAACACCGCGAACGGCAGCCCGAAGCCGACGTGGAACAGGATCACCCCGAGGATCGACCCGAACAGGCCTACTTTTCCGAAGAGTTCGGCGATCGGGATCAGCGCCACCTGCACCGGCACCACCAGCAGGCTCACCACGGCGAGGAACCACCAGTCCCGCCCCGGGAACTCCATCCACGCGAACGCGTACCCGGCAAGCGAGCCGATCAGCACCACCAGGACGGTCGCCGGGACGGTGATGAGCACGGTGTTGACCAGCGAGTGCGTGATGTCGCCGTTCTCCAGCAGCCTGCGGTAGCTGTCCACGGTCAGCTGGGACGGCTTCGCGAACACCTGCCACCAGCCGCTCGCGCTCATGTCCTCCGGCGAGCGCAGCGAGGAGATGAGCAGACCGATGGTCGGCACCAGCCAGAACAGGCCCACGACCAGCAGGAACGCCCGTACCAGAGAGCCGCCGAGGCGTGCGGTGAGCCGGGCTCCGAGAGAGGTCCGTGGCGCCGGGACCGGCCGGGCGGACTCCTTGCCGATGCTTTCCGCGCTCGTCGTCATCGCCGCTCCTCCCGCCGCAGCCGCCGGACGTTGAACAGCATCACCGGGATCACCAGGAGCAGCAGGAAGACCGCGATGGCGCTCGCGACGCCCGGCTGCCCCTCCGCGAAGCCCTTGCGGTACAGCTCCAGGGCCAGCACGTTGGCGTCGTCCTGGGACGAGCCCGGCGCGATGATGTAGACGAGGTCGAACACCTTGAGCACGTTGATCATCAGCGTGACGGTGACCACCGCGAGGACCGGTGCGAGCAGCGGCACGGTGACCTTGCGGAACACCTGCCACTCGCTCGCCCCGTCCACCCGGGCCGCCTCCAGGAGTTCGCGTGGGACACCGGCGAGCCCGGCCGCGATCAGCACCATCGCGAAGCCCGCCCACATCCACACGTAGGAGCCGATGATCGCCGGGGTGACCAGGGCCGGGCCCAGCCAGTCGACGCCGTTGTACGCCTCCTTGAAGTTGGCCGGCGGGAGACGGAGTCGAGCCCCGTCGGCGGCTGCCGGGAGGCTGAAGGTGCCGTCGGCGGCGGCCTTCGTGGACGCCACCACCCGGCCGTCCTTCACCGCCTCGATCCGCATCCCGGCGTACCCCACCTCCGAGGGGTCCGGCGCGCCGAGTCTGCCGACGCCCTTGCCCCGGGTGAAGTCCTGCCAGGTCGTGCCGGTCACCCGGCCGGGCTCGGGACGCGCGGCGACGGCCGGCTCGGCACCGTCCGGCAACTGGTCCGGGGCGACCCCGAGGAGCGGCAGCGCGACCGGGGTGCCCGCGCGCACCGGGTCCTTCGTGACGAAGCCGCCGCCCTGCGCGACCAGCGGGGATTCCCGGCCCGGGTGCGCCTTCGGGAACGCCGAGGACTGCGCGAAGGTGTCGTGCACGCCCACCCAGACCGCGTTGGCGACCCCCTTGTCCGGGTCCTGGTCGTACACCAGCCGGAAGATGATCCCGGCGGCCAGCATCGAGATCGCCATCGGCATGAAGACGACCAGCTTGAACGCCGTTCCCCAGCGCACCTTCTCGGTCAGCACCGCGAAGACAAGACCGAGCGCGGTGGAGACGGTGGGCGCGAACACCACCCAGATGATGTTGTTCTTCAGGGCGGTGCGGATGCCGTCGTCCGTGAAGATCGCCTTGTAGTTGTCGAACCCGGCCGCGTGGTCGCCGGAGGCGTCGTAGAAGCTGCGGACCAGCGAGTACCCGATGGGGTAGACCACGAGCGCGCCGAGCAGCACCAGGGCGGGGAGCAGGAAGAGGGCGGCGACGGTCCTGCGGGTGCCGGTGACGCTCCTGCGGCCCTTGCGCGGACCGCCGCGCATGTTCTTCTTCGACACGGCCGGGCCCGGCGGGGCACCGGCCGCCGCTTCCGGTGTCGTCACCGGTCAGCTCCCGTTCCCGTACGCGGCCGCCGCGTCCTTCTCCAGTTGCCGCTGGGTGCCCGCCACGTCCTTCGGGTTCTTCAGGAAGTCCTGGAGGTCCTTCCACTCGCCCTTGCCCGGGGTGCCGCCGAACGCCTGCGGGGCCTGGTCGGACATGTCGAACCGGAAGTCGTCGCCGGACGCGATCAGCGCCTTGGCGATCGTGCGCTGGACCTCGTTCGGGTAGGCCGAGTCCGGCACGTTCTTGTTCGGGGAGAGATAGCCGCCCAGCTTGGCCTGGATGGTCGCCGCGTCCGGCGAGGCCAGGAAGGTGACCAGAGCCTGCGCCGCCTTGGAGTCCTTCAGGATCACAGCCGCGTCGCCACCGGAGACCACCGGCGCGGTCGAGCCCACCGCCGGGAACGGGAACACCTTGGCGTCCGTGCCCACCTTCGCCTTGGTCTCACCGATGTTGACCTGCGCGAAGTCGCCCTCGTAGACCATCGCGGCCTTCGGCTGGTCGCCCCCGCTGAAGGTCTGGGTCACCGAGGCCGGGAACTCCGTCTGGAGCGCACCGTCCGCGCCGCCCGCCACGTAGTCCTTCTTGCCCCAGACCTCGGCGAGCGTGGTGAGCGCCTTCGCCACCGACGGGTCGGTCCACTTGATCTGGTGCTTGGCCAGCTGGTCGTACTTCTCCGGGCCCGCCTGGGAGAGATAGACGTTCTCGAACCAGTCCGTCAGCGTCCAGCCGTCGGCGCCGCCGACCGAGAACGGCGTCACCCCGGAGTCGTAGACCGCCTGCGCGGTGGTCAGCAGCTCCGGCCAGGTCTTGGGGACCTTGGCGCCCGCGTTGTCGAAGACCCCCGCGTTGTACCAGATCAGCGACTTGTTGGCGGCCTTGTAGTAGACGCCGTAGCTCTTGCCGTCGACCTTGCCGATGTCCTGCCAGCCCTGGGAGTAGTTCTTCGACAGCTCCTTGAGGGCCTCGGGGCCCAGCGGCTTGGCCCACTTCTTGTCCACGGCCTGCTTGATCGCGCCCGGCTGCGGCAGCAGCGCCACGTCCGGGGGCTGGCCGCCCGCGATCTTCGAGCCGAGGAAGTTGATGATCGGGTCCTGCGCGGGCACGAACGTCACCTTCGCGCCCGTGCGCTTCTCGAACTCCGCGAGGACCTTCTTGAAGTTCTTCTGCTCGGTGCCGGTCCAGACGGCGGCGACCTCCAGGTGCGCGCCGTCCAGCTTCGGCAGGGTCACGGTGGAGCCGGTGGGCCCGCCGCTCTTCTCCCCCTTGTCCTTGTCACCGCCGCCGGAGCAGGCGGTGAGCGCCAGGGCCCCCGCGAGCAGTGCGGCGAGCGTGGTGGCGGCCCGGTTCGCGGTCCGGTTCGTCCGGCTGGTGTCGCTCGTGCGGCGCATCACTTCCCCGTTCGTCGTTCTCCGTTGAACGCCGGACCGTCGTCGCGCGCGGTGCACACGTGCGCACGGTCCCGTCGGCTCCGGTGTACGCCGGGCCGTACGGCAGCGGCAAGAGCGCCTGCGCCGTACGGCCGCGCATCGTGACCGGCTCGTGACGGTGGGGGTATGCGCGCCGGGGCGGACTACAGCAGCGAGGGCACCTGTTCGGCCGACACCTGCCGGGCCGCCCGCTCCACCGCGCTCGCGAGGAGGGCCAGGTCGGTGGGGCCGTTGCCCAGCTCGCGCACCGGGCGGCGGGCGGGCGGGTCGCCCATCCGCTGCCACTCCAGCGGCAGCACGGTCGGCCGCTGGGTCGCGGTGCGCGGGATACGGCCCGTCACGCGGCCGCCCTGGAAGCCGGTCGCGCGTCCGTCCCGGTACGCCAGCCTGCCGCGCCCCGGCGCCGGTTCACCGCTGGAGTCCCCGCTGCGCTCGGAGGGCGGCGCGTCGAGGACCGCCCGCAGGGCCGCCTGCCGGACCGGCTCCGTCTG
>NZ_WWIR01000554.1 GCF_009863025.1 Streptomyces sp. SID4985 | reverse complement strand
GGCCCCGGATGCGCCTGGACCAGCCGCGCCCGCCGCGCCGTCGGCTGCTGCCGGAGTGGGACGCGGAGGCGTTCGGCCGCCTTTCGGAGCGGATCGCGCGCTTCCTCGGGACGGGCCGTTTCCTCGTCTGGATGACGGTCGTCATCATCGTGTGGGTGCTGTGGAACATCGCGGCCCCGGCGGTGGTGCGCTTCGACCCGTACCCGTTCATCTTCCTGACCCTGATGCTCTCCCTCCAGGCGTCCTACGCGGCTCCGCTGATCCTGCTCGCGCAGAACCGGCAGGACGACCGCGACCGGGTGAACCTGGAGCAGGACCGCAAGCAGAACGAGCGGTCGATCGCGGACACCGAGTACCTGACCCGGGAGATCGCCGCACTGCGCATGGGCCTGGGTGAAGTGGCCACCCGGGACTGGATCCGCTCCGAGCTCCAGGACCTGATCCGGGACCTGGAGGAGCAGCGGCGCCGCGACGGACACCCGTCCCGCATCTCATTCCCGGCGGAACGGGCGGAACGGCCGTCGGGGCGTGACGCAGACGACCGCTGAGGCGCTACACGGCGGCACCGTCCCGCGCCGTACCATCGACCTTATGGCTATGGAAGACGCGGTGCGCGAGGCGCTGGCGACGGTGAACGACCCCGAGATCAACCGACCGATCACCGAACTCGGCATGGTCAAATCGGTGGAGATCGGCGCGGACGGCGCGGTCGCGGTCACCGTCTACCTGACGGTCTCCGGCTGCCCGATGCGCGAGACCATCACCGAGCGCGTGACCACGGCGGTGTCCCGCGTCACGGGGGTCACCCGGGTCGACGTCGCCCTGGACGTGATGAGCGACGAGCAGCGCCGGGAGCTGGCCAACGCGCTGCGCGGCGGGCAGGCCGAGCGCGAGATCCCCTTCGCCAAGCCCGGCAGTCTCACCCGGGTCTACGCGGTCGCCTCCGGCAAGGGCGGCGTCGGCAAGTCCTCCGTGACGGTGAACCTGGCGGCCGCGATGGCCGCCGACGGTCTGAAGGTCGGTGTCGTGGACGCCGACATCTACGGCCACAGCGTGCCGCGCATGCTGGGCGCGGACGGCCGTCCCACCCAGGTCGAGAACATGATCATGCCGCCGTCGGCGAACGGCGTGAAGGTCATCTCGATCGGCATGTTCACCCCGGGCAACGCGCCGGTCGTCTGGCGCGGCCCGATGCTGCACCGCGCGCTCCAGCAGTTCCTCTCGGACGTGTACTGGGGCGACCTGGACGTGTTGCTGCTCGACCTGCCGCCGGGCACCGGTGACATCGCGATCTCGGTGGCCCAGCTGATCCCGAACGCGGAGATCCTGGTCGTGACGACCCCGCAGCAGGCGGCGGCCGAGGTGGCCGAGCGCGCGGGCTCGATCGCGGTGCAGACCCACCAGAAGATCGTCGGCGTGGTCGAGAACATGTCGGGCCTGCCCTGCCCGCACTGCGGCGAGATGGTCGACGTGTTCGGCACGGGCGGCGGCCAGTCGGTCGCCGAGGGCCTGACCCGCACCACGGGCGCGACGGTCCCGGTCCTCGGCAGCATCCCGATCGACGTGCGGCTGCGCGAGGGCGGCGACGACGGCAAGCCGGTCGTCCTGACCGACCCCGAGTCCCCGGCGGGCTCGGCCCTGCGGTCCATCGCGGGCAAGCTGGGCGGCCGTCAGCGCGGCCTGTCGGGGCTGTCGCTGGGGATCACGCCGCGGAACAAGTTCTGAGGCACGACGCACGAAAAGGGGGCACCGGCGGAATCCGCCGGTGCCCCCTTTTCGTGTCGTCAGGCGTAGGCGCCGATGTCCTTGACGATGGCGAAGCCGAGCCCGTAGGCGCTCATGCCCCGGCCGTACGCGCCGAGGTGGACCCCCGCCCCGGTGGAACCCGCCAGCACCCAGCCGAACTCGGACTCCCGGTAGTGGAAGGGTGTGGCCACGCCGTCCACGGGCAGGGAGAGCATGGACCACTCCGTGCCCTCCAGGTCGTCGGCGAGCGCCCAGGCGGTCTCGGTCTGCTGGTCCAGCCAGTCGTCGCGCAGGGCGTGGTCCATCTGGCCGGGCCAGGTGACCGACAGGAGCCCCACACCGGCCAGCCAGGCCGCCGAGGAGACCGAGGTGGCCTCCAGGAGCCCGGTGCCGTCGGCGCTGCGCCGGGAGGGGTTCACCGGCACGGTCACGACGACCGCGAACTTCTCCCTGGCCTCGTCGGTGGCCGAGGCGCTGTGCTCGTGGCGCACCGAGGGCTCGTCGCCGTGGCCGATCGATCCGTGCTCCACGGCGCCGTCGGCCGCCGTGCCGACCTGCATCAGCCAGCGGGCGCCCGTGAACGCCTCGTCCAGGCCGTACCACGGGAAGGGCGCCCGCAGATAGCCGTCGACCGATCGGTGGCCGGACGGGCCCCGCTGTCCGCCCGCCGCGGTCGGCGTCTTCGCGCCCACCCGACTCGTCGTCTCCATGCCCGGACGCCTCCTCGCTCTCGTCGGACCGGGGCAGCCCGCCCCCCTTCGGGCGTACGCGCCCGGTCCGCACAACAACTCGGCAGCATATCCACACCGCTGGGAGCCGCTGGGAAACCGCCCTGCTCGTGGGTCGTGCGGGGAACGGGCCGACGCGATGTGCGGCAGGTACGCGCCGTTCAGGGGGTCGTGAGGGACGGATACGGCCGCGTGTCGCGCGGTGGGCCGTACGGGTGAGACGGGCTCAGGTGGCGTCGGCGTCGAAGGGCGGACGCTCGTCCGGGCCCGGCGTGTCGGGGCGCTTGGTCATGTCGACACGCCCGCCGGACGGGGGCTGCGGGGCGGCGGGTACGGCCGTGTCGTGGCCGTTGACCGAGTCGGTGAGGTCGGTCATCTCGCGCTTGAGGTCGAAGCCGCTGCGGATCTCCTGGAGCCCCAGGTCGTCGTTCTCCAGCTGCTTGCGCAGGAACGTCTTGGGGTTCAGGTCCTCGAACTCGAAGTCCTTGAACTCGGGGCCGAGCTCGCTGCGGATGTCCTGCTTGGCGCTGTCCGAGAACTCGCGGATCTTGCGGATCGTCCGCGTGACGTCCTGGATGAACTTGGGGAGCTTGTCCGGACCGAAGACGAGCACGGCGAGGACGATGAGCGTGAGCAGCTCAAGCGGCCCTATGTCATTGAACACCTGAAGCTCCTTGGGATGTCCTCGGTCGCTCAACGGTACCCGGCGCGGTCCGGAGTCCGGTACCGCGCCGGGGTGAGACTTCCGTCAGTTCCGCTCGGAGGCTCCCAGGACGAGGGAGACGGCCCGCTCGGCCCCGGCGCGCTCGACGGTGAGGCGGAGCCGGTCGCCGGGCCGGTGGGCGCGGATCTTGACGATCAGCTCCTCGCCGGAGTGGACGCGGTGGCCGTCGACCGCGGTGACGAGGTCGCCCGCCTTCAGTCCGGCGCGGTCACCGGGGCCGCCCGGCTGCACGGCGGGGCCGCCGGTGCCGCCCTTGGCGGAGACGCGGGCGGCGTCGCCGGTGTAGCCCATGTCGAGGGTGACGCCGATGACGGGATGGGTGGCGTGCCCCTCGTTGATCAGTTCCTCGGCGACCCGCCGGGCCTGGTTGGCCGGGATGGCGAAGCCGAGGCCGATGGACCCGGACTGGCTCTCGCCGGAGTCCGTGTCGTTGCCGGCGGAGCGGATGGCGGAGTTGATGCCGATGACCTGGGCGTGCGCGTCGAGGAGCGGTCCGCCGGAGTTGCCGGGGTTGATCGGGGCGTCGGTCTGGAGCGCGTCGACGTAGGAGATGTCGCTGCCGTCGCCCTTCTCGCCACCGGCCGTGATGGGGCGTTCCTTGGCGCTGATGATGCCGGAGGTGACGGTGTTGGCCAGGTCGAAGGGGGCGCCGATGGCGACGACCGGGTCCCCCACGCGCACGTCGTCGGAGTCGCCGAGCGCCAGGGGCGTGAGACCGCGTACGCCGCTGACCTGGACCACCGCGAGGTCGTACCCGCTGTCCCGGCCGACGACCCGGGCCTGCGCGGTGTCGCCGGTACTGAACGTCACGGTGATCTCGCCGCCGGAGGAGGCGGGCGCGACCACGTGGTTGTTGGTGAGGATGTGGCCCCGGGTGTCGAGGACGAACCCGGTACCGGTCCCGGCCTCGTCGTCGCCGCTCACATGCAGGGTGACGACACTGGGCAGCGCCCGCGCGGCTATCCCGGCCACGCTCCCCGGCGCCCTGCCCGCGGGCACCTTGGCCGCCTGCGGCAGATGCACGTCCCCGATCCCCGCCCGCTCCACCCACGCCCCGGCGAACCCACCGAGCCCCCCGGCGACGAGCACGACGACGAGCCCCCACCCGAGCAGCGCCTTCCGCCGCGAGGGCCGCTCCACGGGCAGGACGGGGTCGGTCTGCTGGAGATTCGGCACGGCCCAGGGGTCGTAGCGCTGCCAGGGGTCGGCGGGGGCTGGGGCTGGGGCTGGGGTTGGGACCGGGTGGGGCTGGGGTGCGTGGGACTGGTGGGCTTGGGTCTGATGCGCGTGGGGTTGGTGCGCGTGAGTCTGGTGCGCGTGGGACTGGTGCGCCGGGTCCGGCGGGGCGTCGGCGGTGGGGTACGGCGCCTGGGACGGCACGTACGGCGTCCCGTGGGCGGGTGCCACTCCGGGGCCCTGGAAGGGCGGAGCAGGCGCCCAGGGGCCGGGTTCGCCGTAGGGCGGGGTGCTGTAGGGGTCGGGCTCGTGCAGCGGGGTGGGCCTGGCGGGGGCGGTGTCGTCCGGTACGTGGGCACGGCCGTCCACCGGCTCCGCCTCACGCGCGGCCACGACCGGCCCGTCCCCCGGCTCCGGATCACGCGCCGGAACGACCAGTCCGTCCACCGGCTCCACTTCACGCCCCGGCACGACCAGCTCATCCACCGGCTCCCCCTCACGCTCGGGCTCGGCCAAACCCTCCACCGGCTCCCCCTCACAGCCGGGGCCGGCCGGTCCGCCCACCGGCTCCGGATCACGCGCTGGCACGACCAGCTCATCCACCGGCTCCCGCTCGCGCACCGGCACAACCAGACCCTCCACCAGCTCCGGATCACTCCCCGACGCGACCGGAAAGGCCCCCGGCTCCGCCGCACCCGCCACCGCGTCTCCGGCATTCCGCTCGGCGGCCGGAGAAACCTCGGGTTCCACCCCGCCAAGCCCAGCCGCAGGCGCCGTCGGCACCGGCCCAGCCGGGAAATCCCCCCGCCGATCCGCACCCCGCGCCACGCCCCCGGCACCCGGCCCGGCAGCCGGGGAAACTCCAGGTTCCACCCCGCCAAGCCCAGCCGCAGGCGCC
>NZ_WWIR01000553.1 GCF_009863025.1 Streptomyces sp. SID4985 | reverse complement strand
CGCCACCGCCGCCCCCGTCTTCGCGCACGGCGTGGCCTCCGGCGACCCGCTGCCCGACGGCGTGCTGCTGTGGACCCGGGTGACGCCCACGCCCGAGGCGCTGCCCGGCTCCGGAGTCGGCCCCGACGCCGAGGTGAGCTGGGTCGTCGCCCGGGACAAGGCGCTCACCTCGGTCGTCGCCACCGGGTCGACCACCGCGACGGCCGCCGCCGACCACACCGTGAAGGCCGACATCCGGGGCCTCGCGCCCGCCACCGACTACTGGTTCCGCTTCTCCTCCGGTGGCACCGACTCCCCCGTCGCCCGCACCCGCACCGCCCCGGCCCCCGACGCGAACGTCGCGGGCTTGCGCTTCGGCGTGGTCTCCTGCGCCAACTGGGAGGCGGGCTATTTCAGTTCCTACCGCCACCTCGCGGCCCGCGGCGACCTGGACGCCTGGCTGCACCTGGGCGACTACATCTACGAATACGGCACCGGCGAGTACGGCACCCGCGACAAGGTCGTCCGCCCGCACGCCCCCACGCACGAGATCCTCACCCTGGCCGACTACCGCGTCCGGCACGCGAAGTACAAGACCGACCCCGACCTCCAGGCCCTGCACCTGAAGGCGCCGGTCGTCGCGATCTGGGACGACCACGAGTTCGCGGACAACGCCTGGTCCGGGGGCGCCGCCAACCACACGGAGGGTGCCGAGGGCACCTGGTCGGCGCGTCAGGCCGCCGCCAAGCAGGCGTACTTCGAGTGGATGCCGGTCCGCCCGGCCGTCGCGGGCACCACCTACCGCAGGCTGCGCTTCGGCAAGCTGGCCGATCTCTCCCTGCTCGACCTGCGTTCCTTCCGCTCCCAGCAGGCGGCCACCGCGAGCGGCTCGGTGGACGACCCGGACCGCACGCTCACCGGGCGCGCCCAGCTGGACTGGCTGAAGGCCGGGCTCAAGGCGTCGGACACCAAGTGGCGGCTGGTCGGCAACTCGGTGATGATCTCGCCGTTCTCGGTGGGCTCGCTCTCCGCCGACCTGCTCAGACCGCTGGCCAAGCTGCTCGGCCTGCCGCAGGAGGGCATCGCCCTCAACACCGACCAGTGGGACGGCTACACCGACGACCGCCGCGAACTCCTCGCCCATCTGCGGACCAACGCCATCGGCAACACCGTCTTCCTGACCGGTGACATCCACATGGCCTGGGCCAACGACGTGCCGTACGACGCGGGCACCTATCCGCTCTCGGCGTCCGCCGCGACCGAGTTCGTGGTCACCTCGCTCACCTCGGACAACCTCGACGACATCGTGAAGGTCCCCGAGGGCACGGTGTCGGCGATCGCCGCGCCGGTCATCAGGGCCGCCAACCGGCACGTCCACTGGGTGGACACCGACCGGCACGGCTACGGCGTGCTCGACATCACCGCCGACCGCGCGCAGATGGACTACTACGTCATCTCCGACCGCGCGGACCCGAACGCGACCTCGGCGTGGACGCGTTCGTACCGCACGCGCAACGGCACGCAGACCGTCGAGCGGACCTACGACCCGGTGTGACCGGCCGTCACAGGCTGTCGAGGAAGCCGAGCGCCACCCGCCAGGTGGCCTCGGTGGCCTCGGCGTCGTAGTCCGGGGTGTCCTGGAACATGTAGAGGTGACCGGCGCCGGGGTAGCGGTAGACCTCGACGTCGGCACCGGCGCGGCCCATCTGGAGGTACCAGGCACTCAGCCAGTCGTCCGTCTCGAACGGGTCCGGCTCGGCGACGTGCAGCTGGACCGGCAGCTCGTCCACGTGCGCGGTCGGCGCGATGTCCGAGGTGCCCTGGAGGAGCAGCAGCCCGCGTGCCTTCTCGTCGCCGAGGGCCAGCGTCTGGGCGACGGAGGCGCCGAGCGAGAACCCGGCGTAGACCAGGCCGCGTTCGGAGTACGGCGCGGCCGCGAGCACCGCCCGCTTCAGCAGCTCCTCCTTGCCGACCTCCTCCTTGAACTCCATGCCCTCCTCGACCGTGTCGAAGGTGCGCCCCTCGAAGAGGTCCGGCGTCCACACCTCGTGGCCGGCCGCGCGCAGCCGGTCGGCGGCGTCGCGCACCTCGGGAGTGAGCCCGAGGACGGAGTGAAAGAGCATGATGTTCATGGCCCCATGGTGCCAGCCGGGGCCCCGAACCCCCGTACCGGCACGGCCTCCTACCCGCTCCACCGGGGAACACTCAGGTTCATGACGGCGTCTCGCGGTTAGGCGCACCCGCATGGAGAACGACATCCGACCCCTGATCGTGGTCGGCGGCTGCGTCGTCCTCACCGTGCTGATCGGGTGGGGCACCGACGTGCTGCTGCGCAAGGCCGACGGACAGCACGGCGAGACCCCGCTGTGGGGCCTGCTGCGCCGCTGCCGCATCCCCTATCAACTGGTGCTGCTGGCCGCGCTGCTCAGAGGCACCTTCGCCCAGGTGCCCGCGCTCCGGGGGCACCGCGTGGGCATCGGGCAGACGCTGACCCTGGTGCTGATCGGCTCGACCGCCTGGCTGGTGATCGGCATCGCGGCGGCCGTCGTCGAGACCTCGTACAGCCGCTACGCGCGCGCGAACCGGGACCAGGCGCGGGTGCGCCGGGTGCGGACCCAGGTGACGCTGATCATGCGGGTGGTCTCCGCGATCGTCGGCGTGGTGGCGGTGGCCGCGATGCTGCTGACGTTCCCGGAGATGCGCGCGGCCGGTGCCTCGCTGCTGGCCTCGGCCGGTGTGCTCGGCATCGTCGCCGGTGTGGCCGCGCAGTCCACGCTGGCCAACATGTTCGCCGGGCTGCAGATCGCCTTCGGCGACATGGTGCGCATCGGGGACACGGTCGTCGTGGACGGCGAGTGGGGCACCGTGGAGGAGATCACCCTGACCTTCCTGACCGTGCGGACCTGGGACGAGCGCCGGATCACCATGCCGGTCTCGTACTTCACCTCCAAGCCGTTCGAGAACTGGTCGCGGGGCACCCCGCAGATGACCGGCACCGTCTTCTGGCAGCTCGACCACAGCGCGCCGGTCGAGGCGATGCGCGAGCGGCTGCGGGACATCCTGCGCGCGTGCCCCGCCTGGGACGGCCGCGCGCACAGTCTGGTGGTGACGGACACGGCCCCCAACACCATCGAGGTACGCGCCCTGGTGACCGCGAAGGACGCGGACGACATCTGGACGGTACGGGTCGCCGTCCGCGAGCGGATGATCACCTGGCTGCGCACCGAGCACCCCTACGCCCTCCCCCGCGTCAACACCGCCGACGCGGTGCCCGCCCCGGACCAGATCCCGTCCCCGGACCGCAAGACCCTGCGCCACGCCTACGAGTTCCCGCGCACCGGCCGGGGTTAGCGGGACCTCCGGCTCAGCGCAGGCTGCGCACGTCCAGGTGTCTCAGCACCCGGTCGACGATCTCCGGGTCGGCGCCCGGTTCGCTGCGCGCGGCCAGCACCTCGTGGCGGGCCGCGCTCATCATCTCCGCCTGGATCTTGCGCACCCGCTTCAGCCGCCGGGCCCGCTGCTTGTGGGCCTCGCGGCGCTCCTCCTCGCCCATGTCGGGGCTGATCCGGATGCCGATGTCGAAGGCGCGCCGCAGCATCTGCTCCGACAGTTCCTCGGGCAGCTCCTCGACCTGCTCGATCTCCCGCAGCCGACGCCGCGCGGCCTTGGTCGCGCGCACCGCCAGCTCGGTCTCGAACTCCTTCTCCCGCTCGGAGTCCGCCCGCACCCCGAGCCTGCGCACCAGCCAGGGCAGGGTCAGTCCCTGGAGCACCAGGGTGGCGATGATCACCCCGAAGGCGATGAAGATGATGATGTCCCGGTCGGGGAAGGACGCCCCGGACTTGGTGCTCAGCGGGATGGCGAGGGCCAGCGCCACGGACGCCACCCCGCGCATCCCGGACCACCACATCACGACCGTCTCCCGCCAGCCGACCGGGATGTCCTCGTCGTAGTCGCGCCGGGCGTGCAGCCGCTTGGTGAGCCAGGTCGCGGGCATCAGCCACAGCAGCCGTACGAGGATCACGGTGGCCGCGACCGCCGCCGCCCAGCCGAGCAGCTCGCCCCAGCGGCCCGAGGCGGTACGGATCGCGTTGTGCAGTTCGAGGCCGATCAGCCCGAAGGCCACACCGGTCACGAGCGTGTCGATGATGTCCCAGAAGGTGTGCCCGGCGAGCCGGGTCATCACGTCGTCGGCGTCGGTGGCGTACTCGGCGAGGAACAGCGCGGTGGTGAGCACCGCGAGGACCCCGGAGCCGTGCAGCCCCTCGGCCAGCACGTACGAGGCGTACGGCACGAGCAGGGTGAGCCCGATCTGGAGGGTGGCGTCACCGAGCAGGTCCATCAGCTTGTTGGCGCCCCAGCCGAGCACCAGCCCGACGACGACCGCGACCACGGCGGAGAGCACCAGGTCGAGCCCCGCGCCCCAGGGCGAGAACTCCCCGCTGATCGCGGCGGCGATGGCCACGTGGTAGAGCACGATCGCCGTGACGTCGTTGAAGAGCCCCTCCCCCTCCAGGATCGACACCAGACGGCGGGGCAGCCCGAGCTGTCCGGCCACCGCGGTCGCGGCGACCGGGTCGGGCGGGGCGATCAGCGCGCCGAGCGCCACCGCGGCGGCGACCGGCAGCCCGGGCACGATGGCGTGGGCCACGGCCGCCACGCACACCGTGGTCACGAAGACCAGCGCGACGGCGAGCAGGAAGATCGGGCGCTTGTTGGCCGCGAACTGCCGCCAGGAGGTGCGGCGTACGGCGGCGTAGAGCAGCGGGGGCAGCAGCGCGGGCAGGATGAGTTCCGGCGGGATGTCGACGGTCGGCACGAAGTCGAGCACCGCGAGGACCCCGCCGAACAGGGTCATCAGCACCGGCGCCGGCAGCCCGAAGTACTCCCCCACCGGAACGCTCACCAGGGCCGCGAGCAGCATCACGAACAACAGGGCCAGCTGATCCACGTCGAGCGCTCCGGGAGTCCGCGATCACACCGCAAGACTCAAGACTGCCACGCCGCCCGGCCGGAGCCGGGGTCCGACCCGGCGGGCCGGGAGATGCCTACAGGGCGCGGCGCATCGCCCGGTGCGGGATTCCGGCGTCCATGAACTCCGGTCCGTACTCCGTGTACCCGAGGCGCTCGTAGAAGCCGAGGGCGTGGGTCTGGGCGTGCAGGTCCACGGCGCTCAGGCCGAGCGCGCGGGCCGCGTCCTCGACGGCGCGCACCAGGGCCGCGCCGACGCCG
>NZ_WWIR01000552.1 GCF_009863025.1 Streptomyces sp. SID4985 | reverse complement strand
GACCCGCTGCACGGCGCACACGGCCTGCGCCCGGCCCGCCGCGACGATCTGGAGGAGGTCGCCCAGCGCGCGGGCCTGCGGCCGGACGGCTCGGGCCGGGTCGCCTGCCCCTTCGGCTACGCCGACCCGGACAGCGCCGTACGCGGGCTGCTGTCGACCGGCCTGTTCGACGGGGCGATCGCGGCGACCGACCGCAAGCAGGTGGAGAAGGAGCTGGCGGAGGCGCTGCATCCGTATCAGCGCGCGGACGGCATCGTGTGGATGCCGAACGTCTTCCGGTACCTGATAGCCCGGGTGCCCTGACCCGTCCCCGTACGCGCGAGGGCGCCCCTCGTGGAGAAGGGCGCCCTCGGGACGTCGTACGCGGGCTCGGTCAGCCCATGAACTTCTTGAACTCGTCCGGCAGCTCGAAGTCCTGGCCGCCCTGCTGCGGCGGGACACCGAAGGCGTTGCCGCCCTGCGCGGCGGCCTCGCGGCGCTGGGCCTCCTCCAGCTCGCGCTGCTTGCGCTCGGCCTCCTCGGCGCGCAGCCGGGCCAGCGTCTCCTGGCGCTCGCGCTCCAGGCGCTCCTCCTCGGCCTTGCGCGCGGCCTCTTCCTCGGCCTTGCGGCGCGCCTCCTCCTCGGCCTTCCGCCGGGCCTCCTCCTGGGCCTTGATCTCGGCCTCGGAGAGCGGGAGGACGACGTCGAGCCGGTGCCGGATCACAGTGGTGACGGCCTCGGGCTCCTGCCCCGCGTCCACGACCAGATAGCGGCCGGGGTCGGCGGCGGCCAGGGTGAGGAAACCGGAGCGCACGCGCGCGTGGAACTCGGCGGGCTCCGACTCCAGGCGGTCGGGGGCCTCGGTGAACCGCTCGCGGGCGGTCTCCGGCGGCACGTCGAGCAGCACGGTCAGATGCGGGACCAGACCATGGGTGGCCCAGCGGTTGATGCGGGCGATCTCGGTCGGGGAGAGGTCGCGGCCCGCGCCCTGGTAGGCGACGGACGAGTCGATGTACCGGTCCGAGATGACGACCGCGCCCCGCTCCAGGGCGGGCCGTACGACGGTGTCCACGTGCTCGGCGCGGTCGGCCGCGTAGAGCAGGGCCTCCGCGCGGTGGGACAGGCCCGCCGAGGACACGTCGAGCAGGATCGAGCGCAGCCGCTTGCCCACCGGCGTGGCGCCCGGCTCGCGGGTGAGGACGACCTCGTGGCCCTTGCCGCGGATCCACTCGGCCAGCGCCTCGGCCTGGGTGGACTTGCCCGCGCCGTCGCCGCCCTCCAGGGCGATGAAGAATCCGTTCGTCGCGGGGGCCGTGACCGGGTCGTCCCCGCCGAGCAGGGCGTCCTTGAGGTCCCGGCGCAGCGGAATGCCGGAGCGGTCGTCGACCTTGGCGAGGACCAGCACGGCGATCGGCAGCAGCAGCGCGCCGACCAGCATGAGGGTGAACGAGGCACCGCCGTGCGCGAAGACGAAGCGGCCGCTCTCCAGCCGGTGGCGGCCGATGAGCCCGGCGACCACCGGGGCGATCAGGACACCGAGCGCCATGAAGACGCGGACCACCGCGTGCAGGTGCTCGGTGACCCGGGGACGGCGGGACTCCTCGGTCTCCTGGTCGAGCAGCGCGTGCCCGGTGTTCGCGGACACGCCCGCGGCGACACCGGCCAGGGTGACCAGGAGCAGCACCGTGGTGACGTCCGGAACGAGACCGGCGGCCAGCAGGGCGATGCCGGTGACCGCTATGGCCAGCGCGAGGAACCGGCGGCGCGAGAGCGAGGACAGCAGCGCGGGCGCGGTGCGGATGCCGACGCCGACACCGCCGGTCAGGCCGAGCACCAGCAGGCCGTAGAGCACCGGGCCGCCGCCCAGGTCGGTGGCGTGCAGCACGCACACGGAGACGGCGGCGGCGATGGCCCCGGCCACGGCGGCGCAGGCGATGACGAGCGGCAGGACCGCGCCCGTACGGCCCTTGTCCACCCCGGCGGTGGTGCGCGGGCGGCGCAGCCCCTCCAGCGGCGACCGCGCGCGCGGGGTGCGCAGGCCGGGCAGCTTCATGGCGCTGAGCACGGACAGGGAGGCGGCGAACAGTCCCGCCGCCACGTACGACGCGAGGGCCGCGTGGTGCTGGTCGAACCAGGTGATCCCGGTGGCCAGCAGGTTGTTGAACAGCGAGGCGACGACCAGCGTGGCGGCCGCCAGCGGGACGGCGAGGAAGCCAATGCGCAGCGCGAGGCGGCGCAGGGCGTCCAGGTGGTCCGGCAGCGGGCGCACGGTCGCGCCCTCGGGGGGCGGGGCGGGCAGCAGACCGGGGGCCGCGCTCTCGCGGCACACCGTCCACAGCCGCTCGGCCACACCGGTGACGAAGGCGGTGACGAGCAGGACGGACAGCGCGTTGTCCGGCGTCCAGTCGATCCACAGGGGGGCGACGAGCAGCAGCGCGGCGCGCACGCCGTCCGCGCCGACCATGGTCCAGCGCCGGTCGAGCAGGCCGCCCGGCGCGGTCAGGGTGCTCATCGGGCCGAGCAGGACGGCGCCGAAGAGCAGGGTGGCCAGGACGCGCACCGCGAAGACGACCGCGACGGCGAAGGCCACGCCCCGGTAGCCGCCGCCGAAGGCGCCCTGGGCGACCGCCGCCTGGAGGACCAGGAGGACCAGCACGAGCAGGGCCAGGGCGTCGCCCGTACCGCTCACGAGGTGTGCGCCGCACAGGCGTCGCAGGTCCGGTCGGCGCAGCAGGGAACGGACGGCGCGTTCGCGGGAATCCGCGACCAGTGCGTCGTCCGGTGCTGGGGTGGGGGCCGTTGGCTGCTCGGCTCGCGTCATGCGTTCAGCCTATCCGCAGCCGCTGACACCCATGCCCTCCTTGCCCCCTCGGTCCCGCTCTGCCCGGGACGTACACCGGGTGCTCACACGGCGGCGACACGCCGACGACACGCCGACGCCCCGGCACCGCGCGGGCGGTACCGGGGCGTACGGGAAACGTCCCGGAGGCTCAGTCCTCCGTGTCGGCCGAGGCCGTCTTCTTGGCGGCCGCGGCGGTCTTCTTCGCCGTGGTCGTCTTCTTGGCGGTCGTCTTCTTAGCCGTCGTCTTCTTGGCGGCGGCCTTCTTCGCCGGGGCGGTCTTCTTGGCCGTCGTCTTCTTCGCCGCCGTCTTCTTGACGGGGCCCTTGGCCCGCTTCTCGGCGAGCAGTTCGAAGCCGCGCTCGGGAGTGATCTCCTCCACACTGTCGCCGGAGCGCAGGGTGGCGTTGGTCTCCCCGTCGGTGACGTACGGCCCGAAGCGGCCGTCCTTGACCACGACCGGCTTGCCGGAGACCGGGTCGTCGCCCAGTTCCTTCAGCGGCGGCTTGGCGGCGGCCCGGCCGCGCTGCTTGGGCTGGGCGTAGATCGCCAGGGCCTCGTCGAGGGTGATCGTGAAGATCTGGTCCTCGGCGGTCAGCGAGCGCGAGTCCGTGCCCTTCTTCAGGTACGGGCCGTAGCGGCCGTTCTGCGCGGTGATCTCCACGCCCTCGGCGTCCGTGCCGACCACACGGGGCAGCGACATCAGCCGGAGCGCCTCCTCCAGGGTGACCGTGTCGGGCGACATGGACTTGAAGAGGGAGGCGGTGCGCGGCTTGACCGCGTTCTTGCCGGTCTTCGGGGTGCCCTCGGGGAGCACCTCGGTGACGTAGGGGCCGTAGCGGCCGTCCTTGGCGATGATCTGGTGGCCGGTGACCGGGTCGGCGCCCAGCTCGAAGTCGCCGCTGGGCTTGGCCAGCAGTTCCTCGGCCAGCTCGACGGTCAGCTCGTCCGGCGCCAGGTCCTCGGGGACGTCGGCGCGCTGGTGCTGCTCGGTGTCCTTCTCGCCGCGCTCGATGTACGGGCCGTAGCGACCCACGCGCAGCACGATGCCGTCGCCGACCGGGAAGGAGGACACCTCGCGGGCGTCGATCGCGCCCAGGTCGGTGACCAGTTCCTTGAGGCCGCCGAGGTGGTCGCCGTCGCCGTTGCCCGCGTCGGCGGCGGCACCGGAGTTCTCCATGCCCTCGCCGAAGTAGAACCGCTTGAGCCACGGCACGGACTGGGCCTCGCCGCGCGCGATGCGGTCGAGGTCGTCCTCCATGCGGGCGGTGAAGTCGTAGTCGACGAGCCGGCCGAAGTGCTTCTCCAGCAGGTTGACCACGGCGAAGGACAGGAAGGACGGCACCAGGGCCGTGCCCTTCTTGAAGACGTAGCCGCGGTCCAGGATCGTGCCGATGATCGACGCGTACGTCGACGGGCGGCCGATCTCGCGCTCTTCCAGCTCCTTGACCAGGGACGCCTCGGTGTAGCGGGCCGGGGCCTTGGTGGCGTGGCCGTCGACCGTGATCGCGTCGGCGGCCAGCGGGTCGCCCTCGGCGACCTGGGGCAGCCTGCGCTCGCGGTCGTCCAGCTCGGCGTTCGGGTCGTCGGCGCCCTCGACGTAGGCCTTGAGGAAGCCGTGGAAGGTGATCGTCTTGCCCGACGCGCTGAACTCCACGTCCCGGCCGTCGGCGGAGGTGCCGCCGATCCTGACGGTGACGCTGTTGCCGACGGCGTCCTTCATCTGGGAGGCGACGGTGCGCTTCCAGATCAGCTCGTAGAGCCGGAACTGGTCGCCGGTCAGACCGGTCTCGGCGGGGGTGCGGAAGCGGTCGCCGGAGGGGCGGATCGCCTCGTGCGCCTCCTGGGCGTTCTTGACCTTGCCCGCGTAGGTGCGCGGCTGCGGCGGGAGGTAGTCGGCGCCGTACAGGTGCGTGACCTGCGCACGAGCCGCGGCGACAGCGGTGTCGCTGAGCGTCGTGGAGTCGGTGCGCATGTACGTGATGTAGCCGTTCTCGTACAGCTTCTGGGCGACCTGCATGGTCGCCTTCGCGCCGAAGCCGAGCTTGCGGCTGGCCTCCTGCTGGAGCGTGGTCGTACGGAACGGGGCGTACGGCGAGCGGCGGTACGGCTTGGACTCGACCGAGCGCACCGCGAAGCGGGTGGTCTCCAGGGCGGCGGCGAGCGCGCGGGCGCCTCCCTCGTCCAGGTGGAGGGTGTTCGGGCTCTTGATCTGCCCGAGGGAGTCGAAGTCACGGCCCTGCGCGACGCGGCGGCCGTCCACGGACTGGAGCCGGGCGACCAGCGACGACGGGTCGGAGGGGTCACCGGCGCGGCCGGTGGCGAAGGTGCCCGTCAGGTCCCAGTACTCGGCGGAGCGGAAGGCGATGCGGTCGCGCTCGCGCTCGACGATGAGCCGGGTGGCCACGGACTGGACCCGGCCCGCCGACAGCTTCGGCATGACCTTCTTCCACAGGACCGGCGAGACCTCGTAGCCGTAAAGGCGGTCGAGGATGCGGCGGGTCTCCTGGGCGTCGACCAGCTTCTTGTTCAGCTCGCGCGGGTTGGCGACGGCCTCGCGGATCGCGTCCTTGGTGATCTCGTGGAAGACCATCCGCTTGACGGGGATCTTCGGCTTGAGGACCTCCTGGAGGTGCCAGGCGATGGCCTCGCCCTCGCGGTCCTCATCGGTGGCGAGGAAGAGCTCGACGGAGTCCTTCATCAGGTCCCGGAGCTTCTTTACCTGTGCCTTCTTGTCCGCGTTGATGACATAGATCGGCGCGAAGTCGTGGTCCACGTCCACACCGAGGCGGCGGACCTCACCGGTGTACTTCTCCGGCACCTCCGCGGCGCCGCTGGGAAGGTCCCGGATGTGCCCGACGCTCGCCTCGACTACGTAGCCGGGGCCGAGGTAACCCTTGATCGTCTTCGCCTTGGCAGGCGACTCGACGATGACGAGTCGGCGGCCGCCCTGTGCGGTCTCGCTGGTCGGGGACAACTTCGCTCTTCTCTCCGGTCGACTCTGTGGCCTCCCCAGGGCCTGGGTCCCGGGGTCGCGGCGTGCTTCTGGCACGTGTGACGCTGCGGAGTGTGACGGTACATCCCGCCCCCGTGTCAAACGGGAAAAGCCCACAACGGCCACTCGAACGGTAACCCGACTACCGGTATTCCTGCCGCCCGGAGTGCCCGCCCGGTCCGCGGCCCGCGTCCGGAGCGCGTCGCTCCGCCCCGGATCTCAGAGCCGGGTGAGGCAGTACGCGGCGAGCCCCAGCGCCACGGTTCCGCCGATTCCGGCGAGGCTCGCCGACAGGGTCTGCCCGACCCCCTGCGCCACCGGCCGCCCCTGCCGCAGCCGGACCCCGGTCCACCCCAGCAGACCGCCTCCGAACAGCGCGAACACCACTCCCGCGAACACCGCCGGACCGCTCTCCATATCCCGCCCGCCCCTCTCTTCCCGTCCCGTCCCGCTTGGCGCGGGGAGCGTGCCACGGGCGATCGACAGGGGGGCGACATCCGGGTGAACGACAGGCTCCGACCGGCCGGAACGCGGGTGGCGGAGCGCGTCTTTCCGGCCGTTCTCCAGCCGCTCTCCGGCAGTTCTCCGACACTTCTCCGGCGTGGCGTGGTGCCCGGGGCGTACGGCGAAGATCGGGTGGCGGTTACGCAGGCGCGGGGAGGGCGGGTACGGCAGCCGTACCCGCCCTCCCCGCGCCCGGCCGTCCGACCGGCCGTCCGAGCGGTCGCCTGACCGGCCGACAGGTCAGGCGACCGGTTCGCCGACCGGCTCCAGGAAGCCCTGCTCCACCAGCAGCCGGATCTGGGCCGGGGTACGGTCCCGCAGGGCCACCGGGTCCTCGCCGACCAGCTGGGCGATGGCGTCCAGGATGCGGCCCGCGCTCAGCGTGCCGTCGCAGACGCCCGCGAAGCCCGCGCCGATGGTGTCGACCTTGGTGGCGCGGCACATGCCCCGGTGCTGACGGAGCACCACATGCTCGGGGTCCTCGGCGCCGGGAAGCCCGACCTGCTCCTGGACCACCTCGGCGGCCAGCCTGAAGTGCCCTTCCAGCAGGGCCGCGTCGTCGTGCTCGCGCAGATGGGCGACGCGCTCGAAGTGCGCCCGGATCGCGTCGCCGAGGGGCTGTTCGACCGCGTGCGGCCACTCCTCCACGACGACGGACGGCTCGGCCGCAGCCGTCCTGCGCAGGGTGATCCAGCCGAAGCCGATCCCCTTGACCTTGCGCGCCTCGAACTCGTCGAGCCAGGCGTCGTACCGCGCCTGATACTCCGCCGGGTCCTCGCGGTGGTCCCCGGCGTCCCGCAGCCACAGCTCGGCGTACTGCGTGACGTCCTGCACCTCGCGCTGCACGATCCACGCGTCACACCCGCGCGGCACCCACGACCTGAGCCGCTCCTGCCAGTCCTCCCCCTCCACGTGCTGCCAGTTGGCGAGGAACTGCGCGAACCCGCCCTCGTTCAGCCGGTCCCCCGCCTGCTGAACGAGCGTGCGGCACAGATCGTCCCCGCTCATCCCGCCGTCCCGGTAGGTGAGCCGGGCGCCGGGCGAGATGACGAACGGCGGGTTGGAGACGATCAGATCGAACGTCTCGTCCTCCCGCACCGGTTCGAACAGCGAGCCCTCGCGGAGATCGGCGGCGGGCGCGCCGGAGAGCGCGAGGGTGAGCGCGGTGATGTCCAGCGCGCGCGGGTTGAGGTCGGTGGCCGTCACGCGCGTGGCGTGCTGGGCGGCGTGCAGCGCCTGGATGCCGGAGCCGGTGCCGAGGTCCAGCGCGGAGCCGACGGGCGTGCGCACGGTGATCCCGGCCAGCGTCGTGGAGGCGCCGCCCACACCGAGGACGACGTTCTCGGCGCGCTGTCCGATGCCGCCCGCGCCGCCGACCGCGCAGCCGAGGTCGGACACGATGAACCAGTCCTCGCCGTCGGGGCCGCCGTACGGCCGTACGTCCACCGTCGCGGCCACCTCGTCGTCGCCCACGCGGGTGAGCCAGCCCGCGTCCACCGCGTCGTCGACGGGCAGGACGCCGGCCAGGCGCGCGGACGGCACGGGCTGCTGGAGCAGGAAGAGCCGCACCAGCGCCTCCAGCGGCGTGTCGCCGCGGGTCGCCCGGAGCGCGGGCACGGTCTCGCTGCGGGCCAGCGCCGCGTACGCGGGGGCGCCGAGCAGGTCGAGCAGACCGTCGGCGGTGAAGGAGGCCGCGAGCAGGGCGTCGCGGAGCAGGGCGGTGGTGCCGGGGCGGTCGGCGGCGGGCAGGGGAGCGGAGCCGGTGTCAGTCACGTTCCCATTGTGGCCCGCCGCGCCGAGGTGACCGGTTTCGCCCGGCCGGGGTGCGCGGGCACCGGGCGGGGGCGGCTTCGCCGGCCGGCCTCGCCCGAGGTGACCGCCGTCAGCCGGCCTTGGCGGGCGCCGAGGCGGAGCCCGATGCCTTGCAGCTGGCCTGCTCGGCGATCGCCTCGCGGACGTCGCCCTGCTCCAGGCGCTTGAGCGCCTCGGTGCCGCTGTCGCTCTGCTTGCCGATCGCCTTGGTGCGGTCGGCGACGTCGTGCAGCCCCTTGGCGAACTGGCCCTGGTCCTTGGTGTCCAGGTCGTCGACCTTCTTCTTCAGGTCGGCGTACGACGCGGAGAGGTCGTTGAGGTTCTTGACCGCGTCCTGCTGACGCTTGGCACCGTCCTCGACACCGGGGGGCGCACCGGCGCCGCTGATGGCGTCGGCGATCGCCTTGTAGCCCTCGGACATGTCCTGGAACGCCTGGGAGTAGGTGTCCTTGGCGTCCTTCGGCGCGAGGTCGCTGTCGGAGGCGATCTTGGCGATGGCCGCGTTCGCTGAGCTGATCTTCTTGTCCTGAGCGGGTACGGCGTCGCACACCGACTTGGCCCAGACCCCCAGCTTGGGGTCGGGTCCTTCGCTCTTGCCGCCGCATCCGGACAGCGCCACTATGAGTACCGCACCACCGGACAGCGCGGCCGCGAGCTTCTTGTTCACAGGATCGGTCCCTTCCCTGGCTCTCGGCCCCCGGAATCTACACGGCGGACCACACCCTCCCCCCGGCGAACGCCCCCTACGTCGGCTTTTGTCATGTTTCGCGCCGTAGGAGAGAAGGCTCACGGCGTGCGGATGCCCACAGGAACGGGCGGGTGCTCCGCCGGCAAGGGGAGCGCGCCGTACACACACACGCGACGGGCGGGCGGTACGTCAGCACGCACCGCCCGCCCGTCCGTTGACCGGACCTCCCCTACGCCGCCTACGAAACGACCGCCGGGGGCGTCGAGTTGGATATCTCGCCCTCGTCCTCGTCGTCCCCGTCGCCCACCGCGATGCCGCGCCGCTTGGACACGTACACCGCGACGACGATCACCGCCAGCGCGAGCACCGCGACCACGATCCGTACGCCCACGCTCTTGTCGGCGCCGTACGAGAACTTGATCACCGCGGGCGCGATGAGCAGCGAGACGAGGTTCATGACCTTCAGCAGCGGGTTGATGGCCGGGCCCGCCGTGTCCTTGAACGGGTCGCCCACCGTGTCGCCGATCACCGTGGCCGCGTGGGCCTCGCTGCCCTTGCCGCCGTGGTGGCCGTCCTCCACCAGTTTCTTGGCGTTGTCCCACGCGCCGCCGGAGTTGGCCAGGAACACCGCCATGAGGGTGCCCGCGCCGATGGCGCCCGCGAGGTAGGCGCCGAGCGGGCCGACGCCGAGGGTGAAGCCGATGAAGATCGGCGCCATGACGGCAAGGAGACCCGGCGTGGCCAGTTCCCGCAGGGCGTCCTTGGTGCAGATGTCGACGACCCTGCCGTACTCCGGTTTCTGCGTGAAGTTCATGATCCCGGGCTTCTCGCGGAACTGCCGCCGCACCTCGTAGACCACCGAACCGGCCGACCGCGACACGGCGCTGATGGCGAGTCCGGAGAAGAGGAAGACGACTGCCGCGCCCGCGATCAGGCCGACCAGGTTGTTGGGCTGGGAGATGTCCATGGACAGGGTCAGCGGCGCCCCAGGACCGGTCAGCGTCTCCCCCACGTCCCGCACATTGGTGGTGATCGCGTCCCGGTACGACCCGAAGAGCGCCGCGGCCGCGAGGACGGCGGTGGCGATGGCGATGCCCTTGGTGATCGCCTTGGTGGTGTTGCCGACGGCGTCCAGGTCGGTGAGCACCTGGGCGCCCGCGCCCTCGACGTCGCCGGACATCTCGGCGATGCCCTGCGCGTTGTCGGAGACCGGCCCGAAGGTGTCCATGGCGACGATCACGCCGACCGTGGTGAGCAGTCCGGTGCCCGCCAGCGCCACCGCGAACAGCGCGAGCATGATCGACGTACCGCCGAGCAGGAACGCGCCGTACACGCTGAGGGCGATCAGCAGCGCGGTGTACACGGCCGATTCGAGGCCGATGGAGATGCCGGCGAGCACGACGGTGGCCGGGCCGGTGAGCGAGGACTTGCCGATGTCGCGGACCGGGCGGCGGGTGGTCTCGGTGAAGTAGCCGGTCAGCTGCTGGATGACGGCGGCGAGCAGGATGCCGATGGCCACCGCGACCACCGCGAGGATGCGCGGGTCGCCGTCCTTGGCGAGGATCGCGACATCCGTGACGCCCTTCAGGTCCGCATACCGGGAGGGGAGATAGGTGAAGACGGCGACGGCGACGAGCGCCAGGGAGATCACCGCCGAGATGAAGAAGCCCCGGTTGATCGCGCTCATGCCGCTGCGGTCGGCACGGCGCGGGGCGACCGCGAAGATGCCGATCATGGCGGTGACCACACCGATGGCGGGCACCAGCAACGGGAAGGCGAGGCCCGCGTCACCGAAGGCGGTCTTGCCGAGGATCAGCGCGGCGACCAGGGTGACGGCGTAGGACTCGAAGAGGTCGGCCGCCATGCCCGCGCAGTCGCCGACGTTGTCGCCCACGTTGTCCGCGATGGTCGCGGCGTTGCGGGGATCGTCCTCCGGGATGCCCTGCTCGACCTTGCCGACCAGGTCGGCGCCCACGTCGGCGGCCTTGGTGAAGATGCCGCCGCCCACGCGCATGAACATGGCGATGAGCGCGGCCCCGAGGCCGAAGCCCTCCAGCACCTTGGGAGCGTCGGCCGCGTACACCAGCACCACGCAGGAGGCGCCGAGCAGGCCGAGCCCGACGGTGAACATGCCGACGACACCGCCCGTGCGAAATGCGATCTTCATCGCCGTGTGCGACACGACGGTGAGATCCTTTTCGGGTTCACCCCGCGCGGGAGTCGCCCGCCGTGCGGCCGCGGCGACGCGCACATTGCTGCGGACGGCGAGCCACATGCCGATATAACCGGTGGCCGCCGAGAACACCGCGCCGATCAGGAAGAACAGGGATCGTCCGGCCCGCTGATTCCAGTCGTCGGCGGGCAGCAGCAGAAGCAGGAAGAAGACGACCACGGCGAATAGGCCGAGTGTGCGCAACTGCCGTGCGAGATACGCCTTGGCGCCTTCCTGGACCGCCTCCGCGATCTCTTTCATCGATTCGGTGCCCTCGTCGGCCGCCAGCACCTGGCGCACCAGGACGCCCGCGAGCACGAGCGCGGCCACGGCGACGGCCGCGATCACCGCGACCATGATCCGGTTGTCGTCGGTCAGGACCGCCGCTGCGAGGGGTATGGAGTGGTCCGGCTGAGGGAGGGAAAGCCCCGCCATTCGTCCTCCTTGAGGCTTGGGCTGAGCTCGTAATGATCAGCACAGGGCACGTTAAACAGAATTGCCCGGCACATGGTCTTTAGCAAATGATCGGGACCGGAACAAGGACCGAGAACCCGAACGGCGTAATAGCGCTGAGGCATTTCCGGGGACGTTCCGCCGTATTCCGGTGGATGATTTCCTTGATCGGAATTACTCGTGAAGTCCTTCACGAATTCCGGGGCGACGGGAGGCAGCACAAAGGGCCCTGCTCGGCAGGGCCCTGGGGTGATGCGTGTGCGGCGGGGGTGGGGTCAGAGTCAGAGGAGCGGGGTGATCGGGGGCACCGTCGGCCAGGACATGCGGATCAGGCCGCCGTCCGCGCCCGTGGTGACCTTGACGTCGTCCACCAGTCCGCTGATGACCGCGAGGCCCATCTCGTCCTCCTCGGCCTCCACGTCCGCGTCGGAAGCGGGTCCGCCCGCCACTCGTTCGACGGCGACCGGATGCGGGGCCTCGTCACCGACCTCGATGGAGAACAGCTTCTCCTCCTCGATCAGCGCGACCTTCACCGGCGCGGTGATGCCACCGCTCTGGTGCAGCCCGACGGCGCGCGAGCAGGCCTCGCCCACGGCGAGCCGGACCTCGTCCAGCACGGCCTCGTCCACTCCGGCCCGGCGCGCCACCGCCGCCGCCACCAGACGGGCGGTACGGACGTGCTCGGGCAGTGCGCTGAAGCGGAGTTCGACGGTGGCCATGCATCCCCCTCGCGACTACGGGCGTGCGATACGGGGGCGGGGCAGCCGAAAGCCCGCACCCACGCTGTACTTCTGCGCCCCGGCACACGGCACGGGGCAGGACCCGCCGGGGTCCGGGCCGCGGGGCCCGGACTCGGCGAACGGTCCGTCGTCAGTCGGTGGCCTCCACCGCTTCCTCGACCGAGGTGTGAATCGGGAACACCTTGGTGAGGCCGGTGATGCGGAAGATCTTCAGGATGCGCTCCTGGTTGCACACCAGGCGCAGCGAGCCCTCGTGGGCACGCACCCGCTTCAAACCGCCGACCAGCACGCCGAGACCGGTGGAGTCGAGGAAGTCCACGCCCTCCATGTCGACGACGAGGTGGAAATTCCCGTCGTTCACCAGCTCGACCAGCTGCTCGCGCAGCTTGGGCGCGGTATACACATCGATTTCGCCACCGACCTCGACGACCGTGCGATCGCCGACGGTACGGGTCGACAGGGACAGGTCCACGGAACCTCCAGCACCTTGCTATCGAGCGGTCGCCCCTCGGGACATCTCGGCCTGCGGCCCCCGGGACGCAACGCCAGCCGCGATGGCATTCAATCACTTACCGGCATGTGTGCACGACGCCTTGGCTCCATTGTCCGTCAAGCCGGTGACACACTCGGTGCCGATGGCCAAGAATCACCGACCCGACCGATCCCTGCCGGACCCGGCGTCCCGCCCGTCCCCGGGGGCGGTCCTCGACCGGCTCGCCTCCGGTCCGAGCAGATCCGCGCGCATCACTCATACGGAGCACTTGCCCCCGCGCGCGGGCCGCCATGCCGTCTGGCCGGACCGGATTCGCCCCGAGGTCGTCGCGGCCGTCCAGGCGAGCGGGATCGAGCACCCGTGGGCCCACCAGGCACTCGCCGCCGAGCACGCGCTGGACGGCGATTCGGTGGTCGTCGCCACCGGCACCGCATCCGGCAAGTCCCTCGCCTATCTCGTCCCGGTGCTCTCCGCGCTCCTCGACGGCTCCGAGGCGCCGAACGGCCGGGGCGCGACCGCCCTGTACCTCTCCCCCACCAAGGCCCTGGCCGCCGACCAGTGCCGCGCGGTGCGCGAACTCGCCCGCCCGCTCGGCACGGCGGTGCGCGCGGCCGTCTACGACGGCGACACCCCCTTCGAGGAACGCGAGTGGGTCCGCCAGCACGCGAACTACGTGCTGACCAACCCCGACATGCTCCACCGGGGCATCCTGCCCGCCCACCCCCGCTGGTCCTCCTTCCTGAAGTCGCTCAAGTACGTCGTCATCGACGAGTGCCACACCTACCGGGGCGTCTTCGGCTCGCACGTCGCCCAGGTGCTGCGACGACTGCGCCGGCTGTGTGCCCGCTACGGCTCCTCCCCGGTCTTCCTGCTCGCCTCCGCCACCGCCGCCGAGCCCGCCGTGTCCGCCGGCCGGCTGACCGGCCTGCCGGTGGTCGAGGTCGCCGACGACGCCTCCCCGCGCGGCGAACTCGTCTTCGCCCTCTGGGAGCCCCCGCTCACCGAACTCCACGGCGAGAAGGGCGCCCCCGTACGGCGCACCGCCACCGCCGAGACGGCCGACCTGCTGACCGACCTCGCCGTCCAGGGCGTGCGCTCGGTCGCCTTCGTACGCTCCCGGCGCGGCGCCGAGCTGATCTCGGTCATCGCCCAGGAACGGCTGGCCGAGGTCGACCGCTCGCTGGCCCGGCGCGTCGCCGCCTACCGGGGCGGCTACCTCCCCGAGGAACGCCGGGCCCTGGAACGCGCCCTGCACTCCGGCGAACTCCTCGGCCTCGCCGCCACGACCGCCCTGGAGCTGGGCGTGGACGTCTCAGGGCTGGACGCCGTGGTCATCGCGGGCTACCCGGGCACCCGGGCCTCCCTGTGGCAGCAGGCGGGCCGCGCGGGCCGGGCCGGACAGGGCGCGCTCGCGGTCCTGGTCGCCCGCGACGATCCGCTGGACACCTACCTCGTCCACCATCCCGAGGCCCTGTTCGACCGTCCGGTGGAATCCACGGTCCTGGACCCCGACAACCCCTACGTCCTCGCCCCGCACCTGTGCGCCGCCGCCGCCGAGATCCCGCTCACCGAGACCGACCTCGACCTGTTCGGCCCCGCGACCGCCGAGCTGCTGCCCCAGCTGGAGGCCGCGAAGCTGCTGCGCCGCCGCACCCGCGCCTGGCACTGGACCCGCCGCGAGCGCGCCGCCGACCTGACCGACATCCGCGGCGAGGGCGGACCCCCGGTGCAGGTCGTGGAGGAGGGCACCGGGCATCTGCTCGGCACGGTGGACGCGGGCTCCGCGCACTCCACCGTCCACGAGGGCGCCGTCCACCTCCACCAGGGCCGCACCTATCTGGTGCGCTCCCTCGACCTGGAGCACTCCGTCGCCCTGGTGGAACGGGCCGACCCGCCCTACTCCACCGTCGCCCGCGACACCACCTCGATCTCGGTCCTGGAGACGGACACCGAGATCCCGTGGGGCGCCGGGCGCCTGTGCTACGGCTCCGTCGAGGTCACCAACCAAGTCGTCTCCTTCCTGCGCCGACGCCTGATCACCGGTGAGGTGCTCGGCGAGACGAAACTGGACCTCCCTCCTCGTACGCTGCGCACCCGCGCGGTGTGGTGGACGGTCACCGAGGACCAGCTCGACGAGGCCCGGATCAGCCCCGAGATCCTCGGTGGTGCCCTGCACGCCGCCGAACACGCCTCGATCGGCATGCTGCCCCTCTTCGCCACCTGCGACCGCTGGGACATCGGCGGCGTCTCCGTCCCGCTCCACCCCGACACCCTGCTGCCGACCGTCTTCGTCTACGACGGCCACCCCGGCGGGGCGGGCTTCGCCGAACGCGCCTTCCACACCGCCCGCTCCTGGCTCACCGCCACCCGCGAGGCCATCGCCTCCTGCGAGTGCGACGCGGGCTGCCCGTCCTGCATCCAGTCCCCCAAGTGCGGCAACGGCAACGATCCCCTGCACAAGCGGGGGGCGGTGCGGTTGTTGGGGGTGCTGCTGCGGGGGGCGGCGGAGGCGGAGGGCGCCGGGGCGGAAGGGGCCAGGCCCGAGCAGGTCGAGGTGGAAGGCGCCGGGACGGAGGAGGGTGGGGCGAACGGCGCCATGGGGGAGGAGACCGGGGCGAGCGGCGCCGGGACGGAAGAGGCCGGGGCGAGCGGTGCCGAGGTGGAGGGTGCGGAGGCGAGCGGTGCCGAGAAGTCCGGCCCTCAGCCGGGAGGGGAGCGCGTCGGCGAGTGAGGGGGTGGCGAGGCCTCGGCGCCCGACACCGGACCGGCCGGACCAGCTGGACCCGCTGGGCTCACCGGACCCGTCGGCCCCGCCCTGGACCTCACCTCCGCCGTGAACGGCCCCCGTCCCGCGCCCGCGCTCACGTCCGAGGTCTCCCCGGAGATCACGCACCGCACGAGCCGCGCACCCTGTGCCGTGGCCACCCGCTCGGCCCGGGCGCACGCGGCCGCGCCGCCCTCGGCCCAGTGGTCCGCCGCCGCGAGCGCCGCGAGGTCCGCCGCGCCAGCCGCGCGGTGCCGTACGACGACGGCGTGCCCGAGGGCGAGCACCGCGCCGAACACCACGCACAGCACCGCGACGGCCCCGAGGCTCCAGACAGTCGCGGAGCCCTGCTCTCCCCGGCCCCGACGGGCCATGCCGTCCCGGCGCCTCATCGCCCACCTCCTTCCCGAGCCGGAGCCTCACCCGCACCGGCGGCCTCCTCCGCATCGGCCACCGCCTCCTCCCGTACGTCGAACGGCAGCCCGCTCAGCACCGGCGGTCTGGCCACCACGGTCACCCTGACCCGGCCGTCCTCGCGGCCGACGCTCACCTCGGCGCCGTCCGGCGCCGTCTCGCGGGTCACTCTCAGCACCGCGTCCTCGGGGTCCTGCCGGGCGGCGGCCCGGGCGCCCGCGCGGGCGGCGTCCACGCACCGGATCTGGGCGGCGACCACGAGCAGCCCCCAGACCAGCGCCATGACGAACGCCACCAGCACGGACAGCGACATGGCCGCCTCGGCGGTCACGAACCCCCGGTCCCCACGCGGCTCATGTGTGCGCACTGAGCGCCCGCTTCACGATGCCCTGGAGCTCCGCCTTGACCTCCCCGCTGGTGACGACCTCGTAGAGGAGCAGCGCGAAACCGACCGCCGCGATGATCCCCATGGCGTACTCGGAGGTCACCATTCCGGCGTCCTCGCGGCACCGCTCCCGCAGCCGCCGCCACACAAGTCCTGCCTTCTGTCGCATCTCAAGTCCCTTTCGTCTCCATCGGATTCAGTTCTGTCTGCCGTGGGAGTCGCACACTCCCGCCGTACCGCTTCTCAATGACCACCCCCTCCCAGCACCCCGCCCGCCAGCCCGATCACCACGGGCAGCACGCCGATGGCGATGAAGGCGGGCAGGAAGCACAGCCCCACGGGCGCG
>NZ_WWIR01000551.1 GCF_009863025.1 Streptomyces sp. SID4985 | reverse complement strand
CGGGAACGGTGGGGTGCCGGCGGGCAGCGCGAAGCCGTCCGGGGTCGCGGGCAGGGCCTCGCCGCGATCGCGCGCGTTGGACACCGCGCGGAGCCGGTCGACCGCGCCGTCCATCGCGAACTGGGCGGCGCCCAGGCCCTCGACCACGTAGCCGCGCCGGGCCTGGCCGCTGTCCTCGAAGGCGGACAGCACCCGGTACACCGCCGAGAAGCCGCCCTCGACTCCCTCCGCCGCGACCGCGCCCCGGGTCACCACGCCGTGCCGGTCCAGCAGCGCGCGGGCGCGTGCGTGGGCGCGCACGGTGGTGTCCTGCTCGGGCGCGGGCAGCAGGGACCAGCGGCCCCCTACCGTCGGCGGGCCCGTACGGGAGGCGGCGCGCGCGGCGGCGGTCAGGGAGCCGTACCGCCCGCGCGGGATGTTGCGCTTGGCGCGGTGGGCCGTCGAACCGGCCGTACGGCCCGAGCCGAGCAGCGAACGCATGGGCGCCAGCGTGTCGTTGGTGAGGCGGCCCGACCAGGCCAGGTCCCAGAGGGCGTCGGCCAGGTGGGCGTCGCTCGCCTCGGGGTGCGTGGTGGCGCGGACCTGGTCGGCGATCTGGCGGAAGAACAGGCCGTACCCGCCGGAGAGGGCGTCGAGCACCGACCGGTGGAGCGGGGTGAGTTCCAGCGGGGGCGGCGGAGGCAGGAGCAGCGGGGCGGTGTCGGCGAGGTAGAGGGAGACCCAGCCGTCCTTGCCGGGCAGGGCGCCCGCTCCGGACCAGACGACCTCTCCGGCGGCGGTGAGTTCGTCGAGCATCGCGGGGCTGTAGTCGGCCACGCGGGACGGCAGGACCAGCTTCTCCAGCGCGGAGGCGGGCACGGGAGCGCCCTGCAACTGCTCGACGGCGCGCACCAGTCCGTCGATGCCGCGCAGGGTGTGGCCCTTGCCGATGTGCTGCCACTGGGGCAGGAACTGGGCGAGCGCGGGCGGCGGGACCGGCTCCAGCTCCTGCCTCAGCGCGGCCAGCGAACGGCGGCGCAACCGGCGCAGCACCGTGGCGTCGCACCACTCCTGGCCGATGCCCGCCGGGTGGAACTCACCCTGTACGACACGGCTGCTCGCGGCGAGCCGCTGGAGTGCCCCCTCGGTGACCGCCACGCCCAGGCCGAAGCGGGCGGCGGCGGTGGTCGAGGTGAACGGGCCGTGGGTGCGCGCGTACCGCGCGAGGAGGTCGCCCAGGGGGTCCTTGACCGGCTCGGTGAAGGCCTCGGGGACCCCGACCGGCAGGGCGGTGCCGAGCGCGTCGCGCAGGCGGCCCGCGTCCTCGACGGCCGCCCAGTGCTCCCGGCCCGCGATACGGACCTTGATGGCGCGGCGGGTGGCGGCCAGCTCCGGCGCCCACTGCGGTTCGGCGCCGCGCTCCGCCAACTCCTCGTCGGTCAGCGGGCCGAGGAGGCGCAGCCGGTCCGCGACGCTCTCGACGTCCTTGATGCGGCGGTCCTCGGTGAGCCACTGGAGTTCGCGCTCCAGCTCCGTGAGCACCTCCGCGTCGAGCAGCTCGCGCAGCTCCGCCTGGCCGAGCAGCTCGGACAGCAGCCGGGAGTCCAGGGAGAGCGCGGCGGCCCTGCGCTCGGCGAGCGGGGAGTCGCCCTCGTAGAGGAACTGGGCGACGTAACCGAACAGCAGGGAGCGGGCGAACGGGGACGGCTCGGGGGTGGTGACCTCGACCATGCGGACCTTGCGGGACTCGAGGTCGCCCATCAGCTCGACCAGTCCCGGCACGTCGAACACGTCCTGGAGGCACTCGCGGATCGCCTCCAGGACGATCGGGAACGAGCCGAACTCGCTCGCCACCTCCAGCAGTTGGGCCGCGCGCTGACGCTGTTGCCAGAGCGGGGTGCGCTTGCCGGGGTTGCGGCGCGGCAACAACAGCGCGCGGGCGGCGCACTCGCGGAACCGGGAGGCGAACAGCGCGGAGCTGCCGACCTGTTCGGTGACGATCCGGTCGACCTCGGCCTTGTCGAAGGCGACGTCCGCCGCGCCGACCGGAGCCTGCTCGCTGTCGAACTCCGTCCCGGTGCGCACGGGTTCATGGTCGAGCAGGTCTAGGCCCATCAGGTCGGCGTCGGGCAGGCGGAGCACGATGCCGTCGTCGGCGTGCATGACCTGGGCGTCCATGCCGTACCGCTCGGAGAGACGGGCGCCGAGCGCCAGGGCCCAAGGAGCGTGCACCTGGGCTCCGAAGGGGGAGTGGATGACGACGCGCCAGTCGCCGAGTTCGTCGCGGAAACGCTCGACCACGATCGTGCGGTCGTCCGGGACGTGGCCGCAGGCTTCGCGCTGTTCGTCCAGGTAGGACAGGACGTTGTCCGCCGCCCAGGCGTCCAGGCCCGCCGTGAGCAGGCGCAGCCGGGCGTCCTCCTTGGACAGCGAGCCGACCTCGCGCAGGAACGCGCCCACCGCGCGGCCCAGTTCGAGCGGGCGGCCCAGCTGGTCGCCCTTCCAGAAGGGCAGCCTGCCCGGCACCCCGGGCGCGGGGGAGACCAGCACCCGGTCGCGGGTGATGTCCTCGATCCGCCAGGAGCTCGTGCCCAGGGTGAACACGTCGCCCACACGGGACTCGTAGACCATCTCCTCGTCCAGCTCGCCGACCCGGCCGCCGCCCTTCTTGGGGTCGGACCCGGCGAGGAACACCCCGAACAGGCCCCGGTCGGGGATCGTGCCGCCGGAGGTGACCGCGAGCCGCTGGGCGCCCGGACGGCCGCTGATCGTCCCGGCCACCCGGTCCCACACCACGCGCGGGCGCAGCTCCGCGAACGCGTCGGACGGATAGCGGCCCGCGAGCATGTCGAGGGTGGCCGTGAACGCCGACTCGGGCAGGGAGGCGAAGGGTGCGGCGCGGCGCACCATGGCGAGCAGGTCGTCGTACTGCCAGGTGTCCAGCGCCGTCATGGCGACGAGCTGCTGGGCCAGTACGTCCAGCGGGTTGGACGGCACCTTCAGGGACTCGATGCGCCCCGAGCGCATCCGCTCGGTGACCACCGCGGCCTGCACCAGGTCGCCGCGGTACTTCGGGAAGACCACGCCGGTGGAGACCGCGCCGACCTGGTGGCCCGCGCGGCCCACGCGCTGGAGGCCGGAGGCGACCGAGGGCGCGGACTCCACCTGGACGACGAGATCGACCGCGCCCATGTCGATGCCCAGCTCCAGGCTGGAGGTGGCGACCACGGCGGGCAGCCGGCCCGCCTTCAGGTCCTCCTCGACCAGGGCGCGCTGCTCCTTGGAGACCGAGCCGTGGTGCGCGCGGGCGATCACCGGGGGCGCGCCCTGGGCGGCGCCCGAGCCGCCCATCAGCTGGGCCGGGGCGTGGTGTTCGCCGAGCTTCTCGCCGGTGGCCCGCTCGTAGGCGATCTCGTTGAGCCGGTTGCACAGCCGCTCCGCCAGTCGGCGGGAGTTGGCGAAGACGATGGTCGAGCGGTGGGACTGCACCAGGTCAGCGATCCGCTCCTCCACATGGGGCCAGATCGACGGCTTCTCCGCGCCCTCGCCGCCGTCGGCCGCCGGGGAGCCGCCCAGCTCGCCCATGTCCTCGACCGGGACGACCACCGACAGGTCGAACTCCTTGCCGGACTCCGGCTGGACGATCTCCACCTTGCGGCCGGGCGACAGGAACCGGGCCACCTCGTCCACCGGACGGACGGTCGCGGACAGGCCGATGCGGCGGGCGGGCTTGGGCAGCAGTTCGTCCAGCCGCTCCAGGGTCAGCGCGAGATGCGCGCCGCGCTTGGTGCCCGCGACCGCGTGCACCTCGTCCAGGATCACGGTCTCGATGCCCGTCAGCGCGTCGCGCGCGGCGGACGTCAGCATCAGGAACAGCGACTCGGGGGTGGTGATCAGGATGTCCGGCGGGCGCGTGGTCAGCGCGCGGCGCTCGGCGGGCGGGGTGTCGCCGGAGCGGATGCCCACCTTGACCTCGGGCTCCGGCAGGCCGAGACGGACGGACTCCTGGCGGATACCGGTCAGGGGGCTGCGCAGATTGCGCTCCACGTCGACCGCGAGGGCCTTCAGCGGCGACACGTACAGCACCCGGCAGCGCTTCTTCGGGTCGGCCGGGGGCGGCGTGGAGGTCAGCCGGTCCAGGGCGGCGAGGAACGCGGCCAGCGTCTTGCCCGAGCCGGTCGGCGCGACCACCAGCGCGTCCGAGTCCTCCTGGATGGCCCGCCACGCGCCCTCCTGGGCCGCGGTGGGCGCGGAGAACGCCCCCGTGAACCAGCCGCGGGTCGCGGGGGAGAAGCCGTCGAGGGCCGAAGGGGCGGAGCTGACCATGCATCCATCCTGCACCCCGCCACTGACAATCCACCTGACCTGCGCAAACAGGACGCAAGCGGGCCTCGGCGGGCTGCGCGGAGCGGCGCCCGGTGGCGGACAATGGGCCCATGTCTTCAGGGGAGCGGGCACGGTCTTCGACGGAGCGGGCACGGCACTGGCGGTACGACGAACTGCCCGGTGTGGATCTGCTGCGCGCCCGCTACATCCGCAAGAGCTTCGTCCGGCACACCCACGAGCACTTCGTGATCGCGGCCATCGCGGACGGCGTCGAGGTCTTCCAGCACGGGGGCAGCGACGTGTCGGCGGGCGCGGGCGCCCTCGCGCTGGTCAACCCGGACACCCCGCACACCGGCCGGGCCGGCGTCCCCGAGGGCTGGCGGTACGGCGCGGTCTACCCCTCGCCCGAGGTGGTGGCCCGGATCGCCGCCGAGACGACCACGATCCGGGGCACCCCGGGCTTCGTCACGCCGGTGCTCGACGACCCGTACGCCGCCCGCCTGGTCCACCAGGTGCTGCGCGCCGTCGACGAGGGCAACGCGCTGGCCGCCGACACGCTGCTGAGCGTGGCCGTGACCCGACTGCTGCGGCTCAACGGCGGCCCGCTGCCCGAGCGGCGCCCCCGGAGTGCCGGGGCCTCCCTCGCCGCACGCGCGCGTGCCGTGCTCCAGGAGCGGATGGCCGCGCCGCCCACACTGGAACGCCTGGCCGCCGACCTCGGCACCAGCCCGTTCGCCCTGCTGCGCGCCTTCCGCGCCGCCTACGGGATGCCGCCGCACACCTGGCTGACCGACGCCCGGGTGCGCCGCGCGCGGCTCCTCCTGGACGGGGGGACCGCGCCCGCCGAGGCCGCCGTCGTCGTCGGCTTCACCGACCAGCCGCATCTGAACCGGCACTTCACCCGGATCGTGGGGGTGCCGCCGGGGGCGTACCGGCGGGAGCGGCACTAGAGACACGCGGCACCAGAGGCGGAGGCGTGGGCGCAAGAACGTACAAGACCCGCGCGCGCGAGCGGCCGTAACGTCCGGGGCGTGGCACAGCAACAGACAGCACTCGAGGACAGGGCCGCCCAGGGCGCGGCACGGCCGGACAGCGCCGTCGTACGGGACGCGCTCGGGGTGGGCGTCGCCGTCGGGCTCTCCGGATTCGCCTTCGGCGTCACCTCGGCCGGCAGCGGGCTCGGGCTGCTCCAGACCTGCGCGCTCAGCCTCCTGGTGTTCACCGGCGCCTCGCAGTTCGCGCTGGTCGGGGCGCTCGCCGCCGGGGGCAGCCCGTTCACGGCCGCCGCCGGGGCGTTCTTCCTGGGGGTGCGCAACGCGTTCTACGGACTGCGCCTCTCGCAGGTGCTCGCCCTTCCGCGCGCGCTCAGGCCGTTCGCCGCGCAGTGGGTGATCGACGAGACCACCGCCGTCACCCTGGCCCAGCGCGACCGCCATGGCGCGCGGCTCGGCTTCACCGTCACCGGGCTCAGCCTGTACGTGCTGTGGAACCTGACCACGCTGCTCGGCGCGCTCGGCGCCCGCGCCATCGGGGACACAGACGCCTGGGGCCTGGACGCGGCCGGACCCGCCGTCTTCCTGGCGCTGCTCGCGCCCATGCTGCGCACCACCACCGAGCGCGCGGTCGCGGGCCTCGCGGTCCTGCTCGGCCTCGGCCTGCTGCCCGTGCTGCCCGCCGGTGTGCCGGTCCTGGTGGCGGCGCTCGCCGCACCGCTCGCCCTGCTCGCGGAGCGCCGTTTCACCGGCCGCGGCGGCGACGGCATACCCGACCCGGCTCCGCTGCCGGGCGACTCCGAGGAGGACCGTTGAACACCTGGATCGCGATCGGCGCGACCGCCGTCGGCTGCTACGCCGTCAAGCTCGCCGGACTGCTCGTCCCCGCCGGAGCCATGGAACGGCCCCTGGTACGGCGCCTCGCCGCCCTGCTCCCGGTCGCCCTCCTGGCCGCGCTGACGGCCCAGCAGACCTTCGCCGACGGCCACGCGCTCGTCCTGGACGCCCGCGCGGCCGGTGTCGCGGCGGCCGCCGTCGCCCTGGTGCTGCGCGCGCCGTTCCTGGTGGTGGTCGGTGTGGCCGTGGCGGTGACGGCGGGGGTGCGGATGCTGGGGGCGTGACTCGATCCCGTGAGAGTGGGCCGGTGCGTTCATCCCACGTAGCGGCCGTACGCCCTCAGGGTGCGCAGCGCCTCGATCGTCACGGCCGGGCGTGCCTCCAGGGCCGGTGCCGGTGCCCACTGGTGCCGGCGGACCGGCCAGCCGCCGTCCTCCCGCTGCTCGGCGGCAAGGAAGTCCAGCGAGCGGGACATCTCCTCGTCCGTGAACCACGCGCGCGCGAGTGAGCCCGGGGTGCGTGCGAAGTCGTGCGGGAAGTGGTGCTCGTCCGGGGCGTAGCCCGTGGCGACCGGGTACGCGTCGAGGCGGTCCGGCTCCAGCGCCGCGAGCCGCTGCTCGCGCACCAGGCGCCCGAGCCGGTCGGCGGCCGCCTGCGCGCGCGGGCGGTCGGGCGCCGAGTCCAGGAAGGCCACGGCCGCGTGTACCTCGTACGGGTGGGACTTCTCCAGCGACTCCAACGCCTCCCAGCAGAAGTCGGTGGCCCGGAACAGCCACGCGTGCCACACCTCGTTGCGGTGCAGCAGACCCACCACGGGCCCGGTCGCGAGCAGCTCGCTCGGCGGATCGTCCACGACCGGCGCGAACGGCGCCGCCGGATAACCGCGCTGAGCGGGATCGACGGCGGGCAACGCGCCGTCCATGGTGGACACCGAGGTCAGATAGCGGCACAGCCGCTCCACCCGCTGCCCTCCGCAGCGACCGACCGCGTCCAGCACGTGCAGCGCGCGGGCGGTGTGCAGCGGCTGGCTCACCGGGCCGCGCAGATCGGGTTCGAGGGCGTGGCCGTAGCCGCCGTCGTCGTTGCGATAGGCGTCCAGCGCGGCCTCCACCGGGTCGGCGGCGCCGTTCAGGAAGTGGAACGCGAAGAGCCGCTGCTCCAGTACGCGCGCGGTGAGCCAGACGAACTGCTCGGCGCGGAAGAGCGGGGAGTGCGCCGGGGGCACAGGGGGGCGTGGGGTAGCTCCTGAGTCGGACATGGATCAGACCGTAGGGCGCGACGCGGTCCTTGTGGACGGTCCCGGACAGGCGCACCCCCGAGGGCGGGATACTGGAGTCATGCGGTTGACGGTCTTCTGGCAGCGGATGGCGGAACACTTCGGCACGGCGTATGCCGAGATGTTCGCGCGTGACCACGTCATGTCCGAACTGGGTGGACGCACGGTGAACGAGGCACTGGACGCGGGCTGGGCCGCCAAGGACGTGTGGCGGGTGGTCTGCTCGGTCATGGATGTGCCGGGCGAGCGGCGCTGAGTTCCGCGCACCCGCGGTGACCAGCCACATCGGCCGAAAGACGCCCCCGAAATACGCGGATCGTCCGGCGGCGGTGGCCGTCCGTCGGCGTATGTGTCCACGGTCATAGGCCGAGCGGGTCCCGAGCGGCGTCGGCTGTCGGCGGCGTGGGCGAGACTTGCCCCGTGGCACCTACTGACGACCTCGACGACCGGCCCACGGCATCCCCGTCCGGGCCCACGGCGCCCCCGGCCGAGCCGGTGGCGCCCGCCGTGGCGCCCGCCGACGGCACCACCCTGCGCAACGCCCGGATGCCGCGCTGGCTGCCGCGCGCCATGGTGCTCGCGCTCGCGCTCATCGCCACGTTCCAGTTCGGCAGCTGGGCCTTCCACCAGCTGACCGGGCTGCTGATCAACATCCTGATCGCGTTCTTCCTGTCGCTGGCCATCGAGCCGGCCGTCAGCCGGATGTCCGCGCGCGGGATGCGCCGGGGACTCGCCACCTTCCTGGTCTTCCTCGGCCTCGCGGTCGTCACGGCGGGCTTCGTCACCCTGCTCGGCTCGATGCTGGCCGGACAGATCATCAAGATGATCGAGGGATTCCCGGAGTACCTGGACTCGCTGATCAACTGGATCAACCAGACCTTCCACACGCAACTCAAACGAGTGGACGTGCAGGAGGGGCTGCTGCACTCCGACTGGCTGCGCAAGTACGCGCAGAACAGCGCGGCCGGTGTCCTCGACGTGTCCGCCCAGGTGCTCGGCGGCCTCTTCCAGCTCCTCACCGTCGGGCTGTTCTCGTTCTACTTCGCCGCCGACGGACCCCGGCTGCGGCGCGGCCTCTGTTCGGTCCTGCCGCCCGCGCGCCAGGCCGAGGTGCTGCGCGCCTGGGAGATCGCGGTCGACAAGACCGGCGGCTACATCTATTCGCGCGGCCTCATGGCGCTCATCTCGGGCGCCGCGCACTACGTCCTGCTCCAGGCCCTCGGCGTGCCGTACGCGCCCGTGCTCGGCGTCTGGGTGGGCCTGGTCTCGCAGTTCATCCCGACCATCGGCACCTACCTCGCGGGCGCGCTGCCGATGCTGATCGCGTTCACCGTGGCGCCCTGGTACGCGGTGTGGGTGCTGGTCTTCGTCGTGGTCTACCAGCAGTTCGAGAACTACATGCTCCAGCCCAAGCTGACCTCCAAGACCGTCGACATCCACCCGGCGGTCGCCTTCGGCTCGGTCATCGCGGGCACCGCCCTGCTCGGCGCGGTCGGCGCCCTGATCGCCATCCCGGCGGTCGCCACGCTCCAGGCGTTCCTCGGCGCGTACGTGAAGCGGTACAAGGTCACGGACGACCCGCGCGTCCAGGGACACCGCCTGCGGGCGAACAGGCCCGGGGCGCTGCCCCGCCTTCTGTGGGCGCGCGAGCGGCGGACGGAGGAGGGGGCGTCCTGACGTGAGCGGTTCGTCTCAGTACGTCAGCACGGCCCACACCATGGTCCCGGCGACCGCCGCCGCATAGCAGCCGGTGGCCGCCGCCACGATCCGCCACCGGGTCCGTGCGCTCGCGGCGGTGCGGGACAGCAGCCAGGCGAGCAGCGGCAGTACCAGTACGGCGTGCAGGCTCACCCCGTGCAGCGGCTTGAGTGGCGCCGTCGAGTGATAGGCGGCCTCCTGGTGGCCTGTGCGGGTGAGGACGACCCCGCGCGCGATCATGGCCGCGCCCGAGACCAGCGCCACCAGCAGGATCGCGAACCCGGAGCGCACCGCGAGCGCCATCCCGGCGGGCCCGTCGGGCCGGTGCCGGAAGGACGCGACGGCGAAGGCGGCGAGCACCACCACCAGGACGCCGCCCCCGACCGCGAGCACCATGGAGACGCCCGTGTCGAACGGCGTCTCCATGTTCAGATGCGAGGGCACCCGCCGCCACGCCTGGAGCGTGATGCCGCCGACCTCCACCACACAGTCGGCGGCGAACACGGCGAGCAGCACCACGCGCGTGCGCGCGCCGAGACGCACGTACGACGTGACCCAGACGACCGCCATGAGGGTCACCCCGAAGGACAGCCCGAACGTGACCGGCTTGCGCCAGGAGACCGGGCCGTCCCACGGGCCGCCGTCGACCGCGAACACCACCAGGTGGACGAGACCGGAGAGCACGAGCAGCAGACCGGTCGCATGGCAGAGGCGTTCTACGGCGTGCCGGACGGCGCGTGGATTCTTCATGCGCCCAGGCTTCCGGCGGCGCCCGGCGCGGTCGTCGTACGGCCGGAGGCAGCTGCCGTACGACACCGGGAGCAGGGGCGGGGTCCGGGGCGGGCCCAGGGGTGGCTCAGAGGCGACTCAGAGGCGGCTCAGCCGTCGGCGAGCAGGCGCAGGCGGTCGGCGGAGGGCGAGCCCGGGTCGGCGTGGTAGACCACGATCAGCTGGCGGGCCTGCGGGCGGAGCAGCTTCTCGTAGCGCAGCTCCAGCTCGCCGACGACCGGGTGGCGCAGCAGCGTGTGACCGGTGTCGCGGCGGCGGACCTCGCGGCGCGCCCACAGGTCGGCGAACCGCTCGCTGGTGTGGGTGAGTTCGCCGATGGTCTCCAGGAGGTCGGGATCGGGGTCCTCCACGTCGAGCATGGCGCGCAGACCGGAGACGGCCTTGGCGGTCATCTCGTCCCACCGCGGGTACAGCGCGCGCATGGCCGGTTCGAGGAAGGCGGCGCGCAGCGGGTCGGACCCCACCGCGAAGAAGGGGCACAGCAGCACCGCCAGGCGGTTCGCCGCGACCACCCGGCCACCGGCGCCCTGGGCGTAGGCGGGGGTGTCCGGCCAGCTGTCCAGGAGCGACTGCGGAGCGTCCTCTCCGGCACGCGCACGCGCACGCGGGCGTCGGCGCCCGGGCGTGGGCGCCGTACGGGCGAGGCGGTGGAGGTAGGCGATTGCGTCCTCGTCGAGCCGCAGCGCGGCGGCGAGCCCGGCGAGGATCTGGTCGGAGGGGTTGAGATTGCGGCCCTGCTCCAGGCGCAGGTAGTACTCGGGGCTGATCCCGGCGAGCTGGGCGACCTCCTCGCGGCGCAGCCCGGGCACCCGGCGGCGGCTGCCCGCGGGCAGGCCCGCCTCCGCCGGGCCGATCCGGGCGCGCCGGGCCCGCAGGAACTCGCCCAGGGTGTCTGCCATGTCGTGCGTCACGCCTTCGAAGCTAGCCGCTCGCTTCAGTCGTTCAGCAGACCGAGGCGGACCAGGCTCTCGCCGGTGGCCACGACGGCCTCCTCGTTCGAGCGCGGGGACCAGCCCAGCTCCTCGCGGGTCTTGGCGTTGGAGGCCCGGCGTACGACGCCCAGTTGCGGCACCGTCTCGCGCAGCGCCGGGCGGACCGTGGCGAGCAGTCGCAGCAGCCAGGCCGGGGCGGTGGCGGTGGGAGCGCGGTCGGCGGCCGGTCCGAGCCCGGCACGCAGCGCGGCGGCCATCCCGTGGAACGAGACCGGCTCGCCCGCGAGTGCGAGATAGCGCTGCCCCGCGGCCTTCGGGGCCGTCATGGCGCGCACATGGAGATCGGCCACGTCCCGTACGTCGACCGTGTTGGTCCACAGAGGCGGCGCCACGCGCATGTGTCCGGTCAGCATGGCGTGGACGATCCGGATGGAGGCCGCGTAGTCCGGGCCCAGCACCGGCCCGAAGATCCCCACCGGGTTGATCACGGTCAGCTCGAGTCCGCCGCCCTCACGGTCGACGAAGTCCCAGGCGGCCCGTTCCGCGATCGTCTTGGACTTGACGTACGGGGTGACGTCCGCGCCGGCGGGGTCCGTCCAGTCGTCCTCGGTGAACACGCGCGCGGTACGGCCGTGTCCGTAACCCACCGCCGCGAACGACGAGGTCAGCACGGTACGCCGGACACCGGCGTCGCGTGCGGCGCGCAGGACGCGCAGCGCTCCTCCGCGCGCCGGGACGATCACCTCGTCCTCGTCGCGCGGCTGGGCCGCGGGGAAGGGCGACGCCAGATGCAGCACGTATTCGGCGCCCGCCACGGCCCGGTCCCAGCCCTCGTCCGAGCCGAGGTCCGCCACCACGCACCGCACCCCGTCCCGCCCCGGCGCCCCGGCCGCGGCGAGCATCCGGCCGACCTCGGCCTCCCGGCCCGGGGAACGGACGGTGGTGGTGACGGTGTGCCCGGCCGTCAGGAGCCGGGCGATCGTGTGAGCACCGAGGAATCCGGTGCCGCCGGTGACGAGTACGTGTGCCATGGCTTCAGGGTGGCGGGGGTCGGCCGTGGGCTCCAGATCCCGTGGATACCAGTACTGGCGGGGACAGGTTCCGGGGGCCGGGATGGGGCGCTGGTGAGGGCCCGCGTGCTGCCTCAAGATCCCGTACTGGCACGCTGGCCCTGCCCGATCCGCCCGGCTGAGAGGTGAGTGCCTTCGTGAGCACCGGCAGCTACTACGAGCCCATCGACGAGCACTGCTACAAGCCCACCCCGCACGCCAGTGGCGCCTGGAGCACCGACGAACAGCACTTCAGCCCGCTGGGCGGTCTCGTCGTCCACGCCATCGACCGCCATCTGGCCGGGCGGCCGGACAGCGGTCTGGTGCCGTCGCGGATCAGCTTCGACATCCTCGGGCGCCTTGCCCTCGACGAGTGTGAGATCAGGGTGGAGGTCGTCCGGCCGGGCCGCACGATCGAACTGGCCGAGGCCGTCGTGCTGATCGCGGGGCGCCCCGTCGTGCGCGGCCGCGTGTGGTTCCTGGCGGCCGGTGACACGGCGGCGGTGGCCGGGGGCGCGCCCGAACCGCTCACCCCGCCCGACGCGCTCGCGCCCTGGCCGATGGCCTCCCTCTGGCCGGGCGGCTACATCGCCTCCTTGGACGTGCGTCCGGTCGCGCCCCCGCGCCCGGGCCGTGCGACCGTCTGGATCAGGAGTGGGCTCGACCTCGTCGCCGGTCAACCCGCCAGCCCCCTGGCCTCCTACGTCGCCCTCGTGGACACGGCCAACGGCATCGCCGTCCGTCAGCCGCCCACCGAGTGGATGTTCCCCAACGTCGACCTGACGCTCCACCTCCACCGCCGCCCCGAGGGCCCTTGGACCGGCCTCGACACCTCGGTGATCTTCGGCCCGACGGGCCAGGGCGTCACCAGCACGATCCTGCACGACATCCACGGCCCGGTCGGTCAGGCCCAGCAGATGCTGACGGTCCGGCAGATGGGGAAGTCATGACGGTGAGGAGCTGGCAGCTCAAGCGGGGGGACGCGCTCATCGGAACGCTGACGCTCGAAGGCGTCGACGTGTTCTGGACCGACTGCCGCTTCCGGCCCGGTCCCGCCTGGGAAGTCGTTCGCCCGCTGTTCGAGGCGTCGGAGGACGCCTGGGAGTGTGATGACGAAGACGCCGCCCTGGCCGCCGAGGAGGCGATCTACGATGCGGGGCTCGTGCTGGTCCCCGGGGACGGAGAGGATCCGATGACGGACTTCCTGCTCCGCGTCTCCGGCGAGACGGCGCGCTTTCGGGCCTAGCGAGGGGTCGCACCGGGCCCGCTCGGCGGCACGGCTCCCATCCTGGGAGGCGCTTGACACAGAAATCGAACATCCATTCTGATGGAAGCTCGGGCGAGGCTTCTGGCGGGTGTTTCGTGGTGGTTCAGGTAGAAACGTCCCCCAGTTATCCACAGGCCGGACCGACGTCGGGGCGCATTGTCAGTGGCAGGCGTTAGCGTCTTTGACGTGAAGCGATCGACTCAAGCAAACCGGGTGGAACCCATGGCAGGAACCGACCGCGAGAAGGCGCTCGACGCCGCGCTCGCACAGATTGAACGACAATTCGGCAAGGGCGCTGTCATGCGCATGGGCGAGCGGTCGATGGAGCCCATCGAGGTCATCCCCACCGGGTCGACCGCTCTCGACGTCGCCCTCGGCGTCGGCGGCCTGCCGCGCGGCCGTGTCGTGGAGATCTACGGCCCCGAGTCCTCCGGCAAGACGACCCTGACCCTGCACGCCGTGGCCAATGCCCAGAAGGCCGGCGGCCAGGTCGCCTTCATCGACGCGGAGCACGCCCTCGACCCCGAGTACGCGAAGAAGCTCGGCGTCGACATCGACAACCTGATCCTCTCCCAGCCCGACAACGGCGAGCAGGCGCTCGAGATCGTGGACATGCTGGTCCGCTCCGGCGCCCTCGACCTCATCGTCATCGACTCCGTCGCCGCGCTCGTCCCGCGCGCGGAGATCGAGGGCGAGATGGGTGACAGCCACGTCGGTCTCCAGGCCCGTCTGATGAGCCAGGCGCTCCGGAAGATCACCAGCGCGCTCAACCAGTCCAAGACCACCGCGATCTTCATCAACCAGCTCCGCGAGAAGATCGGCGTCATGTTCGGCTCGCCGGAGACCACGACCGGTGGCCGCGCGCTGAAGTTCTACGCCTCGGTGCGTATCGACATCCGCCGCATCGAGACCCTGAAGGACGGCACGGACGCGGTCGGCAACCGCACCCGCTGCAAGGTCGTCAAGAACAAGGTCGCGCCGCCCTTCAAGCAGGCCGAGTTCGACATCCTCTACGGCCAGGGCATCAGCCGCGAGGGCGGTCTGATCGACATGGGCGTGGAGCACGGCTTCGTGCGCAAGGCCGGTGCCTGGTACACGTACGAGGGCGACCAGCTCGGCCAGGGCAAGGAGAACGCGCGCAACTTCCTCAAGGACAACCCCGACCTGGCGAACGAGATCGAGAAGAAGATCAAGGAGAAGCTGGGCGTCGGCGTCCGTCCCCAGGAGCCCGCTGCCGAGCCCGGCGCGGACGCGGCGGTCACCCCCGCGGCCGCCGAGACCAAGGCGACCCCGGCGGCCAAGGCCACCAAGCCCAAGGCCGCCGCAGCCAAGAGCTGACCCATGACACGCCGAACCGACTGGGCCGAGCACGAGTACGCCTCTCCCGGTGCCCCACGGGGGAGGGGCATCGGGGGCGACTCCGCCTCCGTCGCGGCCGGTGACTACCTGGGGTACGGGGACGAGGCGTACGGGGGACGTGGTCACCGGACCGGTGACCACGCGTACGGGGACCACGGGGCCCATGGTCACGGGGGCCATGGGGACGACGGGTACGACGACGGGCGCGGTGGGTACGGCGACGGGTCGTACGACCGGCCCGGCCAGGACGGCCCGGAGCCGCCCGACGACCGCCGCGGTCCCGCCGAACGGCGACGGCGTGGCCGACGGCGCCGGTTCGGGGATCCGGGCGGTGAGACCGAGGGCTCCCTCACCTCGTCGAGGGCCGAGCGGGGGGAGTCCTCGGCGTCGGCGGACCCGGCGGAGCGGGCGCGGAACATCTGTCTGCGCCTGCTCACCGGTACGCCGCGCACCCGCAAGCAGCTCGCGGACGCCCTGCGCAAGCGGGAGATCCCCGACGAGGTGGCCGAGGAGGTGCTGTCGCGGTTCGAGGAGGTCGGACTGATCAACGACAGCGCCTTCGCGGACGCCTGGGTGGAGTCACGGCACCACGGCCGGGGTCTCGCCCGCCGCGCACTCGCCCGTGAACTGCGCACCAAGGGCGTCGACTCGGCGCTGATCGACGAGGCCGTGGGGCAGCTCGACTCCGAGCAGGAGGAGGCGACCGCCCGCGACCTGGTGGACCGCAAGCTGCGGTCGACCAGGGGCCTCGACCGCGACAAGCGGCTCCGCCGCCTGGCCGGGATGCTCGCCCGCAAGGGCTATCCCGAGGGCATGGCCCTCCGCGTCGTCCGCCAGGCGCTGGAGGAGGAGGGGGAGGACACGGAGTTCCTGGAGGACGGGGGCTACTGACCCCGGAAGGCAAGGGCGCCCGCACCCGTCCCGGTGCCCCACCCCGCCCTCAGCCCTCCGCCGACTCCACCGGCAGCCCCGCCGCACGCCACGCCTGGAAGCCGCCCACCACGTCCGTCGCCCGGTGCAGTCCGAGCTGGTGGAGGGAGACGGCGGCCAGGCTGGAGGCGTAGCCCTCGTTGCAGAGGACCAGCACGCGCACGTCATGGCCGGTGGCCTCGGGGACGCGGTGGCTGCCCTGCGGATCGAGCCGCCACTCCAGTTCGTTGCGCTCGATGACGAGGGCGCCCGGGATCAGTCCGTCCCGCTCGCGCAGCGCCGCGTACCGGATGTCGACCAGCAGGCCGTCACCGTCGCGCGCCGCCCCGTACGCCTCGCGGGCCTCCACGCGCCGGTAGCCGTCGCGCACCCGCTCCAGCAACTCGTCGATGCCGAGGGGCTGTTCGCCCTGGCCGGGACGGCTGTCGCTCACTGCCAGTCCTCCGGGAGTTCCACCTGCTCCAGGCGCAGTACCTGGCCGGTGCGACTGTAGCGGCGGATGCGCGGCAGCGGCGGGTAGTAGGCGTGGACGGAGACGGCGTGGCGGTCGGGGGATTCGTTGAGCACCTCGTGCACATGGTGGCGGCCGAAGGCGCGGCCCTGTCCCGCCGTCAGTCGCCGTTCGCGGTCGACGCCGTCGGTGAGTTCGAGGGTCCGCCAGCCGTCGGTGGGGAGCCGGGCGGCCAGCGCGTTCTCCTTCAGCTCGCCCGAGGCGGTGAGGAAGGCGCCCACGGAGTCGGCGTGGTCGTGCCAGCCCGTGCCGGTGCCGGGCGGCCAGCCGATCAGCCAGGCCTCGCTGCCGCCGGGGCCGGTCAGCCGTACCCAGGTGCGGCCCTCGGGGTCGAGCGGGAGCGAGGCGATCAGTTCCGTGTCGGCGGCCGTACGCCGCACGAAGTCGAGCAGTTCCCCCTGCGTGGGAGCCGGAACGGCCGGGGACGGGAGGGGAGAAGAGGACACGGGAGAGACAGACACGTGCACCGTCCTGAGAAGGGTTCGCCGAACGGGCGCACGACGGCGCCCGGAAGAAGGGGGATGCGAATTCAGCAGGACGGACGACACATGCAGCCCGCGTAGCGGACGAGGTCCATATGGACCCTCCGCCACAGGCGCACACAGGTGTCGGTCACGATTCGGAGTACAGCACGCGCCGCACCCCGAATCAATCCATGGTCACCATGTGGACAGGGCGAAAAGACGTGACGCCGGAGCACTCCGGCGCACCGTCAGCGCGCGCCGGAACCCGCCTGCGCCTCCTCCTTCACCGCGTCCGCCGGCCGTTCGGCGCCCCCGAGCGTCGCCTCCGCCGCCGCGTACAGGTCGGCCGGGCGGACGCCGCTCAGGGCGGTGACCAGATGGCCGTCCGGACGGACGAGCAGGACGCTGTGCGCGGGGGCGCCCGGGTACTCCTCGGCGACGAGCAGTTCGGCCCGGTGCGGCAGCGCGGTCACGGCGGCCGCGAGCCGCGGCATCACCCCGGCCGACATCCAGTGCTTGCGGTCCCACACCCCCGTGCCCGGAGCGATCAGGACGACCAGCAGCGCGCCCCGGCCGAGCCGGTCGCGCAGCCGGACGAAGGACCCGTCCTCCGCCGTGACCCGCACATCGGTGACCGCGGCGCCGGGCTCGGTGCCGACCGGGATCTCGCCCTCCAGATACCGGGGTGCGAGCGGCGAGGCGGTGTACGCCCCCGGCTCGCCGAGTGCGCCCCTGCCCAGGTGGCCGTCGGCCAGCAGCGCGTCCTGGCCGCGGG
>NZ_WWIR01000550.1 GCF_009863025.1 Streptomyces sp. SID4985 | reverse complement strand
CGCGCCGCGCGGCGAGCGGCCCACCGCCACGGCGCGGGCACCCATCCGGGCGGCGTGCTCGGCCAGCACCCGGCCCGCGGCCGCGTGATCCCCCACACTCGTCAGGACCTGGCCCGTGGCGGCGATGCCGTGCGCGGCGAGCCGGTCGAGATGCGCGGTGACGGCGGCCCGCGCCGCCTCGGCGCTCTCCGTCTCCGCCGCCTGCTCCTCCACCACGGCCGTCTCGTGCACGTGCACCACCTCCAGCGGACTGCCGGATTCGCGGGCCAGCCGGGCGGCCGCGTCCACGATCGCGTCGGCCCCCTCGTGCGCGCCCACCGCGACGACCACCGGCGGCGTGTCCGTCGTGGCCGGAGTCCCCACGGCGGTGAGCGACGGCGCCAGTGGCGCACCCTCCTCCGGGCGTGACTCGGCCTGGCGCAGCAGCCGGTGGCCGGCGGCCAGCACCGGAATCGCCAGCAGGAACGTGGCGGCGCCCAGGTAGAACGGCACGCTGAGGTCGGTCGCGTCGGCCAACCTGCCTGCCACGTAAGGCGCCAGACCGCCGCCGATGAAGCGCAGGAAACCGTAGGACGAGGAGGCCACCGGGCGTTCCACGGGGGAGACCAGCATGACGGCCTGGGTGGTCAGCGTGTTGTTGATGCCGATGAAGGCACCGCTCACGACAACCGCGGTGATCACTACCGTCGGGCTGTCCACCCCGGCCGCGATGACGGCCATCACGGCGCTGAGGCAGAGGAGATTGACGTACAGCACCGGCGCCGTGCCGAAGCGTGCCTGGAGGCGCGGGGCGAAGAACACGCTGAACGCCGCGACGAGCAGGCCCCAGCCGGTGAAGACCAACCCGAGCCGGTGGGCGTCCAGTTCCATGGGGTACGGCGCATAGCCGAGCATGGTGAAGAAGCCCCAGTTGTACAGCAGCGCCATGATGCCCATGGTCAACAGGCCCCGGTGGCGCAGGGCCTTGAGCGGGGCCAGCGGTGAGGTGGGCCGGGCGGGCTTCGGCAGGGACGGTACGAAGGCGAGCGTGGCGACCAGCGCGATCGCCATCAGCACGGCGACGCCGAAGAACGGCCCGCGCCAGCTGATCGCCCCCAACTCGCCGCCCAACAGCGGTCCGACGGCTATCCCGAGGCCGAGCGCGGTCTCGTACAGGATGATCGCCCCGCCGAAACCGCCGCTAGCGGAGGCCACGATGACGGCCAGCGAAGTCGCGATGAAGAGGGCGTTGCCCAGCCCCCAGCCCGCCCGGAAGCCGACGATGCCATTGATGGAGCCGCTGCACCCGGCGAGGGCGGCGAAGACGACGATGATCGCCAGGCCGATGACCAGCGTGCGCTTGGCGCCGAACCGGCCGGAGAACCAGCCGACCACCAGCATCGCGACCGCCGTGACGATCAGATAGCTGCTGAACAGCAAGGAGACCTGGCTGGGGGAGGCGTGCAGGCTCTGGGCCAGGGCGGGCAGGATCGGGTCCACCAGACCGATGCCCATGAACGAGATGACACAGGCGAACGCGACGGCCCAGACGGCCTTCGGCTGCCTGAACGGGCTGGCGGCCTTTCCACGCGGTGCAGTCATTACCGCTTCTCTCCAGTCATGACGTGACGGGGACAGAGACCTCAACGGGACGGAACTGACGGGGATTTGAATGTGAGGCGTTGTGTACGGGTGCGGCGTGGGCGCCTCGGCCCGGAGGGGGTCGGTGCTCCGGAGCTAGCGCGTTCCGTCCTCCTCGATCGCGCGGGTCAGCGCCGGAAGCGCCGTGCGGACTGCCGCGCGCTCCGCCTCGGGCAGTCGCTCCAGGAGCAGGCCCAGTGCCTCCGACCGCTCGGCCCGGCGCTGCCGGAACACCTCCAGGCCGGTCTCGGTGGCCTCGACCAGCACGCCCCGGCCGTCGGTGTGGTCGGCGGTGCGCCGCACCAGACCCGCGCGCTCCATACGGGTGACGAGCTGGGTCATGTTGGGCTGGGTGGCGTTCTCGGCCCGGGCCAGTTCGGTCAGCCGCTGCGGTCCCTCGCGGCCCAGCCGGCCCAGCGCCGAGGAGGCGGCGGTGCTCAGGCCGCCCGCCGTCGCGCTGCGGCGCACATAGCGCACCAGGTGCTCCACGGCGAGCATCAGATCGTCGGCCGACGTGTCGCGCCGTGGCCCGTCGGGGTCCATAACCCGCTTATGCATAACCCCATTATGCAGATACGTGTACCGTGAAGCAATAGCGGTCATCGGCCGCGCTCCGACCAGGATTTACGCCGCCGAACCACCCGGGAACCTCCCCGTAAGGGCGCCGAAACAGCGGAGAAACCGCCTGCCGCGACCCTTCCGAGCACGCCTCCGGACAGTCCGGAGCGGCCGACGGAGAGGGATCAGCCGTGACGGAGATCGTCGACAAGCAGGCCGCCCCACCGACCCCGCCCGGCAGCCGGACCTACAACGAGTGGGCCCGCAACGACACCCTGGAGGACTACTCCCTGCGCTACGCGCCGAAGTCCTTCCGCCGCTGGAGCCCCTACGTCGTGGCCACCACCGCGCTCGGCGGCATCGCCTACCTCGCGGACTTCGCCATCGGCGGCTCCATCGCCGTCTCCCACGGCTTCACCAGCGCCATGGTCGCCATCCTGACCGCGGCGGTCGTCATCTTCCTCACCGGCATCCCGATCTCGTACTACTCCGCGAAGTACTCGATCGACATGGACCTGCTGACCCGGGGCGCGGGCTTCGGCTACCTCGGCTCGACCCTCACCTCGGTCATCTACGCCAGCTTCACCTTCATCTTCTTCGCGCTCGAAGGCTCGATCATGGCGCAGGCCCTCGAACTCGGCCTGCACATCCCGCTCGCCCTCGGCTATGTCATCTGCTCCCTGGTCGTCCTGCCGCTCGTCGTCTACGGCATGACCGCGCTCTCCCGGATGCAGGTGTGGACCCAGCCGGTCTGGCTGGTGCTGATGGTCGCACCGTTCGTCTCCATCGCCATCCAAGAGCCGGAGAAATTCGGCAAGTTCACCCACTTCGCCGGGAACTCGCCCACCGGCTCCAGCCTCAGCATGATCGGCGTGGGAGCGGGCGCCGGTGTGGCCCTCTCCCTGATCGCGCAGATCGGCGAACAGGTGGACTACCTGCGCTTCATGCCCGACAAGACGGCGGCCAACGGCAGGCAGTGGTGGGCCGCCGTCCTCAGCGCCGGACCCGGCTGGGTCGTCCTCGGCGCGCTCAAGCAGATCGGCGGCGCCTTCCTCGCCTTCTACATCGCCGGCAGCGTCGGGCTCGGCATGGCCAACGAGCCGATCCAGCAGTACGTCCACGGGTTCGGCACCTTCGCCGCGCCCGTCGCCCTGGGACTCGCCACGTTCTTCGTGATCCTCTCCCAGATAAAGATCAACTCCACGAACGCGTACTCCGGCTCGCTGTCCTGGTCCAACTTCTTCTCCCGGCTGACGCACCGTCACCCCGGGCGCGTCGTCTACATCTTCCTCAACGTCGGCATCGCGCTCGCCCTCATGGAGTTCGGCGTCTTCGGCTTCCTCAACACCGTGCTCGGGTTCTACTCCAACGTGGCCATCGCCTGGATCGGCGCGGTCGTCGCGGACCTGGTCGTCAACAAGCCGCTCGGACTGAGCCCGTCGTACATCGAGTTCAAGCGGGCCCACCTCCATCACTTCAACCCGGTCGGCTTCGGCTCGATGCTGATCGCCTCGGCGGTGTCCATCGCCGCGTACTTCGGGGCCTTCGGCACGTACGGCAAGGCGTTCTCGCCGTTCGTGGCGCTGGTGCTGGCCATGGTGCTGTCGCCGCTGTTCGCGGTGGTGACGAAGGGGCGGTACTACATAGCGCGGGCGAATGACCTGGGCGAGCTGGACATGGGTGCGGCGCACATGGACGCGGCACATATGGGTGAGGTCCACATCTCCGACGCCCACATGTCCGACGCCCCCAGCACCCTCGAGTGCTCGGTGTGCGTCACCGCATTCGAGCGGCCCGACATGGCGAACTGCCCCTTCCACCACGGCGCCGTCTGCTCCCTGTGCTGCAGCCTGGAGAAGGACTGCCACGACAGCTGCAAGAACACGCGGGCCGCCGGACCCGTGGAACTCGCCATCCCCACGCTGCGCGCCACGGACTGAGCCGGACGGACCCGCCACCCGCCACCCGGCAGGCAGGCAGGCAGGCAGGCAGACAGACAGACGGACAGACGGACGGATGGCCCGGACCCGCCTCAGGACGCGGCGGGTCCGGGTCATTCCTTGTATCCCCTGGCGCCCGCGCCTAGCCTCTGGCTCGACACGTCAGGACAGGTAGGTCGACGATGACGCAGCCGCAGGACCCCCGCCACGGCGGAGCCGACCGCCAGATCCATCTGGAGACGCAGGGCCTCGACGTGATCGGCGACGCCGACCGCAAGGGCACCCCGAGCAGCCTGTTCTGGCCCTGGTTCGGCGCCAACGTCTCCGTCCTCGGGCTCAGCTACGGCGCCTTCGCGCTCGGCTTCGGCATCTCCTTCTGGCAGGCCCTCGTCGCCGGAGTGCTCGGCATCACCGCCTCCTTCCTGCTGTGCGGCCTCATCGCGGTCGCGGGCAAACGCGGCTCGGCCCCCACCATGGTCCTCAGCCGCGCCGCCTACGGCGTACGCGGCAACCGTCTGCCGTCCGTCGTCTCCTGGATACTCACCGTCGGCTGGGAGACCGTCCTCGCCACCCTCGCGACCCTCGCCACCGCGACCGTCTTCGCCCGGCTCGGCTGGGGCGGCGGCACCGAGACCAAGGCCGTGGCCCTGCTCGTGGTGGCCGCGCTCACCGTGGTCGGCGGCGTCATGGGCTTCGACCTCATCATGCGGATCCAGACGGTGATCACCCTGATCACCGGCGTACTCACCGTCATCTACATCGCCCTGGTCGCCGACCACATCGACTGGGACACCGTCAGCGCCATCCCGGCGGGCTCCGCCCAGCAGTTCATCGGCGCGCTGGTGTTCGTGATGACCGGCTTCGGCCTCGGCTGGGTCAACGCGGCCGCCGACTACTCCCGTTACCTGCCCCGCGACTCCTCCAGCCGGGGCGTCATCGGCTGGACCGCCTTCGGCGCCTCGGCGGCCCCGCTGCTCCTGCTGGTCTTCGGCCTGCTCCTCGCGGGCTCCTCCGACAAACTGAGCGAGGCCATCGCCGCCGACCCCATCGGCGCCCTGACCACCATCCTGCCCACCTGGTTCCTCGTCCCCTTCGCGCTCGTCGCCGTCCTCGGCCTGGTCGGCGGCGCCGTCCTCGACATCTACTCCTCCGGCCTCGCCCTGCTCTCCGCCGGACTGCGGGTGCCCCGCTATCTGGCCGCGTTCCTCGACGGCGTCCTGATGATCGCCGGTTCGATCTACATCGTGTTCTTCGGCGGGGCCTTCCTCGGCGAGTTCATGGGCTTCCTCACCACCCTCGGCGTGCCCATCGCCGCGTGGTGCGGGGTGATGCTCGCCGACCTCGCCCTGCGCCACCGCGACTACGACGAGGGGGACCTGTACCGCTCCGACGGCCGCTACGGCGACGCGCCCGTACTGCCCCTCGTCCTCACCGTCGGCGCGACCGCCGTCGGCTGGGGCCTGGTCACCAACACCGCCGCCGGCTGGCTCACCTGGCAGGGCTATCTGCTCGGCCCCTTCGGCCTCGGCGGCGAGTCGGGGGAGTGGGCCTACGCCAACCTCGGCGTCCTCGTCGCCCTCGCGCTCTCCTTCCTCGGCACCCTGCTGTTCGGTCGGCACCGGGTACGCGCGCAGGAGGCGGCGCCGCCGAGGCCGCCGTACGAGGGGAGCCCCGTCGTATGACCGCCCCCGCCTCGGCGCCCGCCGGTCTGCTCGCCGTCATCGACATGCAGCGCGTCTTCGCCGACCCGGGCAGCCCCTGGGGGGTGCCGCGTTTCGCCGACGCGGCGACGGGCGTACGGCACCTGCTGCCCGCCTTCACCGGCCGGACCGTCTTCACCCGCTTCCTGGCGCCCGCGCTGCCCACCGGAGCCTGGCGCGCCTACTACGCCCGCTGGCCCTTCGCGCTCCAGCCCCCGGACGCCCCGCTGTGGCGGCTCGCCGACGACTTCGCGGACCGCGCGGGACCGACCCTGGACACCGAGACCTTCGGCAAGTGGACCCCGGGACTCGCCGCCCGCCTGGCCCCGGGGGAACCGCTGGTCCTCGCGGGCGTCAGCACCGAGTGCTGTGTACTGACCACCGCCCTGGCCGCCGCCGACGCGGGCACCGAGGTACTGGTCGTCGCGGACGCCTGCGCGGGCGTGGACGACCGCGCCCATCGCGAGACCCTGCGCCTGCTGGAGCTGTACGGTCCGCTCGTCCGCGTCGTCACCACCGGGGAACTGGGCGCGGGCGACCTGCCCTGACGCCGGGGGCAGCCGGGTGCGCGGCCGCCCGTTGCGCCGTCCGGGGAATCGGACGCATGGTCCGCGCCCGACGGGGTACGCGGCGCGGGAGCGCGCCGGGCTCCCGTCCGCGTGCGTGGCCGTACGACCGCTCTACCTGGGGATGTGCCATGGAGACACCCGCTCACGACGACCACCAGACGCCGGCTCAGCAGGCTCTCGACGTGCTGGCCGTCAACACCGCCGACGAGGCGGCGCTGGACACCCTCGCGCACAGCGACGTGCTCGTCCCGATGCCGGACGACGCGGCCGAGATGGAGGGCGCCGACTCCTCGACGGTCGCCCTGCCCGTCCTGGAACAGCCCGGAGGCGAGCAGGTCGTCCCCGTGTTCACCTCGGAGATCGAGATGGCCGGGCTACTGCCGTCCATCTCCCGCTACCGGCTGATCCAGCTCGGCGCCCTTGCCGCGCAGTGGCCGGAGGAGGAACTCTCGCTCACGATCGACGGCAGCTCCGAACACGGACTGACGCTCACGTCACAGGGAGTACGGACGCTGCTCGCGCGATGAGCGGATCACCTGGAGGCGGAGCCGTGCCACATGGGCGGCTCCGCTTCGGGTGAGGCGTGCGGGCTTGTGGGGTGCGCACATGGGTCGTGCCTATGGGATGCGTACATGGGCGCCCCGCACATGGGTTGCTCCCACATAGGGCGCCCCTACATAGGCCACTCCCACATAGGTCACCCCCATATAGGGCGCACTCACACAGGCGGGGTGTCGCACCCAGAGGCCGGGCGGCTCAGTCCTCCCCGGCCAGCATCTTCTCCAGCACGGCACGCTGCAGGGGACGTACCTCGGCGTACAGATCGCGGCCCTTCCGGGTGAGCGCGACCCACACCCCGCGCCGGTCCTCCGCGCACACCGAGCGCTTGACCAGGCCCTCCTTCTCCAGGCGGCCGATCAGCCGGGACAGCGCGGACTGGCTCAGATGGACCCGGCCGACCAGGTTCTGCACCCGGCACTGATCCCCCTCAGCGGGCGACTCGGCGGCCAGGATGTCCAGCACCTCGAAGTCACTGGCACCGAGCCCGTGCGGATGCAGGACGCGATCGATCTCGCACAGGGTGCGCGCGTGGATCGCGAGGATGCCCCGCCACCGCTCTTCCAGCCGGGCGTCGGCCGTCTTGACTGCCATACCCGCACCGTAGCACCGATCCAGCCACTCCTTGAGTGTGCATGTAGTACCGGATCGAGGCCCCATGGCCCCGCCGCACAGCCTTTCCACGCCCCGTGGCCAGGGGTCCGCCACCGGCCGCGCGGAGGGGTGGGTACCGGACAACGGACACCGAGACGCGGACGCGGCGCCCCCGCCTGCGCCACAGTGGGACACGGTGCACGAGGAGCCCGGGATCGGAGGCGTACGCATGATGGGGAGGCCCTCGGGCCGCGTACGGCAGACGGTCCTGGAACTGCTCAAGGACCCGGCGGCCCACTTCCCCGAGGCGCGCCGCCGCCGCGATCCCGTCGGCACCGGGGTCACCGCGCGGGCCGTCGCCGCCCACCTCGGCCTGCCCCGCCGCACCGTCGCCGCGCACCTCGACTTCCTCGCCGGTCTCGGCCTGCTCCGCACGAGACGGCGGCGCCTGCGCGTCCACTACAGCCGCGACGAGGTCCGCATCGCCGAGGTCGCCCAGCTCTTCGAGAAGGGCTGGTGAACGGCCCGGTGCCGGTGCGGCCTCATCCCCGCCCTACGACACACCGGCTCGGGCAAAGCGGACTCGCGCGGTAAGAAGTCGTTGTGAAACGGAAAGACGGCGGGGGCGGCCGACGACCGGGACGGTAGTGGGTCCGTAACGCGCCCCCGCCCGGCACCGGCATGTGCGACTCGCTCCCCGGCCACCCCGGACGCCACCGCGCGGGGTGGGGGCTCTACGCTGCCGCCAGCACCCGGGGCCGTACGCGGCCGGGCATAGTAAGACTGACTACAGCACTGTCGACCTCCTCTCCCCAGAACTGGATTCCATGAGCGCCATCTCCGTCGGTCAAGCCGTCGTCCTCGGAGTCGTCGAGGGGGTGACCGAGTTCCTCCCCGTGTCCTCCACCGGCCACCTCAAGATCGCCGAGGGGCTCATGCACATCCCCGTCGACGACAAGTCCGTGGTCGGCTTCTCCGCCGTCATCCAGGTCGGCGCCATCGCCGCCGTGCTCGTGTACTTCTTCAAGGACATCAAGCGGATCATCACCGCCTGGTTCACCGGTCTGGTCCGTCCCCAGGAGCGCTACCACCACGACTACAAGTTCGCCTGGTGGGTCATCGCGGCGACCATCCCGATCGTGGTGGTGGGTCTGGCCGCCAAGCCGCTGATCGACGGCCCGCTCGCCTCGCTCTGGGTGGTCGCCGGTTCGCTGATCGGCGGCTCGGTCGTCATGTGGTGCGCGGACCAGATGGGCCGCCACAAGCGAGGCGAGGACGACACCTCCTTCAAGGACGCGATGCTGGTCGGCTGCTCGCAGATCCTGGCCCTGCTCTTCCCCGGCTTCTCCCGCTCAGGCGCCACCATGTCGACCGCGCTCATCCTGGACCTCGACCGGGTCGCCGCCACCCGTCTCTCCTTCTTCCTCGGCATCCCGGCCCTGACCGGCGCCGGTATCTACGAGCTGAAGGACGCCCTCGGCGCCGGTGTCGGCGCGGCCCCGCTGGCCGTCGGCACGGGTGTCTCCTTCGTCGTCGCCTACGCCTCCATCGCCTGGCTGCTCAAGTTCGTCGCCAAGCACTCCTTCAACGCCTTCGTGATCTACCGCATCATCATCGGCGCGCTGCTCTTCGGCCTGCTCGGCACCGGTGTGCTCAGCAGCTGACACCACCCTTCCGCCGCGCACGGGGTGCGGAGCCCATATGTGGGCTTCCGCACCCCGTGCGCGCTTTTGGGTGTGACGCCTTGACATGTTTTCCCCGCACACCGCAGGATCGCCTCCGTGAACCTGTCAGACAGCCAGACAACCGTCCCGGCTCCCCGGCGCGTCAGCGCCATGGAGGCGGTCCTCGGTCACCTGCGCGGCGCCATCGAACGCGGCACATACGCGATCGGCGACAAGCTGCCCTCCGAGGCCGAGCTGTGCCGCACCCTGGAGGTCTCGCGGCCCGTGCTCCGCGAGGCACTGCGCGCGCTCCAGACGATGGGTCTCACCGTCTCCCGGACCGGCAAGGGGACCTTCGTCGTCGCCAGTACGGTGGCGGACCCCACGTTCGGCGACTACACGGCCGGGCACCTTCTGGAGGCGCGCCGCCACATAGAGGTCCCGGTCGCCGGATACGCGGCCGAGCGCCGGACCCCGGAGGACCTGGAACGGCTCACCGGACTCCTGGACCGCATGGACCGGGAGACCGACACCACCGCCTGGGTCGCCATGGACACTCTCTTCCATCTGTCCGTCGCCGAGGCCGCGAAGAACCCGGTCTTCCGCAAGGTGATCGAGGAGATCCGGGACGCCCTGGCCCGCCAGTCCGCCTTCCTGACCGAGCTGGCCGGCCGCCGCGAGCAGTCCAACCGGGAACACCGGGCCATCGTCGAGGCACTGCTCGGCGGCTCCGGACCCGGCGCCGCCGAGGCGATGAGCCATCACCTCGACCGCGTCGCCACCAGCCTCGACGGCATCGTCCGTCCGCCCGCCCCCGCCGACGCGTGACCCGCGCACCGGCCCGCCCCACCTCGTGATTCAGGCAGAGATGTACAGCAGCTTCCCCGCCGGCGCCCCCGTCGTCCGCGAACCCCGCCATGTGCCCGTCGCCCACCTCGTACGCGGTGGGATCGTCGAAGGCGTCCACCACGGCTCCGTCGTCGTGCTCGGCACCGACGGCCGGGTCGAGTTCGCCCTCGGCGACATCGAGGCCGCCTTCTACCCGCGCTCGGCCCTCAAGCCCGTCCAGGCCGTCGCCATGCTGCGGGCCGGACTGCCGCTCGACGGCGAGCTGCTCTCGCTCGCCGCCGCCAGCCACTCCGGCGAGGAGACCCACCTCGCGGCCACCCGGCGCCTCCTCGACCTCGCCGGACTCACCGAGGCCGACCTGCGCAACGTCCCCGACCTGCCCTACGACCCGGTCGTCCGGGACGAGTGGGTCGCCGCCGGGCGCGCCCCCTCCCGGCTCGCCCAGAACTGCTCCGGCAAGCATGCCGCCATGCTGTGGACCGCCCGCCTCAACGACTGGTCCCTGCCCGACTACCTCGACCCGGCCCACCCCCTCCAGCAGGCCGTCGCCCGGGCCGTGGCGGACCTGACCGGGCAGCCTCCCGCCCACGTCACCGTCGACGGCTGCGGCGCGCCGCTCTTCGCCGTCTCCCTGCACGGCCTGGCCCGCGCCGCCGCCCGCATCACCACGG
>NZ_WWIR01000549.1 GCF_009863025.1 Streptomyces sp. SID4985 | reverse complement strand
GGCTGCTGCACGGCGCGGTGGACATCCTCGGCATCGGCGCGGGCGCCCTGGTGCTCGGCGCGTTCGGCCGGGTGCCCACCGTCGAACGGCCCTGGGGGATGGGCGGCTGGGGGCTCGGCACCGTCCCCGAGACCGTCCTCGCGGCCGCCGCGTACCTCGTCGTCGGCCGGGGGCTGCTGTGGTACCTGCGCGCCCCGCGCGGGCGCGGGCTGCCGACCGTCGCCCGCAGCGCCCTGGTCAGACAGGGACTGGTCGCGGTGGCGCTGCTCGGCATCGCCCCGCTGGTGTGCGTGGTCGCGGACGCGCAGCCGGTGCTGCTGCCGTTGTTCGCCGTCCCGCTGATCGCGCTCGACTCCGCGCTGTGGATGGCCCGGGCGCGCGCCGAGGAGCAGTTGCGCGACCCGCTGACCGGACTGCCCAACCGGCAGTGGCTGCTGGAGCGGATCTGGACCGCGCTGGACGACGCCGAACGCATCGGGGCGCGTTCCGCGCTCCTGCTGATCGACCTCGACCGGTTCCGGTCGGTCAACGACACCCTCGGTCATCTCGCCGGGGACCGCTTACTGCTGCAGATCGCGGACCGGCTGCGGCACGCCCTGCCGCGCGGAGCGGAGGCCGCGCGGCTCGGCGGTGACGAGTTCGCCGTCCTGCTGCCCGTCGCCGACTCCACCACCTCGGCCACCCGCATCGCCCGCGGCCTGGTCACCACGCTCAGCTCCCCGCTCGACCTCGACGGGCTCACCCTCGTCCTGGAGGCCAGCGCGGGCGTCGCCCTCTTCCCCGACCACGCCCTGGACGCCGAGGGGATGCTGCGCCGCGCCGACGTGGCGATGTACCAGGCGAAGCGGGACCGCTCCGGCGTCGAGGCGTACGAGTCCAAGCGGGACTCCAACACCCCCGACCGGCTCGCCCTCCTCGGCGATCTGCGCCGCGCCCTGGACGCCCACGAGGTGCAGCTGCACTACCAGCCCAAGGTCCGCTTCGACGGACAGGTCGCCGGTCTGGAGGCCCTGGTGCGCTGGGTGCACCCGGAGCGCGGAAAGGTTCCGCCGGACGAGTTCATCGCCATCGCCGAGACCTCCGGGCTGATGCCGCTGCTGACCGAGTACGTCCTGGAGACCGCCCTCGCCCAGGTCGCCCGCTGGCGCGAACAGGGGCTGCGGGTGCCGGTGGCCGTCAACGTCTCCCCGCGCGACGTCCACTCGCCCGGCTTCGCCGGTTCGGTCGCCGCCCGGCTCGCCCGGCACGGGGTCCCGGCGGGGGCGCTTCAGCTGGAGATCACCGAGCATGTGCTCCTCGAGGATCCGACCCGGGCCGCGGACACGCTCGCCGCGCTCACGGGGCACGGGGTGAAGATGTCGCTCGACGACTTCGGTACGGGGTATTCGTCGCTCGTCCATCTGCGGCGGTTGCCCGTCAGCGAGTTGAAGATCGACCGGTCCTTCGTGGCGCGGCTCGCCGTGGACACCGAGGACGCGGAGATCGTGCGGTGCACGGTGGATCTGGCGCACTCGCTGGGGCTCGTGGTCGTCGCCGAGGGCGTGGAGGACGACGAGACGTGGGAGCGGTTGCGGGATCTGGGGTGTGACGCGGTGCAGGGGTGGCTTGTCGCTGCGGCTATGCCTCCGGAGGAAACGACCGCTTGGCTGCGGGCTCGGGGGTCTCGGGGGTGGCGGTCGCCTGCGGCGCTTCCGGCCGGGGAGTAGGGGGCGTTCTCGCCGTTGGCGGGTGCCGGCACGTCGTGGCTGGTCGCGCAGTTCCCCGCGCCCCTTAGGGAGCTGTCGTGAAGTGGTTGATCAGTAGAGCCAGCCTTGTCTCATGGGCTTCTTCCGGCAAGCGGCCGCTTCGCATCAGTGTCACCAACCCGTGCAGGGCCGCCCAGTAGGTCTCCGTCAGGAGGGCCGGGTCCTCGCCCTCGGCCGTGATCGGCTCCACCGCCTGGAGAATCTCGCCGAACGCCTCCTTCAGGGGGGCCGGGGCCTCCGGTGTGGCGAACGGCAGGTCCACGTGGTGGGTGAACATCACGTCGTAGAGGGCGGGCCTGCGGTGGGCGAAGGCGGTGTACGCCTTGCCCACGGCCGCCAGCGCTTCCCGCGAGTCCGTCGCCCCGGTGCGGGCGGCTCGCAGTTCCGTCGCCAGTTCCGCGCAGCCCTCCACCGCCACCGCGGCCATGATCGCGTCCTTGCCCTTGAAGTGGCTGTAGAGGACCGGCTGGCTGTACTCGATCTCGGCGGCCAGGCGGCGGGTGGTGACCGCGTCCCAGCCCTCGGTCTCGGCCAGCTCCCGTGCGGCGGTGACGATCAGCCGCTCGCGTTCCGCTCGTTCGCGCTCACGGCGCGTCTGGATCGACATGGTTCGGATTCTAGCAGCGCTAGCATTTCTGCCTCTGCTCTGTTAGCTTCGCTATTACTGCTAGCGCTGCTAGAAATCAGGGGGAGAAGACATGCTCGTCACCGCGTACACCCTGGCCGTCGTGCTCGACCTGTTCTGTGTGTTCCTCGGCTACCGGTTCCTGTTCCAGCCCGCCTCGGCCGCGGCCGGCTACGGCGTCCCCGCCCGGCCCGAGGGCGACGCCGGTGCCTATCTCTCGATCAAGGGCCTGAGGGACGGCACCTTCGGTCTGGTCGGGCTCGCGCTGCTCTTCCTCGTCGGGGCGCGGGCCGAAGCGTGGTTCATGCTCTGCGTCGCCCTCATCCCGCTCGGCGACACGCTGATCGTCCTGCGCAACGGGGGGACGAGGGCCGTCGCCTTCGGGATCCACTTCGCCACCGCCGTCGTTGTCCTGATCAGCGCCGCCCTGCTCTTCGCCGTCTGATCCCACAGGGGGAAGTCATGTCGTTGTTCGTGCCGAAGTTCGACGAGACCGTGCTCGTCCGGGACGCCGACGCCGAGGTGATCGGCGGAGACCCCGTCGGGGTCAGGTTGCTGGCCGACAGCAGCGCGAGCGGGGGCGCGCTGTCCACCGTGCGCGTCACCCTCGCGGAGGGGGCCGACGGCGCCCACCCGCACGTCCACCACCACTCCGCCGAGATGTTCTACCTGCTCGACGGCGCCGCCGAGGTCCTCTCCGGCGACGACGTCGTGACCGCCGAGCGCGGCGACCTGGTCGTCGTCCCGCCGGACCGCCCCCACGCCTTCGCCGCCGTCCCCGGCTCCCGGGCGGACCTCCTGATCGTCATCACCCCCGGAGTCGAGCGCTTCGAGTACTTCCGCCACCTCCAGCGCATCCGGCTCGGCGAGCTGACCCCGGAGAGCCTGCTGGAGGTGCAGGAGCGGTACGACAACCACTTCCTGCGGAGCGAGGCGTGGGAGGACCGGCGCCGCTGAGCGGGGTTGGGCGTGGAGCCGTGGGGCGCGGCCCCGGGAAACCGTTTCACGGGTACCCGGGCCCGCCCCATAGGATTGGCCCAAAGCACACACACTCACCCCAGAGGAACGCTGAATGCCTGGCATCACGCGCGAGGAGGTCGCCCACCTCGCCCGGCTGGCGCGTCTGGAGCTGAAGCCCGAAGAGCTCGACCACTTCGCGGGACAGCTGGACGACATCATCGGCGCGGTCGCCCGCGTCAGCGAGGTCGCCGACCAAGACGTACCGCCGACCTCGCACCCGCTCCCGCTGACGAACGTCATGCGCGCGGACGAGGTCCGTCCCTCGCTCACCCCCGAGCAGGCGCTCTCCGGCGCCCCCGCCCAGGAGCAGCAGCGTTTCAAGGTGCCGCAGATCCTGGGGGAGGACTAACAAGTCATGACCGACATCATCAAGCTCACGGCCGCCGAGATCGCCGAGAAGATCGCCTCCGGCGAGCTGACGGCCGTCGAGGTCACCGAGGCCCACCTCGCCCGCATCGGCGCCGTCGACGAGAAGGTGCACGCCTTCCTGCACGTCGACCGCGAGGGTGCGCTCGCCCAGGCCCGTGCCGTGGACGAGAAGCGCGCCCGCGGCGAGAAGCTCGGCCCGCTGGCCGGCGTCCCGCTCGCGCTCAAGGACATCTTCACCACCGAGGGCATCCCGACCACGGTCGGTTCCAAGATCCTCGAGGGCTGGATCCCGCCGTACGACGCGACGCTCACCAAGCGCCTCAAGGACGCCGACGTCGTCATCCTCGGCAAGACCAACATGGACGAGTTCGCCATGGGGTCCTCCACCGAGAACAGCGCCTACGGCCCGACCGGCAACCCCTGGGACCTCACCAAGATCCCCGGCGGCTCCGGCGGCGGTTCCTCCGCCGCGCTCGCCTCCTTCGAGGCCCCGCTCGCCATCGGCACCGACACCGGCGGCTCCATCCGCCAGCCGGCCGCCGTCACCGGCACGGTCGGCGTCAAGCCGACGTACGGCTCGGTCTCCCGCTACGGCATGGTGGCCTTCTCCTCCTCCCTCGACCAGGGCGGCCCCTGCGCCCGTACGGTCCTGGACGCGGCCCTGCTGCACGAGGTCATCGCCGGTCACGACCCGCTGGACTCCACCTCCATCGACGCCCCGGTCCCGCCGGTCGTCGAGGCCGCGCGCAACGGCTCGGTCGCGGGGATGCGGGTCGGCGTCGTCAAGCAGTTCCGCGGCGAGGGCTACCAGGCCGGTGTCCTCCAGCGCTTCGACGAGTCCGTCGAGCTGCTCAAGGAACTGGGCGCCGAGATCGTCGAGCTGGACTGCCCGTCCTTCGACCTCGCCCTGTCGGCGTACTACCTGATCGCGCCGTCCGAGTGCTCCTCCAACCTCGCCCGCTTCGACGGCCTGCGCTACGGCCGCCGGGTCGGCGACGACGGCACCCACTCGGCCGAGGAGGTCACCTCCCTCACCCGTGAGGCGGGCTTCGGCGACGAGGTCAAGCGCCGCATCATGCTCGGCACGTACGCCCTCTCCAGCGGCTACTACGACGCCTACTACGGCTCCGCGCAGAAGGTCCGCACCCTCATCACGCGGGACTTCGAGAAGGCGTTCGAGCAGGTCGACGTGATCGTCTCCCCGACGACCCCGACCACCGCCTTCGCGATCGGCGAGCGCGCCGACGACCCGATGGCGATGTACCTCGCGGACCTGTGCACCATCCCGACGAACCTCGCGGGCAACGCGGCCATGTCGCTGCCCTGCGGTCTCGCCCCGGAGGACAACCTCCCGGTGGGCCTGCAGATCATCGCCCCGGCGATGAAGGACGACAGGCTGTACAAGGTCGGCGCCGCCGTCGAGGCCGCCTTCGTGGAAAAGTGGGGGCACCCGCTCATCGAGGAGGCACCGTCGCTGTGAGTGCACTGAACAAGGCCAAGGGCTTCAAGAAGTCGAGGTCCGGCACGTACCTGTCCATGGCCGGGACCGCGTTCAGCGCGGTCGGTGTCGCCAAGCAGATCAAGAAGGCCCGTGCCGAGCACGACACGCTGCGCCTGATCGACGCCGCCGCGTCCGCCGTCGCCATCGTCACCGGACTCGCCATCCTCTACCGCGAGCTGAAGCGGCTGGGCGACGACGACGTCCTGCTGGGCTGAGAGGGAAGTTTTCACCGTGACCACCACGACCGACCTGGTGTCGTACGAGGACGCTCTGGCGTCGTACGACCCCGTCATGGGCCTTGAGGTCCATGTCGAACTCGGCACCAACACCAAGATGTTCTGCGGGTGTTCGACCGAGCTGGGCGCCGAGCCCAACTCGCAGACGTGCCCCGTGTGCCTCGGCATGCCCGGCGCACTCCCGGTCGTCAACGCGACCGGCGTCGAGTCCGCGATCAAGATCGGCCTCGCGCTGAACTGCTCGATCGCCGAGTGGTGCCGCTTCGCCCGGAAGAACTACTTCTATCCGGACATGCCGAAGAACTTCCAGACCTCCCAGTACGACGAGCCGATCGCCTTCGACGGCTACCTCGACGTGCAGCTGGAGGACGGCGAGACCTTCCGCGTGGAGATCGAGCGCGCCCACATGGAGGAGGACACCGGCAAGTCGACGCACGTCGGCGGCGCCACCGGCCGTATCCACGGCGCGTCCCACTCCCTGCTCGACTACAACCGCGCGGGCATCCCGCTCATCGAGATCGTCACCAAGCCCATCGAGGGCGCGGGCGAGCGGGCCCCCGAGGTCGCGCGCGCCTACGTCCGCGAGCTGCGTGAGGTCATCCGGGCCCTCGGCGTCTCCGAGGCGCGGATGGAGATGGGCCAGATGCGCTGCGACGTGAACCTGTCGCTGCGCCCGCACGGCCGCGACAAGTTCGGCACGCGCTCCGAGACGAAGAACGTCAACTCGCTGCGCTCGGTCGAGCGTGCGGCCCGGTTCGAGATCATGCGCCACGCGGCCGTGCTCTCCTCCGGCGGCACGATCATCCAGGAGACCCGCCACTTCCACGAGGACACGGGGTCCACGACCTCGGGCCGCGTGAAGGAGGAGGCCGAGGACTACCGGTACTTCCCGGAGCCCGACCTCGTCCCGGTGGCGCCCTCGCGCGAGTGGGTCGAGAAGATCCGCGCCGCGCAGCCCGAACTGCCGCTGGCCCGCCGTACCCGCCTGCTGGCGGAGTGGGGCATCTCGGCCACCGACATGCAGTCGATCACCAACGCCGGTGCGCTGGACCTGATCGTCGCCACCATCGACGCCGGTGCCGACGCGGCCTCCGCGCGCAAGTGGTGGATGGGCGAACTGGCGCGTAGCGCCAACGAGTCGGGCACGTCCCTGGACGAGCTGGCGATCACCCCGGAGCAGGTCGCGCGGGTGACCGCGCTGGTCAACTCCGGTGATCTGAACGACAAGCTGGCGCGTCAGGTCATCGAGGGCGTCCTCGCGGGCGAGGGCACGCCGGACGAGGTCGTGGAGAAGCGCGGCCTGAAGGTCGTCTCCGACGAGGGTGCGCTGACCACCGCCGTCGAGGAGGCCATCGCCGGTAACCCGGGCATCGCGGACAAGATCCGCGGTGGCAAGGTGGCGGCGGCCGGCGCCCTGGTCGGCGCGGTCATGAAGGCCACCCGTGGCCAGGCCGACGCCGCCCGCGTCAAGGAGCTGATCCTGGAGCAGCTGGGCGTGAGCGAGGGCTGAGTCCCGCACACACCGGTCGTGGCCCCGCAGGACAACGCGTCCTGCGGGGCCACACCCTTGTGTACGGACACTTGTGAACGCGGGCCCGCGAGGGCTCCTACGCGCGTACGCCCACGATCCGGGCGAAGCCCAGCAGCTCGTCCTCGTCGGCGTTCAGCAGGTTCACGCAGTCGCGCGCGAGGCCCCGCATGAACTCGCTCGGGCTCTTCTCGGCGCACACCTCGCTCCACAGCAGCCACTCGCGCGCACCGTCCTCCAGCCAGTCGGCCGCCTCCACGGTCACGGCACCGGTGCGCGTCCAGTTCCGGCGCCACCAGGCGGGGGAGTGGAAGCACCAGTAGGCGGGCTCCCAGTGGGCGGCGAGCGACGCGGGCGGCTCGGTGCCTTCCAACTCCTCCCGCAGGGACGGCACGACGACGCCGATCCGGCCGCCGGGCTTCAACAGCCGGGTCAGCTGCGGGAGACAGAGGTCGTCGGTGCCGAAGTACTGGTACGCGTCGACGGACACGATCGCGTCGAACGAGCCGTCCCCGAAGGGCAGTTCATGCGCCTCGGCACGCATGGGCAGCACCTGGTCCGCCAGGCCCGCCTCGGCGATCCGTACGGCGTTCTCCTCCGGCCGTACCCACAGATCGGCGGCGACGACCTGGACGCCGTACTCGCGGGCGAGGAACACGGAGGTCATCGCGCGCCCGCAGCCGAGGTCGAGCACGCGGGCACCGGGCGGCAGCCGGTCCAGACCGAGCGCGGGCGCCAGCCACTCCAGCAACCACAGGGCGTGCGGACCCATCTGGTTCTCGATGGCCCAGCGGGCGTCGTAGCGGGCGGAGCGGGGGTAGCGGGGGAGGGTGAGACGGCGGGTGAGTTCGTCGGAGCTCTGCGGATTTCCGGTCACGAACGACCAGGGATAGCACCCTTGCGGGCAGCCCCGCACCAGGATTGATCCAGGCGAGGCGCTACGCTCGCGCCGCATGAGTGGACGTACCGATTCCGGCACCGCACCCGTCACCGCCGAACGGGACGACCTCGCGGAGAGCACGGGGGACAGCGACGAGGAGACGGCGGGTGCCGAGGGCCTGACGGGGGACGCCGACGAAGACACTGATGGGGGCGCCGACGATACCGACGGCGCCGACGACCACCCGGATGACGATCCGGACGACGCCCCGGGCGACGACGATGACGAGTACGACGAAGCCCGCCGCGCCCGCTGGGCCTCCGTCCTCACCGGTGCCGTGCTCTGCGCCGCCGGGGTCGGGGCCGCGCTCTTCCGGCTGACCGGCGCCGAACCCGCGCTGGTGCCCGCCGCCTACGCCCTCGGTGCCGCCGTGTGCGCCCTCGCGGGGTTCCTCGGCTCCCGGGGCCGTACCCGCCGCGCGCTGTGGCTCCTGGTGGCCGGGACGATGATCATGGCGCTGGGCGACCAGTTCGACTGATTCGGCTGATTCGGCTGAGGCGACCGGTTCGACGGGTGTGAACGCGGGGGACGCGACCCGGGGGTGTGAAAAGCTCGTTCCGGCCCGGGCCGGAACAACCGCCGGGGACTGCGGAAGGAAGCGGAGCACGATGTACGCGACATCCCTCGGGGACGACGGCGCCGAACTGCGGCCCATGGAGGTCTGGCACGCGGAGGCCATGTTCGCCGCCATCGACGGCGCGCGGGACTTCATCGGGCGGTATGTCGGTCTGCCGGACGCGGTGCCGGACCTGGACGGCGCGCGTGCCTATCTGAAGCGGTACGCCGACAAGCGCGCCACCGACAGCGGCAGCCTGCACGGCATATGGCTGGACGGCAAGCTCGTCGGCGGCCTGCTCTTCCGGATCTGGGACACGGAGACGGGCACCTGCGAGGCCGGTTGCTGGCTCGTGCCGGAGGCGGCCGGGCGCGGGCTCGTCACGCGCGGGATGCGGGTCCTGCTGGACTGGGCGTTCGACGAGCGGGGGATGCACCGCGTCGAGTGGCAGGTCGCGCCCGCGAACCAGCCCAGCGTCAATGTGGCCCGGCGTCTGGGCATGAGCCGCGAGGGCGTCCTCCGCGAGAACTTCCCGCACCGGGGGGTGCGCCAGGACACCGAGATCTGGGCGGTGCTCGCCCCGGAGTGGCGTGCGGCACGCGCGAGCGCAGCGCACAGCGATCGTTAAGACGACTCTCAGACTCCGTCCGTACGGTGCCGGGCATGGCTACGAAGACAGACGTCACCAAGACCGACGACGAGCGGGCACCGGAGGAGGCACCGGTGGCCGAGGCCCCCGGGAAGGAGGCCCCCGAGGCGGAGTCCGGCACCGGCCTGGTGGAGCCGTCGGCCGAGGACCACGAGGAGACCTTGGGCGAGGACGCCGACGAGTCCTTCGATGAGTCCTTCGACGAGGACGACTCCGCCGCGCCCCGGGAGAAGACCGGGGTCGGTCAGGGCGCCGCCGCCGTGGTCTCCGCCGCGCTCGGCCTGGTCTCGCTCAACGGCGGCTGGATCGGCACGCTGGCCTCGGCCCGCGCGCAGCTCATCGGCCAGCTGCAGACCTCGTCCAGCGCGAGCGTCGCCCAGCAGATCAAGGCGGTCTACGGCGACTCCTGGCACGCCACCGCCCTGTGGGCCGGGCTGTTCGCGGTCGCCGCGCTGGTCACCGGCGTGGTCGTCCTGATCCGCCCCGCCTTCGGCGCCCCCGGCCGGCCGCAGGCGCCCTGGATCAAGTCGGTCGCCTGGGCGGGTGTCTCGCTCGGCGTCATCGGCCTGCTGCTCGCGGTGCTGAAGTACTCCGACGCCCTGCTCGGCCTGCCCTCGGCGAGCTGACCCCGGCTCCTCCTCAGGGGGCCTCAGAGAGTCCCCGGAGTGTCCTTAGGGCCTCCGGCGAGTCTCTGAGGCCCCCTTACGCGTGCCCGGGGCAGGTGCGGCCCCGCCAAGATGCGGAAGTCGCCCGATGCCGGGCCACCCCCTGGGAGCGGAAGGTGGAGTCCTCGCGAGAAGCGAGCGACCGGACCCGAAATCCCAGGAGGACATGCCATGTTCGCGTACGACGACTACCACCGGATGCGTGCCGCCGAGCTGCGCCGCACGGCCGAACGGGACCGGCTGGTCCGCGAGGCGGTGCGCACGACCCGTGAGACGCGGCGGGCCGAGAGGCGAGGCGGGGGTGCCGGCCAGGACGGTACGGAGGCCGAGTCGCATACCGGCGGTCCGGGGCGCTCCGGCGGTTCGGGACGTTCGGACGGTCCGGGGCGTTCGGACGGGCCCGGGCGTTCGGGCGGTCCGGAGCGGCGCCGGTTCACGCGCGCGGCGTGAGGAAAGGGCAGGTGAGCACTGCCTCGGCGGCAAGGACCGGTGGTGGTACGACGATCACACCGGCCTTGTGGAAAACTCCCGCCGTCACCTCCCCGACCCGTGCGATGCTCGGGCACGTGGAAACCAGGTCCGTCAGTCCCGTGTTCGTCGGCCGTGCCGACGAGTTGGACACCTTGAGAGACGCGCTCGCCCGCGCCGCCGGGGGAGAGCCGCAGGCGCTGCTGCTCGGCGGTGAGGCGGGGGTCGGCAAGACCCGCCTCACGGAGGAGTTCGGCGCCCTCGCGGCGGCCCGGGGCGCGGTCGTCGCGCGGGGCGGCTGCGTGGAGATCGGCGCCGACGGGCTGCCGTTCGCCCCCTTCTCCGGCGCGCTGCGCACCCTGCGCGCGGCACTGCCCGAGCCGTTCGCCGACGCGGCGAGCACACAGGAGGGCGAACTGGCCCGGCTGCTGCCCGAGCTGGGCGAGAGCACGGTCGCGGACCGGCCCGACGAGCAGGGCACGGCCCGGCTGTTCGAGCTGACCGCCCGGCTCCTGGAGCGGGCCGCCGCCGAGCGGACCGTGGTGCTGATCCTGGAGGACCTCCACTGGGCGGACACCGCCACCCGCCATCTCCTCGCCTACCTCTTCCGCACCCTGCGCACCGGCCGCGTCCTGCTGCTGGCCACCTACCGCTCCGACGACATCCACCGCCGCCACCCGCTGCGTCCGCTGCTCGCCGAGCTGGACCGGCTGCGCACCGTCCGCCGCCTCGAACTCGCCCGCCTCACCCGCGAGGAGGTCGGCCGCCAGATCGCCGGCATCCTCGCCGCCGAACCCGACCCGCGCCAGGTCGACGCCATCTTCGAACGCTCCGACGGCAACGCCTTCTTCGTGGAGGAGCTGGCCGTGGCCGGCTGCGAGGGCTGCGGCACCGGACTCACCGACTCCCTGCGCGATCTGCTCCTGGTCCGCGTCGAGGCGCTGCCCGAGAGCGCGCAGCGTGTCGTCCGGATCATCGCCGAAGGCGGCTCGACGGTGGAGCACCGGCTCATCGCCGCCGTCGCCCGGCTCGCCGAGGACGACCTCATCGAGGCCCTGCGCGCCGCCGTCGGCGCCCACATCCTCATCCCCGACCCGGACGGCGACGGGTACCGCTTCCGCCACTCCCTGGTCCGCGAGGCCGTCGCCGACGACCTGCTGCCCGGCGAGCGCTCCCGGCTCAACCGCCGTTACGCGGAAGCCCTGGAGGCCGATCCCGGGCTCGTCCCGGCCGACGCCCGCGTGCTGCGCCTGGCGGGGTACTGGTACCACGCCCACGACCCGGCCAGGGCGCTGCCCGCCGTTCTCGACGCCGCCGTGGTGGCCCGCCGCCGACACGCCTACACCGAGCAACTGCGCCTCCTGGAGCGGGCGACGGTCCTGTGGGACACCACGCCGGCAGAGACCCGCGCGGCCCTGCGCCCCATCGACTGCATGGACGTCTACCCGGCCCCCGCGCACGCGTCCGGGGAGCAGACCGGCCCGGACGCCCCGCTGCGCTATGTCGACCTGCTCGCGGAAGCCGTGGCGGCGGGGAACTTCGGTGGCGAGCGCGAACGCGCGCTGAAGATCTGCAAACGCGCCCTGCGGCTCCTGGAGGACGAACCCGACCCCCTGCGCGCCGCCTGGTTCTGGGTGCAGCGCTCGCGGCTGGTCCAGGCGCTGGCCCGGGGCGACGGCTGGCGCGAACTGGCCACCGCCCAGGACCTGGTGCGCGGTCTGCCGCCCTCCGAGGTGCACGCCGAGGTGCTGGCCCTCGTCGCCGGCTGGTCCATGCTGCACCGGCCGGGCCCGGACGCCTTCGCCGCCGCCGAGCGGGCCGTGGAGTACGCGCGCATGGTCGGCGCCCGCGAGATCGAGCTGCACGCCCGGCTCACCCTGGGCAGCCTCATGATCGACGCGGGCGGCATCGACGCCGGGCTCGCGGAGCTGCGCCAGGTCAGCGCCGACGCGCTCGCGGAGGGCGTGACCGACGTGGCCCGCCGCGCCTACATCAACCTTCCCTCCATGCTGCTCACTCTCGGCCGGCACCGGGAGGCCGAGCCCCTGCTGCGCGAAGGACTCGACTTCGCCCGCCGCTCCGGACCGCGTGACCCGCAGGGATGGATGTGGAGCAACCTCGCTGAGACGCTGTACGCGCTCGGCCGCTGGGACGAGACGACCGAGGCCGCCGGGCAGGCCCTGCGCGTCGGCACCAGCGCCCGGCCGCAGGGCGGCGGCGCCCTGAGCCTCGCCCGCCTCGCGCTGGCCCGGGGCCACGACACGGACGCCGCCCGGCACCTGTCCGCCGCCCGGGAGTACTACGGCACACAGGACCCGATGCCCCAGCAGTGGCTGCCCGTCGCCCGGATCGCCCTCGGGATCGCCGCCGTGCAGGGCCGGTTCGAGGACGCCCGGACCGAACTGCGTACGGCGCTGGAGCGCGGGATGCCCACGGGGGCCCACCGCGACTCCTGGCCGCTGCTTCGGGCCGCCGCCGCTGCCGAGGCCGACGTCCGCACCCTGCCCGGCGCCGAGCCCGGCCGGGCCGCACAGCTCGCCCTGCTCGGCGAGACTGTGCGCACCATGCCGACCGGAATCCCGCTCTGGCGGGCGTACGAGGAGTGGACCCGCGCCGAGCTGCTCCGCGCCGAGGACCGGGCGACGGCCGCCGACTGGTCGCCGGTGGTCTGCGCCTTCGAATGCCTGGACCGGCCGTACGATCTCGCCCGGGTCCGCTACCGACTGGCCGAGGCGCTGCTCGCGGAGGGCGGCGAGGACGAGCGGGACCGGGCGGG
>NZ_WWIR01000548.1 GCF_009863025.1 Streptomyces sp. SID4985 | reverse complement strand
GGCCCCCGCCGTCCCCTCGGCACGCCCGCGCGGGGCCGCGCCGTCGGCGGCCCCCACGCGGTCCGAGGCCGCCGCGACGACTTCGCCTTCGCGCAGGGGCGGTTGAGGTCCCCAGGTGCAGGTGCCGCACCCAGGACCTAGGCTTTCGACTGTGGGGGCAGCTTCTCCAGGCGGTTCGGCGCACCAGGGTCGCCGCATTCCGCGGCTACCGGTTCTTCTGTGGAGACCGGCGATTCTCGCCTGCCCCTCCGCCCGTCGCGGGCATGGGTGACGGCCGGGTGTTCCTGTCGCGCGTCGCGTTCTCGCGTCGCGCGTAAAGACCCGTTGCGCGTCAAGACCCACAGCCCGCAGTCCCTGTGGAGGTCGGGATGAGAATTGTCGTTGACCTTTCGCGGTGCGAGGGGTACGCGCAGTGCGCGTTCCTCGCTCCGGACGCGTTCCGGATGCATGGCGAGGAAGCACTCATGTACAACCCCAGTCCCGACGACGCCGAGCGCGACCAGGTGTTGCGAGCCGCGGCCGCCTGCCCTGTCCAGGCGATCCTGGTCGAGTGGGAGGGGCAGCACACACCGGTGGAGGCGTCGTCGTGACCAGCGCGGAGAACCTGCGGGGGTTCAAGCGTGACGGCCGCATCGTGATCGTCGGTGCGTCACTCGCGGGACTTCGTGCCGCGGAAGCCCTGCGCGACGAGGGTTTCACCGGGTCACTGACCATGATCGGTGACGAGTCGGCGGAGCCCTACGACCGGCCGCCCCTGTCCAAGCAGGTCCTGACCGGGTGGGTCCCGGCGGACGACACCACGCTGCCGCGACGTCGTGACATCGACGCGGAGTGGCTCCTGGGCGTGCCCGCCGACGGACTGGACCTGGCCACCAACCATGTGCGGCTCGCCGACGGACGCGAGATCCCCTTCGACCGGGTGCTGATCTCCACCGGAGTACGGGCGCGGCCCTGGTTCGTCGAGAGCGAGGCGGACCTGGACGGCGTCTTCGTCGTCCGTACGCGCGAGCACGCGGCGGGCCTGCAACGGGCCCTCGCCGCCGGACCCTCCCGTGTCCTCGTCATCGGTGCGGGATTCACCGGCTCCGAGATCGCCTCCGTGTGCCGGGAACGCGGCATCCCGGTGACCGTCGCCGAACTCGCTCCGGCCCCGCTGGTCGGGGCGCTGGGCGCCATGATCGGTGACGTCGCGGCGGACATGCAGCGCGCTCACGGTGTCGACCTGCGCTGCGGCGTCAGGGTGACCGGGCTGGAGGGCGACGCCCAAGGGCGCCTGCGCCGCGCCCACTTCGACGACGGCAGTTCGATCGACGTCGACGTGGCGGTGGTGGCACTCGGCGGCATCCGCAACACCGAGTGGCTGCGCGACTCGGGACTGGCGGCCGGTGTCTGGGGAATCGCCTGTGACACGGGCTGCCGCGCCATGACGCTCGACGGCCTGATCACCGACGACGTCTTCGCCGCCGGGGACGTGGCACGCTGCCCCAACCCGGTCTACGAGTACCGGCTCATCTCGCTGGAGCACTGGGCGAACGCCGTGGAGCAGGCCGAGGTCGCGGCGCACAACATGGTGAGTTCCCAGGCGGACCGCTGGCCCCATCTGACCCTCCCGCTGTTCTGGTCCATCCAGTTCGGCGTCAACATCAAGTCCGTCGGCGTGCCGACCTTCGCCGACGAAGTGGCCGTCACCCAGGGGTCGGTGGCCGAGCGCCGTTTCGTCGCCGCGTACGGCTACCGGGGCCGCGTCACCGCCGCGGTGAGCTTCAACAACGCGAAATGGCTGGACCACTACCGGCAGTTGATCGAAACGGCCGCCCCCTTCCCGCCGCCCTGCCCCACCCCGGACCAGCCCGCAGGCATGAAGCCGGTGCCGGTCGACTTCCCCGGCCCCACCCTGCTCGCGCAGGGAGCCACCGTGGTCGTCACCGGTCACGACCCGGGTGAACGGCGCGTCACAGCCGCGCAGCAACACCGGTAGGAGGGAAGCGAGATGAGCACGTCCGAGACGCACGACCTACTGCGCCGGATCCTCGACTACTCCTCCCGGGCCGACCCGTACCCGCTGTACGAGGAGTTGCGCAGGACGCCGGTGGCCCAGCAGGCGGACGGCAGCTACGTCGTCAGTACGTACCGCGAGATCGCAGATCTGCTGCACGATCCGCATCTGAGTTCCGATGTCCGCAATCTGTCGCGGCCGATGCCCGCGGCCGAGTCGGAGGCCACGCCCGCCTTCATCAACATGGACCCGCCCGCACACGACCGTCTGCGGCGCATGGCCATGCGGCATTTCGGCCCCCCGCACACCCCGGATCTGGTGACGAGCCTGGACCCCGACCTGTCCGAGACCGTCGGCGGCCTCATCGACGGCTTCGCGGGCAAGGACCGGATCGACATCGTCGACGACTTCGCCTATCCGTTCCCCGTCGCGGTGATCTGTCACCTGCTCGGGGTGCCCCGCGAGGACGAACCGAGGTTCAGCCGGTGGGTGAACGACGTGGTCGACTCGATCGACTACGACCCCGAGACCGACCCGAAGGAAAAGCTGGACAACGGCGTTCAGGCCCGCAAGGCCCTGCGTGAGTACCTCGGCGGCCTGCTGGAGCAACGCCATGGCAAGCCGGGCGACGACCTGTTGTCACAACTGGCCCACGACGACGGCCCGGACGGGCGGATGACCGACGAGGAGATCGTCGCCACCGCCAACCTGCTCCTGATCGCCGGTCACGAGACCACCGTCAACCTCATCACCAACGGCATGCTGACGCTGCTGCGCCACCCCGACGTGCTGCGGCGCCTGCGCGACGACCCGGATCTGGTCGTGCCGCTGGTCGAGGAACTGCTGCGCTACGAGCCCCCGGTGCACATCATTCCCTGGCGGGCGGCGTACAGCGACATCACCGTCGCCGACACCGTCGTTCCCCAGGGCTCGCAGATCATGCTGATGCTCGCCTCGGGCAGCCGGGATCCGAACCGCTTCCAGGATCCCGACCGCTTCGATCCCGATCGGCACAACAACCAGCACCTCGGCTTCGGCAGCGGCATCCATCTGTGCTTCGGCGGCCCGCTGGCCCGGCGGGAGACCCAGATCGCGCTGGCCGAGCTGGTACGCCGACTGGACCGGCCCCGGCTGGTCGCCGACCCGCCACCGTACCGGCGCAGCCCCGTCCTTCGTGGCCCGGTCCATCTGTACATCGAGCAGGACGCCGCCTGACAGCACACCCCCGGCAAGGTCACACCTCGTCACCCGGGCGGCCGGGCCGCAGCTCGGCGTCCGTCAGGCTCTCCAGCTCGCCATGGGTGTCCAGCCAGTACAGCAGGACCACCGCGGGGAAGACCAGCACGACGGCGACGAGGGTGACGAGACCGAGCCAGCGCAGTGTGGTGTGCGCCCCGGCCCCCTCGGCGACGGTGAGGGAGACCGGAATCAGGTAGGGGCGCTGGGCCATGCCCCAGGCGATGACCGCCGAGGCGACCACGGCGACCGCCGCGCCCCGGGACCACGCTCCGGAGGGGCGTGTCAGCGACCAGGCGGTGGCGAGCGTGGCCAGCGCCGACACGATCACGAAGACGAGCCCCACGCCATGGATGAGCCCGTGCCACACATGGGGTGCGTCCCCGTGTGTGACGACCAGTGTGATCACGGCGAGTACGACGACGGCCGCGAGTGCCGCGAGCGCCCGCCGCCGGAAGTGGCCGTCGAGGTCCGGCACGGCGAAGCGCCGGGCGTCCGCGGCCAGGAACACGGCACCGAGCAGCGCGGTGAACGCCACGGCGAGGAAACCGAACAGCAGCGAGGTGGGGTTGGACCAGGCGTCCGTCGACGCCGTCGCCCGCGCGGTCACCCGGCCCGAGGCCACTCCCCCGGCCGCGGCGCCCAGGAAGAACGGCGTCAGCAGCGACGAGACCGCGAACATCGCGCCGTACAGGCGTCGGCCCGCCAGGCGTGTCAGGGGCTTGCGCAGGGCGAAACCGGCCCCACGGAGCACCGTGCCGACGGCGGCGAGCGCCAGGGGCAGCCACATCGCCGTGAAGACCCGCTGGAAGAAGACGGGAAAACCCGTCCACATGATGACCAGCACGAAGATCAGCCAGACGTTGTTGACTTCCCAGACCGGGGCCATCGCGTGGTCGATCAGCCGCCGCGAGCGCTCGCCGCGTTCCGCTCCGCCCGCGGTCAGGTCCCAGAAACCGGCGCCGTAGTCGGTGCCGCCACCGCAGGCGTACGCGGCGACCGCGAGCAGCAGGACGACCGCGATGACTCCGGCGATCACCTCCGGCCCCCCGTCGACGAAGCGTTCTCGTCGCCTCCGGAACCGGCCGCGGGGCGCGGACCATACGGCGTGTCCGTCTCCGGAGCCTGTGGACCGCCCCTCTCGTCGGCGATCCGCCAGCGTGCGCGCATCTTCAGCAGCACCACCAGGAGCGACCCGAAGACGAGGACGTACACCACGACCACCACCCCGAACATGATCCACAAGCTGGTGGAACGCGTCGATGTCACCGCTTCCGCGACCCGCATGTTCTGGTACACGATCCATGGCTGGCGTCCCACCTCGGTGGTGATCCAGCCGCATTCGACGGCGGCGACGGCGGCCACGCCCGCGCACGCGGCGCCACGGTAGAACCACCGGGAGGCAGGCAGCCGACGGTGCCGCAGCCATACGAGGGCGTACCAGAGCGCGAGCAGGAGCAGCAGCGAGCCGAGGACGGCCATGGCGTCGAACGCGAAGTGGGTGATGGTGGCCTCGGCGGCCGTCGGCCGGTCAGGGGCCGGCACGGAGGTGAGGCCGGTGACCTTGGTGTCCGGGCGGAAACCGGCGAGGATCGAGTCGAGTTGGGGAATCCTGATGCCGCCGGAGACCGTCCCGTCCGGCTGCAGCCTGCCGAACAGATACTCCGGGACATGGGTGTCGGTCCTCCAGACGATCTCCATGGCCGCGAACTTCACCGGCTGCTTGTGGAAGACCTGCCGGGCGATCGAGTCACCGAGGACGAACTGCACCGGAGTGCACACCGCGGCCAGCGTGAAGGGGACCGTGAAGCCGAGGCGGTGGTAGCGGTCCCGGCGCCCGCGCAGCCATCCGACGGCGTACACCCCGGCCACGACATAGCCCGCCGTCACCAGCATCGCGACGACGAAATGCCAGTACTGCGGACCGAACATGGGCGTGAAGATCGCCTTCCAGATCTTCACGTCGACGGGATTTCCGGCGGGGTCGAGGGTGAAGCCCCGCGGGGTGTTCATCCACGAGTTGGCGGCCAGGATGCCGAAGGCGCCGAGCAGGGCCGCGAGGGGCAGGGGCAGCCCGAGCAGGAAGTGGGTGCGGGCGGGAAGCCTTCGCCAGCCGTAGAGGTAGATGGCGATGAGGACGGCCTCCAGGAAGAAGGCCCATGCCTCGACGCCGAAACCGATGCCGAAGACATCGCCCCACCGGCCCATCATGCCCGGCCACAGCAGCCCGAACTCGAAGGAGAGCACGGTGCCGGTGACGACGCCGATGGCGAACTGGACCGCCATCACCGCCGACCACCGTCGCGCCAGCAGCAGGGCCGTCCCGTCGCCCCGGCGCAGACCGTAGCCGTGCATGATCAGTGTGATCAGCGGCAACGCCACGCCCAGCGGCACCAGGATGATGTGGGAGGCGAGGGTGAAGGCCATCTGGGATCTGGCCGGGAGCAGCTGCGCCGGCACGTCCGCCGACAGCATGACCGTGAAGTGCATGGGCCCTCTCGCGGGACTGGCGGGGAACGGGGCGCGTCAGCCGCCGGTGGCGAAACCGGGGAAGAGGGTCATCCCGCCGTCCACGTAGAGGGTGGTGCCCACGACGTAGTCCATGAGATCGGAGGCAAGGCCGACGACCGCGTAACCGATGTCCTCGGGGTCGCCGATACGGCCGTAGGGGATCAGCCGCAGAAGGTCCTCACGGGCTTCGGGGTCTCCCAGGCGTCGCGGTTGATGGGGGTTCTGATGGCCCCGGGGGCCACCGCGTTCACCCGGATCTTCTGCGGGGCGAGTTCCTGGGCGAGGGTCTGCATCATCATCTGGACGCCGCCCTTGGAGGAGGCGTAGTTCACGTGTCCGGCCCACGGGATGACCTGGTGCACCGAACTCATGCAGATGATCTTTCCGGCGGCGCGTGAGACCTCGGGCACGACGCCGCGCCGGAGAAACTCCCTCGTCGCCTCGCGCGCGCACAGGAACTGCCCGGTGAGGTTGACGTCCAGCACCTTCTGCCACTGGGCGACGCTCATCTCGGTGAACGGGGCGTCGCGCTGGAGTCCGGCGTTGGCGACCAGGATGTCGATCGTGCCGAACTCCCGGACCATCCGGTCCGTCATCGCGACGACCTGGTCCTCGTCGGACACATCGGCCTCGTAAGCGGCCGCCCGCACTCCGTGGGCGGTGATCTCCTCGACCACCTGCTCGGCGTCCTCGCGCCCGGCCACGTAGTTCACGACCACGTCGGCTCCGGCACGCCCCAGGGCGATGGCGGTGGCCCGGCCGATGCCGGAGTTGGCGCCGGTGACGAGCGCCTTCTGCCCCTTGAGCAGATGGCCGGGAATCACGTTCTGCGTTGCGCCATCGGTCGCACTCACGATGTCTGTCTCCTCCACTCCGTGACCCGGATCAGCGGGGCCGTGGCCCGAAGGCACCACACAACACCGTGAAGGCGGAGCCGCACCGCGAGGTGGCTCGTGTCGCGCCGCGCCCCGCGGATGTTCACCCGCCCAGAGGTGCCCCGGCCGGGACCCGTGGCCGTCCTCGCGGATCCGGCTGTCAGACGCGCTGCCAGAGCCGGTCGAGCGCGTCGTTGAGTGTCGTGGCGGCCATGATGAGGGACAGGTGGGTGAACGCCTGCGGGAAGTTCCCGAGCTGTTCTCCGCTCGGACCTATCTCCTCGGCGAAGAGGCCGACGTGGTTCGCGTACGTCTGCATCTTCTCGAAGGCGTAGCGGGCCTCGGCCAGCCGACCGGCACGGGCGAGTGCGTCGACGTACAGGAACGTGCAGAGGCTGAACGTGCCCTCGGACCCCTGGAGTCCATCGGGGGACGCCTGGGGGTCGTAGCGGTAGACCAGGCTGTCGGAGACGAGGACGCGGTCCATCGCGTCCAGGGTGGTGAGCCACGCGGGACTGCGGGGGGAGAGGAATCCGACCCGGGGGGCGAGCAGGAGGGACGCGTCCATGACGTCGCCTCCGTAGTACTGCACGAGGGCCTGTTCCTTCTCGCTCCAGCCGCGCTGCATGACCTGTTCCAGGATCTCGTCCCTGGCGCGGGTCCAGCGCGCGGTGTCGGCCGGTCTGCTGAACTCGGCCGCCAGCTTCAGACCGCGGTCGAAGGCGGTCCAGCACATCACCCGGCTGTAGGTGAAGTCCCTGCGTCCGCCCCGGGTCTCCCAGATCCCCTCGTCGGGCCGGTCCCAGGAGTCGGCGAGCCAGTCCAGTGTGGCCGCCAGGCTCTTCCACCCGTGATAGCCCGCGTGTTCCCCGACCTCACGGCCCTGGGCCAGGCCGTAGAGGGCCTCGCCGTAGATGTCGAGCTGCAGTTGGTCGGCGGCGGCGTTCCCGGCCCGGACCGGGTGGGAGCCGCGGTACCCCTCGAAGTGCTCCAGGATCTCCTCCGTGAGGTGGGGATCACCGTCGACCCGGTACATGATCTGCAGGGGTTCGCCGTCCATTCCCTCATGGGACTGGAGGCGGTCGCCGAGCCAGTGGATGAACCGGGTCGCCTCGTCGGCGAAGCCGAGGTCGAGCAGCGCCCGGATCGACAGGGAGCCGTCCCGCACCCAGGTGTAGCGGTAGTCCCAGTTGCGCTCACCGCCGATCTGCTCGGGCAGCCCCATGGTGGCCGCGGCGACCGGTGCGCCCGAGGGGGCGTAGGTCAGGAGCTTGAGGGTGATGGCGGAGCGGTACACCATCTCCGTCCACCGGCCGCGGTAGCGCGAGGTGCGCACCCACAGCTGCCAGTAGTTGATGTTCTCCCAGATCTCCTCGGTGATTCCCTCGGTGGTGGGCGGCGGGGGCGGCGCCGCGTCCGGCGGGCACATGGTGAACACCACGGCGGCCGCCTCACCGGCCTTGAGCGTGAGAGCACCCCGGACGTCGTGCCCGTCCTGTTCGAGCGGGAAGTCGCCCTGCAGGTACGCGGTGGCGCCCGGGGAGTGGAATGCCGCGCCCTCGGGCGTCAGATCGAGCCGGTGACCGGCCCGCCCGTAGTCGAACCGGGGCCGGCACGCGAGCTCGAATCGCACCGTACCGCGAACCGTGCGGGCGACACGGACCAGTTGGTGCCGGTCGGACGCCGTCGGGCCGGGCTGCACCGGCATGTAGTCGACGATCTCGCCGACCCCGTCCGGTGACATGAAGCGGGTCACCAGGACTGCGGTGTCCGGGTAGTAGAGCTGTCTCCAGGTTCCTTCGGGACTCTCCGGCGCGAGCAGGAAGTAGCCGCCGCCGTCATGGTCGAGCAGGGCGGCGAAGACGCTGGGCGAGTCGAAGCGGGGGGCCGCGAACCAGTCGATCACCCCGTGCGACGACACCAGCGCCGCGGTCTGGAGATCCCCGATGAGCCCGTGGTCGGCGATGGGCGGGTAACGATCCATGACGGTCTCCTTGCCGGTCCTCTGCCGACACCGCCGCGCCGTACCCCGCCCGTATGTACGGCATCGCCGAGTGCCTGGTGATCGTTCATGTGACGTACGGTGCCGGGTGCCGCCGTCGGGCCGTCGTGAGGCCGCCGTCGGCCGGGAACCCTCGGGACGAAGCTCGTGTCGACGGCGCAGAGGTTGTCCAGGTGGTGGACCTTTCAGTGGGCGTCGGGGGCGGAACCGGCGGGGCCGCTGCCGAATCGGAGTACGGAACTCCGGCGCGCCACGGGTCGGGCGATGCCGCCACCACCCGCATCGGCACCCGCACCTGTGCCGACCACCATGCCGTCGTAGTGCTGCGCTTCGGTCACGCCGCCCACCGCCCTGGGAGCCTTGTCCGGTTCCGCCGGGCCGACAGAGCCATCCACCCGGCCGTCATCCGGCCCCGTCCACCAACGTATCGCCGGGCGGTGTACCCGGCGAGTCGGGCTGTGCGGGTGAGCCGGGGCGGTCGTACGCGGCCGTCGGACACCGGACACATCCCAGGGGCGGGGTTCCTCGCCTCGCAGGCGGTGTCCGACTTCGGCCGACGGCGTCGCCGCCACGATCCCCGAGCGCGCCGAACAGGCGGTCAACAGGCCTTCGGTTCAAGGGCGTTCAGGGATCGCGCCGTAGTCGAACGCTGCTACTCGGGGGCAACGGTGAAGGCAGTGGACGGGATTCCATACGCCCTGAGCCGCGACATCAGGTCTGCCTCCTGTTGCCGCGTGACGGCGACCCACAGAGCGGTCCCCGTGTCGCCGACGCTGAAGATCTGTTGGCCCTGACGCCAGCCTTCGGCGTGGATCGTGTACGGCGCCAGGGCCAAGAGCATCTCGAATTCCGCGTCATTGCGGACATCGATGTCGATCCCCATTCCGGGATCACCGTTCGCGGACCGCGCTCCGCGAACCACCTCATCCCGGCCTATGGACAGCGCACGTTCGTAGTGGGACACCACCTCCTGCGGCCACGCGACGTCGCTGTAGGCATCGATGTGTGCCGTCTCGATGCTGGACCGCAGCACGAGAAGAGCCTCATGGTGAGCACGCGCACGCTCCGCCGACTCCAGAGAATCTCCGAGGAGCAGTACACGACGCGGGCCATCGTCTTTGTTGATCACGCGGCTGAGCGTCTCACGTGCGACGGAACCCAAGACGGCCCATCGCCAGGGCCGCCAGCAGCGCCGCGGCCGCGTCCAGTACCGAGTCGTCGAACGCCGCGACCGGCGAGTGGTTGTAGGCGGCCGTGAACGGGTCCAGCTCCGGCGGACAGGCGCCCAGCATCAGGTACGCGGACGGCACATGCTCGCCCAGCAGCCCGAAGTCCTCCGACCCCGTGATCGCGTGCGGCATCTCCACGCAGCGCTCGGCGCCGACCAGTTCCCGGGCCACCGACACCGCGAACGCCGTCTCCGCCGGGTCGTTCACCGTCACCGGGTACCCCTCGCGGAACTCCGCGTCCACCTCCAGCCCGTGCGCTGCCGCGATCCCGCGCACGACCCGCAGCGACTCCTCCCGCACCCGCTCCCGGGACTCCCGCGAGAACGACCGTACGGTGGCGGCGAATTCGGCCTCGTCCGGGATGACGCTGTCCGTCGTCCCCGCATGGAACAGCCGGGCCGCTCCGACCAGCGCGGCGGTGTGCAGATCGTGCCCGCAGGCGTGCATCGCCCCAGGAATCCGAGAGGCGTACGGCAGGCCCGACGTCTCCTGGACGGGAAGGGCGTCCATGTCGGCGCGCAGCAGTACGGCGGGCCCCGGGCGTCCGCCGCGCAGCACGGCGACGACCGAGCTGAGCTCGCGGCCCAGGGTGATCTCCAGCGGCAGGCCGTCCAGCGCGGCCAGCACCCTGGCCTGGGTCAGCGGCAGATCGAGCCCGATCTCCGGCTCCCGGTGCAGCGCACGGCGCAGTGCCACCAGGTCGGAACGGATCACCGCCGCTTCGAACAGGAACTCGCGGCACGCTTCCCCGGAATCCGCCTGCTGTCGCGCCAGTTGGTGTTCGGCAGGACCAAGCTGGTCGGCCACCTGCTCGACGGGGACGGCCGGGCTGTCGGCTACGTCCCGATCGCCCCCGCCGACCGGCCCCAGGGGGTGTCTCCCCGAGAACGCCGCCGACTTCCGTAGGCTCCGCCGTGACCGCCGTACCGACTCCACAAGCGGTCGGGGGCGTGGCAGGCGACCGGGCCGGGCCGAGCGGCTCGGATGGCGGGCGTGATGGCAGCGGGCTACGTTCCAGGTGATCTGTCGAAGGGGGCGGAAGAGGGAGACATCGGGTGGCGAACACGGATCGTGTCGATGTGCACACGCACGTGGTGCCCCCGTTCTGGGGCGAGGCGCTGCCGAGCCACGGCGGGGACCCGTCGGGCTGGACCACCCCGGCGTGGAGCCCGGAGGCGCACCTGGCGTACATGGACGACCAGCGGATCGCCACCAGCGTCCTGTCGGTGACCGCGCCGAGTGTCGTCGGCTGGGAGGGACAGGAGCGCCGGGACATGGCCCGCAGGGTCAACGAGTACGTCGCGGATCTCGTCACCCGGTACCCGGACCGGTTCGGCAACTTCGCCACCGTCCCGCTGCCGGACGTCGAGGGCGCCGTGGCCGAGGCCGAGTACGCGCTGGACGAGCTGGGCGCCGACGGGGTCGTACTCATGAGCAACTACGCGGGCGTCTACCTGGGCGACCCGAAGTACACGCCGCTCTGGGAGGCGCTGAACCGGCGGTCGGCCGTGGTGTTCATCCATCCGGCCCGCCCGCAGATCGAGACCCTTGCGGGCGTGCCGGGACCGCTCGTGGACTATCCGTTCGACACCACCCGTAACGCCGTGCAGATGGTCTTCACCGGAGTACTGGACCGCAACCCGGACGCGAAGATCATCCTGGCGCACGCGGGCGGTTTCGTCCCCTACGCGGTGATGAGGTTCTGCGAGCTGCAGCCCGCCCTCGACCCCAACGGGCCCACCACCGAGGAGCTGTTGGCGCAGTTCAAGCTGTTCTACTGGGACACCGCCCTGTCCTCCGGGCCGGACGCCTTCCCCAGCTTCCTGGCCTTCGCGGACCACGAACGCATCCTCTTCGGCAGCGACTTCCCCTACGCGCCCGCACCCGTCGCGGCGGCGTTCAACCATCTCCTGGACACGCACAGCGGCCTCACGGACGAGCAGCTGACGGCCTTCAACCACGGCAACGCCAAGAAGATCTTCGGGCGCCTCGCCTGACGAGGACGGACGCACCGGACGCCACGCCCGTCCGGCACGACGTGCCGATGCCCCGCACCAATGGTGCGGGGCATCGCGGCATGACGCTGACGCGGAATGCGCGCTCGGAGGGTCGGGGCAGCGCGCGAGGCGAGGGTGCCGGGCAGCAGCGTCATCGGGGGCTGCGCGGGGTGGACGAAGACGTTCGCCGAGCGGCGGTCCAGTTCGGCCCACAACGGCTCGAAGTCCGCGTCGCCGAGGTACTTGCCGTGGGCGTTGGACATCAGCACCACGCCGTCGGCCCCCAGGACGTCGAGCGCATACACGGCCTCCGCGACGGCGGCGTCGATGTCGGGCAGCGGGATGCTGGCGAAGTGGCCGAAGCGGTCGGGGTTGTCCTTGACGACCTCGGCACCGTACTCGTTGACGGCGCGGGCCAGGTCGCGGGCGTCGGCGTCGTCGCCGAGGTGGACGCCGGGCGAGGTGACGGACATGACGCCGGTGGCGATGCCCTGCGCGTCCATCATCGCGATCGCGCTCTCGGGGCTCCAGGCGGGTTGGCCCAGCCGCCGGAGTTCATGCCGCGCGCGGCCCGGGACGAGGCGGGCGTACGAGAGCTGGCGCAGGCCGCTGACCGGCTGTTTTACGCGATGCGCCGTTCTCGGGCGGCCACCATGCGGCACTCCGGGACCGGACTGTCCATGGCCCAGCTGACCCTGCTGGAACCCCTCTCCACCGACACCAAGGGCGACGGTCTCCCGGTCGGCAAACTCGCCGCCGCCGCCGAGGTCAGCGTCCCGACCGCCACCCGCATGCTCAAGCAGCTCGAAGCGGCGGGCGTGGTCACGCGACAGCGCTCCCCGCACGACGAGCGCCAGGTTCTCATCCGCCTCACCGCCGACGGCGCCGACCGCCTCGCGGCGATGCAGGCGGAGCTGCGGGCCCGCCAGTCCGAGGCGCTGTCACACTTCACCCCCCGCGAACGCCACGAACTCGCCGCGCAGCTCCAGCGCCTCGCCGCCGTCATCGGCGACACGGTTCCCCAGGTCGGGGAGGGAGAGAGCACACGAGAGTGACGCACAGAGACGACGGCGTACACGAACCGGCACACCGCGTCATTCCGAAGGAATGCGGAACTCGAACTCAGGACGGTCCCACAGCACGGCGGGCGGGTTCGCGAGCGTGGTCCCGATCCGCACCGCACCGACGCGGTGGTAGAAGTCCTCGGCGGGAGGATGCGACACGACCTTGACGCGGTCGAGCCCGGCGGCACGGGCCTCGGACCGCATGTGCGCGACGAGCAGTCGTCCTATACCCCGTCCCTGCGCTTCGTCGGCGACGAACAGCAGGTCGAGCTCCGGCGGAGCGAGGACGAGCGAGTAGAACCCGAGGACCCGGTCCCCCTGCTCGTCGGCGCCGACGGCTACGAAGACGCGATGGGCCTCGATGTAGTCAGGACCGACCCGGTAGCCCGCGACCGCGCCTGCGTACTTGCCCTCGTAGGCGCTTGAGCCACGCACGAGCCGCGTGAGCCGTTTGGCATCGCGCGCGACGGCCCGCCGAATCGTGATCGGCCGGCTGATCCGGGAAGTGCGTGAACTCATCCGGAGAGTATTTCGCATCGGAGAGCCGACGAGCAGACCGCGTAGCCGGGCCGGCGTCTCACGGGACATGGCTGAGCCCCCCCCACCGGTCGGGAGGGGGCTCGGACCGTGGGCGATCAGCGGGAGGCGGGCGGGATGCTCTGGTCGTACTGGAAGACGTTGCGCGGGTCGTACTGCGCCTTGATCTTGCGCAGTCGGTCGACGTTGGATCGCCAGTAGGCGGTCTCCCAGTCCTGCATGCCGATGTTCGGCACGTTGACGTAGGCGCCGTCCACGTAAGGACGCAGTTCCTGGCTGAATTCGGCGATCCATGCCTGCGCCTGAGGGGTGAGCGGGTCGCAGATGCCCGGCTGGTCGCTGCGCCTGCCCCAGCCGACGCCGGGCTCGGAGTAGAAGAGCGCGTCGCGGTGCGGGAAGGCCGTACCGCCGCGGGGACTCCTCTTGACCGCTCCCCCGAAGGCCTGAACGAAGAAGTTGCTGTCGTCCGTGGGGGCGTCCCTGATGAACGAGGAGATCACGTCGATCGCCTTGGCCGGGAACGGCTTCCTGGTGAACTGTGAGTAGAACTTCCAGTTCGCGGGTTCGTCCTCGGTCGGGATCTGGAATCCCGCGTACACGTCGCCCCAGTTCCCCACTTGCGCCGAGACCTGGGGGCTGTCGATCGACAGGATCGGGGCCAGCAGCCGTTTCGCCTCCGCGGGGGTTCCTTCGGCGAGGACCGCGAACAGCAGGATCTGGTTCCGGTGGATCTCGAGCTGGGTGCCGAGGCGGTCGTCGGTGTACGGCGCGGTGCGCTGGTAGGCCTTGAAGATCCTGCTCAGGTCGCCGGTTCCGTCCCACGTGGCCTGCAGATACGTGACGCTCTTCAGCGGGGCCAGCTTGTAGGTGAGGGAGGTGACGATGCCGAAGTTGCCGTTGCCCGCTCCGCGCAGCGCCCAGAGCAGGTCCGCGTTGTGGTGCAGGTCGGTCTTGATCACCTTGCCGCACTCGTCGCCTTCCGCGACGACGATCTCGGCGCCGATCAGGCTGTCGCAGGCCATGCCGAGCCAGCGCGTGAGGAAGCCGAACCCGCCGCCGAGCGTGGCTCCGGACAGGCCCACGCTGCCTTCGGTCCCTGTCGTCACCGCGAAGTTCTGCTTCGCGAGGGTGGTCACCGCTTCCAGCTGATTGAGTCCGGCGCCGACCGTCGCGACGCGAGCGGCTCTGTCGATGTGGACCGACTTCAGCTCGCTGATGTCGATCACGAGGCCGCTGTCGACGTTCGACCAGCCCTCAAGGCTGTGGCGGCCACTCCGGATCCGCAGCGCGACGTCGTTCTGCCGCGCCCACGTCAGGGCGTTGACCACGTCCTGGGTGTTCTGAGCGAAGACGATCACCAGCGGATAGTGGGAGAAGAGCTGGTCCCAGCCGAGGCGCGCGTTCGTGTACCCGGGGTCGTCGGGGCGGACGATTCGGCCGGTCAGCTGTGCCGGCGGGCACTTCGCCCCGTGTGCCCCGCTCACGGTTTCCCCGGTCGCCGCGCTCGCGTCGGGGGCCGCGGCGGCCGCGACGCCGGGCACGACCACCGCGCCGGCACCGGCGACCGCCGTCGCCCTGAGCAGTCCGCGACGAGAAAATTCATTCATGGTCCGTGTCCTCTCGACCACCAGCAGGCGCTAATCGGCGCTTTATGGACTTATTCGAGCAGAACGCACAGTAACCATGGCAAAGACGGTGGATCGTCTCGACACGCTCGCGACCACAGCCGCGGCGCCTGCCCTCGGCCTCGCACATCGGCGCCGCCGGACGAAATCCGTCAGCGGAGCGCGTGCACCGCCGCGGCGAAGACCGGCGGCAACCGGGACGCCACGGGCACGATGAGCCGGGCACCGACCGGACGGCTGCTCGCGGCCAGCAAGGCCCTGGTCAGCAGGCGGTGGCGGCGCGTGGCGCGGACCCACTCCCGCTCGTACCGCTCCGGCAACCCGGCCGCGACACACCGTACGGCGGCCTCGGCCGTCGCCAGGGCGAGCGCGATGCCCTCACCGGTGAGCGCGTCCACGTAGCCCGCCGCGTCCCCGACGAGCAGTACCCGGCCCTCGACCCTGCGCCGCACCCGCTGGCGCAGCGGCCCCGCACCTCGCACCTCCGTGGCGGGAGCCCCGTGCAGCGCGGCGGTGAGGGCCGGGAAACCGGCCAGATGCTCGTCGTACCCGCGGCGGACGCGGCTCAGTACGGCGACCCCCACCAGGCCGTCGGCGACCGGGGTCACGTAGGCCTCGCCCTGGCCGGACCAGTGGACCTCCACGAAGTCCGTCCACGGGGCGACGCGATAGTGGCGGCGCAGTCCGTACCGGCCGCCCCGCGCGCCGCCGGGCAGCTCCAGGCCGAGGCGGCGGCGGACGGGAGAGTGCAGGCCGTCGGCGGCGATCAGCCAACGCGCCGTGATCCCGGCGGCGTTGACGCTGTCCCGCGTCTGGCGCACTTCGCCGACCTTGCCGGGGACGATCCGTACGCCGAGACCGAGGGCGCGCTCGTGCAGCGCGTGGTGCAGGGTCGTACGGCGGACGCCCAGCCCCGGCCGGTCGCGGAAGGGCGCTTCGGCGCGGCGGAGACCGTCCACATAGCGGATGCCGCGCAACTCCCGGCCCACCGGCTCCACGCCCAGCGCCCGGAGGGCGGCGACCCCGCCGGGCATGACGCCCTCGCCGCACGCCTTGTCCACGGGCGCCGTGCGCGGCTCGACCACCACCGCGGTGAGCCCGGCCAGCGTGGCGTGCACGGCCGCCGCGAGCCCGGCCGGGCCGCCACCGGCCACCAGGACGTCGATCATGCCGGAACCGGTGTACCGGCGGCGGCGAGCGCCTGGTTCTCGCAGCGGATGCGCACGGTCAGCACGGCGGCGTTCAGCAGCGTGAAGACGACGGCGGTCATCCAGGCCGTGTGCACCAGGGGCAGGGCGATCCCCTCGGCGACCACGGCCACGTAGTTCGGGTGCCGCAGCAGGCGGTACGGCCCCCGGGCCACCAGCGGCAGACCCGGTACGACGATCACGCGGGTGTTCCAGCGCGGTCCGAGCGTCCCGACGCACCACCACCGCAACGCCTGCGCGCCCACCAGCACGGCCAGCATCGGCCAGCCCAGCGCGGGCACGAACGGCCGCCCGCCGAGCCACACTTCGAGCGGACAGCCCGCCAGGAGACCCACGTGCAGGGCGACCATCGCCGGATAATGTCCGTCACCCGCCACGATCGCGCCGCGTGACCTGCTCCACCGCTCATTACGGCGCGCCACGACCAGTTCGGCGACCCGCTCAGCCGCGACGGCGACCACCAGCAGCGCGTACCAGATCATGTGTCCTCCTGTCGTGCTCGTGCTCACCAACTCACCAGCTCAGCAGCACCAATTCGCAGGCCAGCCCCGGCCCGACGGCCAGCAGCAGCCCCGGAGTGCCGGGCGGCGGGCGGCGTTCGGTGAGGGTGTCGCGGAGTACGTGGAGCACGGAGGACGAGGAGAGGTTGCCCACCTCGGCCAAGTGGCGCCAGCTGAGGCCGAGTTCCTCGGCGGGGAGGTCGAGCGCCTCGGCGGCGGCCTCCAGGATGCGGGGGCCGCCGGGGTGGCACACCCAGGCGGTCACGTCCTGCGGTTTCAGGCCGTGGTCGCCGAGGAACTCCCGTACGTCGTCGGCCAGATGGCGACGGAGCGCCTGCGGGATGTCCGGATCGAGGACGACCTTGAAGCCTGAATCCCCGATGTCCCAGCCCAGCACACCGAGCGCGTCCGGGTACAGACGGCTGCGGGCGTCCACGACCGTGGGGCCCGTGAACGCGTCCGCACGGTCGGCCCCGCAGGCCACCACGGCGGCGGCGCCGTCGCCGAAGAGGCCGGTGGCGACGAGGTTGGCCGTGGAGGCGTCCCCGCGTTGGAAGGTGAGCGAACACAGCTCGACCGACAGCAGCACCGCCACCTGCTCGGGGCGCCCCAGCAGGAAGTCGTGCACGCGCGCCAGTCCGGCCGCTCCCCCGGCACAGCCCAGCCCGAACAGCGGTACCCGCCGCACGTCCGGCCGCAGCCCGAGCCGTCCCGCCACCCGCGCGTCGACGGACGGTACGGCGACCCCGGTGACCGAGGTGAAGACCAGCAGGTCCACGTCGGCCGCCGACAGCCCGGCGGCGCGCAACGCGTCCCGGGTCACCCGGGCACCCAGGTCGGTGGCGGCGGCGATGTAGCGGTCATTGGCGGCGCCGAAGCCGTCCAGCGTCGCGTACCGGTCGAGCGGCAACGTCATGTGGCGGGCGCGGACCCCGGCGTTGCGGTGCAGGCGGTCCAGCACCTGGCGGTCGGCGCCCCGGGGCAGACAGGCGTCGGCCACCATGTCGGTGATCTCGGCCTGGGCGAAGCGGTACGGAGCGAGGGCACCGCGCACGGCTGCGATCCGCGTCATGACGCTCCCGTACGTCGACCGATCCGGGGGGGACTCAGCAGCCCTTCCCGGGGCAGCCGGCCCGGCACCAGAGATCGCCCGTCCGGCCGTTCCCGATCGTGGCGCGCCCGGCGGCGCTCCTAGGATCGCCGGGTGGTGACTCCCGAACAGCCGACGCTCCTGGTGCGCACGACCTCCGCCCTGGCCGGGGCCTGCCATCCCGGCCCGTTGGCGGCGGTCACCGCGCTGACGGCGGCGCTCGCCGTGACGGCAGGACAGGAACCGGGCCGATGCCTGCTCACCACCGGCGCCGTGCTCACCGGGCAGCTCTCCATCGGCTGGTGCAACGACGCCGTCGACGCGCGCCGGGACAGCGCCACGGGCCGCCGGGGCAAGCCCGTCGCGGACGGCGCGATCGAGGCCGCTCAGGTGTGGACGGCCGCCGGTGCCGCGCTGGCCGTGTGCGTGCCGCTCTCCTTCGCCTGCGGGTGGTCGGCGGGCGCCGTGCATCTGACCGCCGTCGCGGCCGCGTGGGCGTACGACCTGCGGCTCAAGGCGACCCGCTGGTCCTGGGCACCGTACGCGGTGGCCTTCGCCGCGCTCCCCGCCTTCGTCACGCTGGGTCTGCCCGAGCGGCCGTGGCCCGCCTGGTGGGTCCTCGCCGCCGGAGCGCTGCTGGGCGTCGGCGCCCACCTCGGCAACGTGCTGCCGGACATCCGGGGCGACCTGGCGACCGGCGTACGGGGCTGGCCGCAGCGGCTGGGCCCCGGCCGGGTACGGCTGCTGCTGCCGGTACCCCTCGTCACCGCGTCGGCCCTGCTGGCACTCGGCCCCGCCGGACCGCCCGGCGCCCGGCAGCTGGCCGCACTGGCGGGGGCCGGGCTGATCGCGATGGCCGGGACGGTGCTGGGCCGCCGCCGGGCACGGGCCGCGTTCGCGGCGGCGGTCGCCGTGGCGGCGCTGGATGTGGCGCTGCTGTTGGGGGGCGGCCTCAGGACCGGGACGTCGTGAGACCGGCGGAACGGCATCCGGGCGGCGCCCCGGGGCCGACGTATCCGACGTGTTGTCACGACCAGTGCGATGGTGTTCTGCAACGGGGCGGAGACGGCCGACCGTTTACCGCGTGACGGGCCGTACCGCCAGGCGGTAGAACCCGACGCGTGACTGTCTTCTACTGCACCAAGTGCGGGACCGCGCTCACCGGGGATCTGGTGGCTCTGCCCGCGGTCCCGGACGTCGACGACCCGGACGACGGCCGGGACAAGAAGACCGGGCGGGCCCGCTCCACCGTCCCACGCGGGCACTACGCCATCGACCCCGACCCGTGGGGCGCGCCCTTCGCCCCTGCCGCCGCGCCCCGCCAACATCCCCGCAGCTCGGGCCGCGAGTTACTGCGGACCGACACCGGGGTCACCGTCTCGGCGGGCCGGCGCGACAGCGTCGTCATCCACCCCGACGACGTCCTGCCCCGCCTCACCCCCTTCACCTGCGGGAACAACTGGACCGGGTGCTGTGGCCCCACCGGCGCGCACGGCCCCAACCTGGCCTGCGCCTGCGGCTCACGCCTGGCCACCTGGGCCGCCGATTGCCTGGGCCCCAACGAACTCCACCTCGGCCCCGTCCGCGTCTACGCCTGGCACCGGGGCGGAGACGCCGAGGACACCCCTTCGTGATCACCAAGGGACGACGCCGTCGTCCTCGAAGAACGAACCGGTCGGGCCGCCGTCGGGCAGGGTGGCGAGCCGGATCGCCGTGGCCGCGCCCTGTTCAGGGGTGCGGGGCCCTTGGAAGCCGGTGAAGTCGGTCGCGACCAGCCCCGGGCAGGCGGCGTTGATCAGGATGTGCGTACCGGCGAACTGCCGGGCGTACTGCACGGTGAGGGCGTTGAGGAACGACTTCGACGGCGCGTAGGCCGCCATGATCGGGATCTCGACATCCGGGTCCGTCTGCCGGGCCAGGGAGCCGACGCTGCTGGAGACGTTGACGATGCGCGGCGAGGCCGAGCGCCGCAGCAGCGGCAGCATCGCGTTGGTCACCCGGACGACACCCATGACGTTGGTGTCCACGACCGTGCGGAGCACCTCCAGGTCGAGCACGGTCGGATCCTGCACCCACCCCGGGCCCATCTCGCCCGAGACACCGGCATTGTTGACCAGGGCGTCCAGGCGCCCGGCCAGCCGTTCGACCAGTTCCGCGGCATCAGCGACGCTCTGGTCGTCGGTCACGTCCAGAGGTACCCCGAACGCGTCCACGCCGACGGCGCGCAGCTTGCCGACGGCGGTTTCGCGTCGGTCGGCGTCGCGGGCCCCCACGCCCATGCGGTACCCGAGGCTGCCCAGCCCGGCCGCGATCTCGTACCCGATGCCCTTGTTCGCGCCGGTCACCAGCGCGATCTTCGTTTCGCTCATGCCGATGATGGTGGCTCGCGGACGAGTGGCGCGGCCAACACCGATACGGTGTCCTGTCATACCTGCCGGGTATCACCGCTTATGCTGCGGCCGTGGACACCCTGGAGACCCGTGAGTTGAGGTACTTCGTGGCTGTCGCCGAGGAACTGCACTTCGGGCGCGCCGCCGAGCGCCTCGGCATGGCCCAGCCGCCGCTGTCGCGGGCGATCCAGCGGCTCGAACGACGCCTCGGGGTCTGCCTGTTGCAGCGCAACCGCCGTGGCGTCCGGCTGACCGGTGCCGGAGAGGTGCTGTTGCACGAGGGCCGGGCGGCCCTCGACGCGACCGCCGCCGCCGCTCGCCGTACCCGACGCGCCGCCGGTGCCGACAGTCCTGACGGCCCCCGCGGTCGGCTGGTCCTCGCGGTGAAGGCCGCCGCGTCCCACGAACTGCTGCGGAAACTTCTCGACGCCTACGCGGCCGAGCCAGACAGCGCCGAAATCGAGGTGCTGCCGTGCGGCATTTGCGAGCAGGAAGAGCTGCTGCGCGACGGACGCGCTGATGTCGCGCTCATGCACACGCCGTGGAACTCCCTCGCCGGGTTCGACAGCGAGGCACTGACGACCGAGGGGCAGATCGCCGTCCTGCCTGCCGGGCACCCCCTCGCCGCCCGCGAGACCTTGTCCCTGGCCGACGTCAGGGACGTCCCCGATCTGCCGCTAGCCCGCTGGCCCACCCACGGCACCTACGCACCTGGCCCAGGCCCCGAGATCCACAACCAGACGCAACTGGCCCAGTTGATCGCCCTCGGACGCACCGTGGCGGTCGTCCCCGACTCCGCCCGCTCCTGGCTGTGGGCCGAGCACACGGCCGTCCCCCTGACCGACGCGCCTCCCGTCGTGACCCACATCGCCTGGCCCGCCCACAGCCGCTCCCTCGCCCTGGCCAACCTGATCCGCACGGCCGCACGGCTCTGACCAGCGCCTGCCTCCCCGCTCGTGCCCCATCGGTCAGCACCCGGGACGGCTCAGCTGCCGCCAGGGCCGGCGAGACCGAAGATGCGGACCCGCAGGGACCGGATCATTCGAGGTGGGGCCTGTTCAAGTCCGTCGCTTATCGTGCGCGCGGGACGCGGGCCCACCGGTCCTCGCCCGCAGTCGAGGTCGAGGGCGAGGCCAAGGTCGAGGGAGCAGCGAAGTTGGACAACGCATCCAAGCCCGCCCCGGGGGTCCCGGACGAGCTCCAGCGGCGGCTGGGAGTGCCGGACGCGGTGACGATCGGGTTGGGGTCGATGATCGGTGCCGGGATCTTCGCCTCCCTGGCTCCGGCCGCGCGGGCGGCCGGTTCCGGTCTCCTGATCGGGCTGGCGATCGCCGCGGTCGTCGCGTACTGCAACGCCACCTCCTCCGCCCGGCTCGCCGCCCTCTACCCGGCCTCGGGCGGCACCTACGTCTACGGGCGGGAGCGGCTGGGCGAGTTCTGGGGCTACCTGGCCGGGTGGGCGTTCGTGGTGGGCAAGACCGCCTCCTGCGCGGCCATGGCGCTGACCGTCGGCTCCTACGTCTGGCCGGGCCAGGCCCACGCGGTCGCGGTGACCGCCGTAGTGGCCCTGACCGTGGTCAACTACGTCGGCGTTCACAAGTCCGCCCTGCTCAGCCGCATCATCGTGGCCGTCGTCCTGGCCGTGCTGGCCACCGTCGTGGTCACCTCTCTCACCTCCGGCGCCGTGGATACGGCCCGCCTGGACATCGGCCCGGACGCGACTACGATCGGCGTGCTCCAAGCCGCCGGGCTGCTGTTCTTCGCGTTCGCCGGCTACGCCCGCATCGCCACCCTCGGTGAAGAGATCCGCGACCCGTCCCGCACCATTCCCCGGGCCATTCCGATCGCGCTCGGTATCACCCTGGTCGTGTACGCCCTCGTCGCCGTCTCCGCCCTCCTGGTCCTGGGCCCGGACGGCCTCGGCTCCGCCGGGGCCCCGCTGATGGAGGCGGCGCGGGCGGCCGGTGCCGACCGGCTCGTGCCCGTCGTACGCGTCGGCGCCGCCGTCGCCGCCCTCGGCTCCCTGCTCGCCCTCATCCTCGGAGTCTCCCGCACCACCCTGGCCATGGCCCGCGACCACCACCTCCCCCACGGCCTGGCAGCCGTGCACCCGCGCTTCAAGGTCCCCCACCGGGCCGAACTCCTCGTCGGCGCCGTCGTCGCCCTCGCGGCCGCGACAACGGACCTACGCGGGGCGATCGGCTTCTCCTCCTTCGGCGTCCTGGCCTACTACGCCATCGCCAACGCCTCCGCCTGGACCTTGCCCCCCGCAGAAGGCCGCCCCGCCCGGATCGTCCCCGTCGTCGGCCTGACCGGCTGTCTGGTCCTGGCCTTCACCCTCCCCCTGCCCTCCGTGATCACCGGAGCCGCCGTACTCGTCGTGGGGGCCGCCGCGTACGGGACGCGCCGCATGCGTCGTTGAGCCAGGACGTGATCAACATCCGTAACCCGCCCAACACGGTGGGCGGGCGGACTGGCTCGAGAAGCTTCCGCACATGCGGGAGTGGGTGGAGTCCAAGCGCGGCTGGATGCTGATCGACTTCCCGGTCGACAGCGGCCTCGCATTCCTCTCGGCCGTGGCGAACTCCGGCCCGCGGGACGCGTTCTACGTCCGGATGACGCACTGGGCGGCTCCGGACGCATGGGACATGACCGTCAAACCGATGGACGCGGCCATGTTCCAGGAGCAGCTGGCCTCGCGGTTTCGTCTCCGGCTACTGCAGGTGAGTTTCCCCGCGTACGACCTCCCGGAACTGACTCGCCACCTCCGCGAGCACGCCGCAGGCCGCTCGGTACCGCCCGCTCCCACGGACCGGAGCACCGTCGGCCGCGATCGTTGCCGTCGCCGGGCAGCCCCAGGGCAACGGTGCGTGATCCCGGAGTGAAGCCGCCGATGGTGTGTTCCCAACGCTCGCCGGGCCAGTGGTACGTCACGCGCCCCTCGGCGGGGCGGTAGTGGGCGGTGTACAGGGTGCCCAGCCATTGGTCGTAGCCGCACTGATACAGCGGTGGTCGCAGCATCGACGGAACATCAACTCCCGCTGCCCGAACGGCGGCCAGTCGTGCTCGTGTCCGGGTGGTTTGTTCCTGCTCGTCAGGCACTGGTAAATGCTGGTGATTGGCGGCGCAGGCGTCGTGGGCCTCGGTCATCGGGATGTCGGGGCCCACATGGACCGTCAGGCTCCGGTGCGCGTCGACGAGGGTGACGTTCTGCGGAATCGCGATGGGTATCGTGCGCAGTTTGCCGATGGCCTCATCAACGGTCCGGCAGGTTTCCAGGAGGTAGCGCAGCACGAGGGGAATGGCGAATCCGGGCCCGTGGACGAATCGCCCGCCGAAGGTGAGCGACACCGCGAGTCCGGCGTCGTTCATGCCGTCCAGCAGGCCCCATCCCGCTTCCTGCATGCCGAGTACTGGGCGGAGGAACTGGGAGGAAACGATGGTGCCTTCGCAGTGGTCCGGGGCGAAGTCGTAATTTCTGAGCAGCGTGCCCTCGTGGCCGATCTGGGTACAGCCGGAGAAGAACGGACGCACGGTCGCCATAGTGAGAAGCGTCCTGGCCTGAGGAGATTCCAGTTGCTCCGCGAGCCGGTCGAGCACGGGGGCCAGCTCGGGCATGTGCGTGTCGAAGAGTTGCCGGGCCTTCGCTGCACCCTCGGGGGTCCGGCCCTCTTCGGTCAGCCAGCCCTCCGGCTTCGCCATGGCCGAACGGACATGCGCAGCCCACCGACCATCTGCGCCGTCACCGATCTCAATGGCATGGAACGTCTTGACGTAGGGGCTCATGACCTTGGACCCAACTAAATTCCATGCCCGCTTTTCAAGGCACGCAGGCGTCGCCAGCGGATGAGTGCGCATCCCGGGGTGCGGAACGCTTCGTGGGTGTCGTCGTCGCGAATCTCCCAGCGGATCCGCGGGCGGCGGAACCAGTGCAGGTGAGCGAACGCGCGCTTCACGAACCAGCGTTGGACGCCGGGTCCGGGCCGTGTTCGGTGCCCTGGCAGGCGATCAGCGGTTTCAGGCTGAGGCCCCGGACGAGGCGGCGGTACTTGTCGTGGTCGTAGCCGCGGTCACCGAGCACCGCGACCAGTCGGCGCCGGGGCCGACCACGTTTGCCCTTGGCTCCCCCTTAAACGCCCGGGTGTGGGAGCCGTCGACCGCCGTCCGAGAGAAGTCCAGGGCGTTCGCAACATGGAGTTCGGCGGGGGGGGGGGGATCTCGTGCAGCCGGGGCCGCACGCCGACCTCGGTCCACTCGGCCAGGCGGCGCCGGCAGGTCACGCCCGAGCCGAAGCCGAGTTCCTGCGGCAGTTGTTCCCAGGCGATCCCGGTGTGCAGCACGAACAGGATGCCCTGGAACACAGCCGGTTCGGATGCCGCTTGCGTCCCGGATGCCGGGACCGACGCTCGCCCCTGGGCAGCAGTGGCTCGATCACCGCCCACGACTCGTCATCGACTGCCCACTGCTTCGGCCGAGCCACCCCACACCCCCGCCCCCGTCCCCGCCCCCCGGATCAACGTTCCCGCGGTGATCCAACCACCCCGGGACCCGCGCGTGCAGCCGCCCGCTACATATCCCAGCAGACCCCAGGTCGCGGCCGCCATGACGACGATGGCCAGGGGAACCCGCGACCAGCGCTCCTCATCCAGCGATCATCTGCGCGACGCATGTCCACCGTCCATGCCCATCCCCCCGCCGACGACTACGGGCGGCATGGGTGGGTGTTCTTCTTTGCCGCGACGCCCACGCTCTTCGTGCTGCTCACGGCCTGGCCGCCTGCGGTTGGCGCGCTGCCGGAGGTGCGCTCTGTGGACTCTTCGCGCTCGCACAGGGGCGGACGGTGCCGTACCTCATAACGACCGCCCCCCTCTTCACCGTTGCCGTCCTGGCGCTGACCCTGTCCTGGCATCACCAACGGGCCGCGCGAACCTGGTAAGAACAGGGTTCCTGCAGCAGAGACCTGACTGATGAAGTGGACGACTCCGCGAACTCGTCACAAGAACCCTCCACTTTGAGATCCCGGAAGGAAGGAATCCCCAGGTCGACGGACCGTCTGCCGGGAAAACTTCGGTCGCCGCACCCCCGGAGCCTTCGTGACGCCCAGGAACTATGAACGAACCCTGGAAGAGGGTTTGCGACGCGATCACTTTCTGAGAAGTGACCGCTTTACATGCCTCGACGGTCGTCTATTTCGATGGAGAGGTGTTGCCACGCCCGAGTCAGCCGTGCCAGGTCCTCGAACATGGTGCTGCTGACGGTACGCATTGACTCGTCCGGGAGAAAGTGGACGGTGGTCCCGGTCGTGAGGTCATCGGCGACCGGTCGCAGGTCAGCGGTGGGCACGCCGTGTTCGTACCGCTGAGTCCAGGAGCCGTTGAGACGGCGGTTGGTATGGATGAGCCACGTGCTGAGTGCGGCGACGACAGACATGCCCCGGCGAATGTGTGTGTCGGGGAGGAACGGCGCATCAGGGTCGTCGAAGAACCGGAGGTCCTTCGTGGCCATGACCGGCTTCTTCACGATGCATCCATGCTCATCAAGGCGTGTGTCGGTGCCCCGTCCGTTGTCGGCGACGGCCACCGAGCCGTCCGGGTAGAGGGTGATGTGACAGAGGCCGCCGTGGCCTGATTCGGCCTCGTCCGCCACATAAGCGACGACTTCCAGGATCAGGTGCAGGGTGCCGCCGGGAGCGAAGGCAGCTGGCCTCTGGCGGATGCACTCAAGATGGTCGAGGTCGACGGTGCCGGCCCAGTCGTGAGTGGTGTTGCGCCAGGAAGCCCTTGGTGTGTCCATCAGAGAAGTATGCGAGGCCGTGATCACAGGCGATTGCGACCTACCGGGCCGCTCCAGAGCGGGTGTGTCAGGCGTCCAGGCAGCGCCCTGCGAGCCAGGTGACCACTCAGGGGCGTGGTGGCCGGAGAAGAGGGAACTGCCAGTGTCGAGGGTGGCGATCTGGGCCATCTGCCCGTCGGGGAGCTGGAAGTCGAAGACGTTGAAGTTCTCGTGCATGCGCTCGACGCGCACAGACTTGGGGATGGCGATGACTCCGCGCCGGGTCAGCCAGCGCAGGACGACCTGGGCGACGGACTTGCCGTGCTTCTTGCCGATCTCGGCGAGCAGTTGGTTGGTGTTGTTCACGCACAAGGCGGCGCGCCGCGCAGGCGGCAGCGAAGGCGGCATCATCGCCGTCACCCGGCCGCCACAGCCTCGGGAACCTGCGGAGGCCGGCACCGGTCCCTCACCACTGCTCCCACTGCCGGTCGGCACCGAGATCATGCGTGTCGTGGCGCGCCCGGCCCGTGCTGTCGGAAGGGACTTCCTGCTGTTGCCCTGCCGCGGGCCGATCGGCCAGCGCGGTACCCGGCTCCGCGTCACCTTCCCCACCGGCACGTCCAAGACCTTCGTCACCTACGCGCTGCGTGGCCAGGCCGCGGTGCCGTACACCGCCGTCGCCACCGGCGTGACAAGAGTGCCGCTGCCAGTGCAGGTCGTACGGGACCGCACGCCCCACAGCGTGCCCCTGGACCTGGCGGCCGCGCTGGAGCGGGCCGGGCTGGACTGGACGGCGGTGCCCGCCCACGAGCAGGCCCAGATCCTCCAACTGATCAAGGAGGCCGGAACGTTGGAGA
>NZ_WWIR01000547.1 GCF_009863025.1 Streptomyces sp. SID4985 | reverse complement strand
GAGCAGTTCAACCAGGCGTTCACGATGCACGGCACCGTGATGCTGCTGATGTTCGCGACGCCGCTGTTCGCCGGTTTCGCGAACTGGATCATGCCGCTGCAGATCGGCGCGCCCGACGTGGCGTTCCCGCGGCTGAACATGTTCGCCTACTGGCTCTACCTGTTCGGCTCGACGATCGCCGTGGGTGGCTTCCTCACCCCGCAGGGCGCGGCCGACTTCGGCTGGTTCGC
>NZ_WWIR01000057.1 GCF_009863025.1 Streptomyces sp. SID4985 | reverse complement strand
CACGCCATCCCCACGATCGCGATCGGCTCGTGTGCCTTCTCCTCGGCCTCGTGCAGGCGTCGGCGTGCGTCACGCGCGTCCGCGATGGCTCGCTTGAGATAGTCGCGAAGCTTGTCCTCGTCAGCCACGTGCTCTCAACTCTCTGGGATGGGGTTGATGGCAGGTCGGGTTCGGGTTCGGGTTCGGTCGGACCGGTCGAGTCGTCCGAATCGTCCGAGTCATCGGAGTCGTCGGAGTCATCGGAGTCGTCGGAGTCGTCGGAGTCAGTCGAGTTCGTCGAGGAGGGCGAACAGTTCGTCGTCCGTCGCGGACTCCAGGTCCTCGTCGGCGTCGGAGGAGCGGGCGCCGTCGGGGTCGTTCGTGTGGGTGAGGGTCAGGAGTTCCTGTAGCCGTGCGGCGATCCGCTCATGGGGATGCCGTTCGTCCGCAAACGCCGCGCGCAGAGCGGCCTCCAGCTGGTCGATGTCCTTCAGGACGGCCGATACGCCCAGGTCGGCGGACGCCTCCGCCGGTGCCAGCTCCGTGCCGAGGTGCGCGGCGAGGGCCGCGGGGGTGGGGTGGTCGAAGGCGAGAGTGGTGGGCAGCCGGAGTCCGGTGGCGGTGCCGAGCTGGTTGCGGAGTTCGACGGCGGTCAGGGAGTCGAA
>NZ_WWIR01000546.1 GCF_009863025.1 Streptomyces sp. SID4985 | reverse complement strand
GAGGTCACCGCGGGCCTGACCGGCATGGAGGTCCCCCTCCGCGTCGCCGTCATGGGCTGCGTGGTGAACGGCCCCGGCGAGGCCCGCGAGGCCGACCTGGGCGTGGCTTCCGGCAACGGCAAGGGCCAGATCTTCGTCAAGGGCGAGGTCATCAAGACCGTCCCGGAGTCGAAGATCGTGGAAACCCTCATCGAGGAGGCGATGCGGCTCGCTGAGGAGATCAACGAGGAGTCCGAACAGGCGAGTTGAGACACGGCACGGCACACGGACCGAGAGGGGGCCGGCGTGACGATTCTGGAAAGAATCCGGGGACCACGTGACCTGAAGGCGCTGACGAAGGAAGAGCTCGACGAACTGTCCGCCGATGTGCGGCAGTTCCTGGTGGACGCGGTGTCCCGGACCGGCGGCCACCTCGGGCCCAACCTGGGCGTGGTGGAACTCTCCATCGCCCTGCACCGGGTGTTCGAGTCGCCCGTGGACCGCATCCTGTGGGACACCGGCCACCAGAGCTATGTGCACAAGCTACTGACAGGGCGTCAGGACTTCTCCAAGCTGCGCGGCAAGGGTGGCCTGTCCGGCTACCCCTCGCGCGAGGAGTCCGAGCACGACGTCATCGAGAACAGCCACGCCTCCACCGCGCTCGGCTGGGCCGACGGCCTCGCCAAGGCCCGCCAGGTGCTGGGGGAGCGCGGCCATGTGGTCGCCGTCATCGGCGACGGCGCGCTGACCGGCGGCATGGCCTGGGAGGCGCTGAACAACATCGCCGCCGCCAAGGACCGTCCGCTCATCATCGTCGTCAACGACAACGAACGCTCCTACGCCCCCACCATCGGCGGCCTCGCCAACCATCTCGCCACCCTGCGCACCACCGACGGCTACGAACAGGCCCTCGCCTGGGGCAAGCAGGTCATCCGGGGCACCCCGATCGTCGGCAAGTACGTCTACGAGGCCCTGCACGGCGCCAAGAAGGGCTTCAAGGACGCCTTCGCGCCCCAGGGCATGTTCGAGGACCTGGGCCTGAAGTACGTCGGCCCCATCGACGGCCACGACATCG
>NZ_WWIR01000545.1 GCF_009863025.1 Streptomyces sp. SID4985 | reverse complement strand
ATCGGGGCTGAGTCGTTCGACGAACCTGGCCAGCACCGTGCTGCGATCGTCGTCCTGGTCCAGCTCGCGGTGCATGCGCTGCGCGGTCAGGCCGTGGGCGTCGTCCACTGCGAAGTACAGGAAACCCCGCCGGCCCGGAGTGCGCCCCACCGCCCCCTTCTCATGCAGTCGGGCGAGCAGAGTCGCCACCGTGGTGCGGGCCAGCTCCTG
>NZ_WWIR01000544.1 GCF_009863025.1 Streptomyces sp. SID4985 | reverse complement strand
GCAGGATGTCCGGGGTGTTGGGGAAGAAGTTGGGCCGCATGTACGCGGCCGCCTCCCCCGAGAGTTCGGTGAGGTACTCCGTCAACTCCCGTTTGTCGTTACGCCAGGTGAAGTAGGTGTACGACTGCTGGAAGCCGACCTGCGCGAGGGTGTGCATCATCGCGGGGCGGGTGAACGCCTCGGCCAGGAAGAGGACGTCGGGGTCGGCGCGGTTGATCTCGCCGATGACGCGTTCCCAGAAGACGACCGGCTTGGTGTGCGGGTTGTCGACGCGGAAGATCCGTACGCCGTGCTCCATCCAGTGCCGCAGGACGCGAACCGTCTCCGTGACGAGGCCGTCCATGTCGGCGTCGAAGGCGATGGGGTAGATGTCCTGGTACTTCTTCGGCGGGTTCTCGGCGTAGGCGATCGTGCCGTCGGGGCGGTGGTGGAACCACTGGGGGTGCTTCTCGACCCAGGGGTGGTCGGGGGAGCACTGGAGGGCGAAGTCCAGGGCGATTTCCAGGCCCAACTCACGTGCTCGGCCCACGAAGTGGTCGAAGTCCTCCAGCGTGCCCAGCTGCGGGTGGATGCTGTCGTGCCCGCCCTCGGGGGAGCCGATCGCCCAGGGCACGCCCACGTCGTCCGGTGTCGCGGTGAGCGTGTTGTTGCGGCCCTTGCGGTGCGTGGTTCCGATGGGGTGGATCGGCGGCAGGTACACCACGTCGAAGCCCATCTCCGCGATGGCCTCCAGCCGACGCTCGGCGGTCCGGAAGGTGCCGTGCGGCTGCTCTTCCGTCCCCTCCGAGCGCGGGAAGAACTCGTACCACGAGCCGTAGAGGGCGCGTTCGCGCTCGACCAGCAGCGGCATGGGATCGGACGCGGTCACCAACTCCCGTAGCGGATAACGCTCCAGGACCTCCACGACCTCGGGCGCCAGCGCCGCCGCCAGGCGCCAGGACGCCGGGCGGTCCTCGGCGCGCAGCGCGGCCGCCGCCTCCAGTACGGTCTTCCGCAGCTCCTCCGGCACCCCGACCGCCGCCCGCTCGTACAGCCGCGCGCCCTCGTCCAGCACGAGACCGGTGTCGATACCCGCGGGAATCTTGATCCCGGCCGTGTGCCGCCAGGTGGCGAGCGGGTCCGACCACGCCTCCACGGTGTAGGTCCAGTGCCCGGTCGCGTCCGCGCTCACGTCGGCGCCCCAGCGGTCCGTGCCGGGGGCGAGTTCCCGCATCGGCGTCCAGGGGCCGGTACGGCCGTCGGGGCCGCGCAGTACGACATCGGCGTTCACGGCGTCGTGCCCCTCCCGGAACACGGTCGCGCTGACCTGGAACACCTCTCCGACGACAGCCTTGGCGGGCTTGCGCCCGTGCTGCACGACGGGGCGCACGTCGAGGGCGGGGATGCGGCCTACGACGGTGGTGGGGGGTCCCTCCAGGTGGGCTTGGACGTGTGGGGCGGGAGGCCGCGTGGTGACGGGTACGGCGGTCGGGGTCGGGGGCCGTGTGGTGACGGGTTCGGCGTGTGGAGCCGGAGGCTGGGCGACAGCGGTTTCGGCGGACGCCGTCCCCGGCGGTCCGGTCCGGGCCCGCGTGTCCGCCGTCGGGGCGGCCTCCGTCCGCTCCCGTCCGGGCCGGTCGGCCTTCGCTCGCTCCGGTCCCGGGCGTCCGGTTCGGGGCCGCTTCGGGCGCCCCTGCTCGGCGAGCTCGGGGCGGGGCGTGGTCTCCGGGGGTGCCGCCGGGTCGGGGGCGTCGGGGGGCCGCGGTTGGTTTCCGGCCGGAGGCTTGGCCGCTGGCGTGTGGTGCTTGGCGGGCATGACCGCTCCTGTCCGCGTCAACGTCGAGGTGGGTCCTGCGGTGGTGCTGTGGTGCGCCTGTGGGGTCGTACCGGAGGAGCCTTCCCACCCGGTTCGGGTGGGCAATCCGGCACTTTGTTAACTACTCGCGCGTATGTCTACGTACAAGACCGGCCCCTTTTCCCGATTCCCGCCGGGACCGTGTTGACTCCCCAAGAGAAGGTCAGCAACTGACCTTGTGCGTAACAGGGTTGACTTCCGCACAGCCTGCCCCGGGAGTCGCGGGTGCGCGACGGCGCCGCCCGCGCATTCGGCCGGAAGACGCCGGTGCCCCCGGGTAAAGGCATGTCACCGTTTGCGCCACGTTCCGACCGCTTCACCCGGATGCGTCCCCACCGACCCTCCGGTAACCACTACCGTCGGGAGTGACGACGAGACGCACGGCGCTGTGCGTCTCACCTAGCGACGCGTCCGAGGTGGAAATTGAAGGCCATCCGTCGGTTCACCGTCCGTCCCGTTCTCCCCGAACCCCTGCGCCCGCTGAGTGATCTGGCGAGGAATCTGCGCTGGTCCTGGCATGTGGAAACGCGCGACCTGTTCCAGGCGGTGGACCCCGAGCACTGGGCGGCCGCCGGAGGCGACCCGGTGCGGCTGCTGGGGAGGGTGAGTCCCGTGCGGCTCGCCGAGCTGGCCGAGGACCGGCGGTTCCTGCGCCGTCTCGCGGCGGTGGCCGGGGACCTCGGGGACTACGTGAGCGGCGACCGCTGGTATCAGCACCAGGGCGACGGGCTGCCCGCCGCCGTCGCGTACTTCTCGCCCGAGTTCGGCATCACCGCCGCGCTGCCCCAGTACTCCGGCGGCCTCGGCATCCTCGCCGGCGACCATCTGAAGGCGGCCAGCGACCTCGGCGTACCGCTGATCGGGGTCGGGCTGCTCTACCGGCACGGCTACTTCCGCCAGACCCTCTCCCGTGACGGCTGGCAGCAGGAGCACTACCCGGTGCTCGACCCCAACGAGCTGCCCGTGAGCCTGCTCAAGGAGGCCGACGGCACCCCCGCGGGGGTCCGGCTCGCGCTGCCCGGCGGCCGCGCGCTGCACGCCCGGATCTGGGTGGCGCAGGTCGGCAGGGTGCCGCTGCTGATGCTCGACTCCGACGTGGAGGAGAACGACCTCGGCGAACGCGGCGTCACCGACCGGCTCTACGGCGGCGGCAGTGAGCACCGGCTGCTCCAGGAGATGCTGCTCGGCATAGGGGGTGTGCGGGCGGTGCGGACGTACTGCCGTCTCACCGGCCACCCCGAGCCCGAGGTGTTCCACACCAACGAGGGGCACGCCGGTTTCCTCGGTCTGGAGCGGATCGCGGAGCTGTGCGAGGACGGGCTCGACTTCGAACCGGCGCTGGAGACCGTGCGGTCCGGCACGGTGTTCACCACGCACACGCCCGTCCCGGCCGGGATCGACCGCTTCGAGCGGGAGCTGGTCGCGCGGTTCTTCGGGCCGGACGGCGAGCTGCCCGGCATCGACGTACGGCGGATTCTGGCGCTCGGCACCGAGACGTATCCGGGCGGCGAGCCGAACCTGTTCAACATGGCCGTGATGGGGCTGCGGCTGGCCCAGCGGGCCAATGGGGTGTCGCTGCTGCACGGGCAGGTGAGCCGGGGGATGTTCGCCGGGCTGTGGCCGGGGTTCGACACCGAGGAGGTGCCGATCACCTCGGTCACCAACGGGGTGCACGGGCCGACCTGGGTGGCCCCGGAGGTACTGCGGCTCGGGGTGCGGCAGCTCGGCGCGCAGCGGGCCGAGGACGCGCTGGCCATCGGCGCCTCGGAGCGCTGGGACGCGGTCGCCGACATCTCCGCGCAGGAGATCTGGGATCTGCGCCGCACCCTGCGCGAGCAGCTCGTGTTCGAGGTGCGGGACCGGCTGCGGGCCTCCTGGCGGCAGCGCGGGGCGGCCGGGGCCGAGCTGGGCTGGATCGACGGGGTGCTCGACCCCGACGTGCTCACCATCGGGTTCGCCCGCCGTGTGCCGTCGTACAAACGGCTCACGCTGATGCTGCGGGACAAGGCGCGGCTGACCGAGCTGCTGCTGCATCCGGAGCGGCCGCTGCAGATCGTCGTCGCGGGCAAGGCGCATCCGGCGGACGACGGCGGCAAGCGGCTGGTGCAGGAACTGGTGCGGTTCGCGGACGATCCGCGGGTGCGGCACCGGATCGTGTTCCTGCCGGACTACGGCATGGGGATGGCGCAGAAGCTCTACCCGGGCTGTGACGTCTGGCTGAACAACCCGCTGCGTCCGCTGGAGGCGTGCGGCACCTCCGGGATGAAGGCCGCGCTCAACGGCTGCCTCAACCTGTCGGTGCTGGACGGCTGGTGGGACGAGTGGTTCCAGCCGGACTTCGGCTGGGCCATCCCGACGGCGGACGGCGCGGCCACCGATCCCGACCGGCGGGACGACATCGAGGCGGCGGCCCTCTACGAGCTGCTCGAACAGCGGGTCACCCCGCGCTTCTACGAGCAGGGCCGAGGCGGACTGCCCGACCGCTGGATCGAGATGGTCCGCCAGACCCTCACCCTGCTCGGCCCGAAGGTGCTGGCCGGGCGCATGGTCCGGGAGTACGTCGAGCGGCTCTACGCCCCCGCCGCCCAGGCCCACCGCGCCCTGGACCCCGGCACCGCGCGGGACCTGGCCGGGTGGAAGGCCCGGGTACGGGCGGCGTGGCCCGGGGTCAGCGTGGACCATGTGGAGACGACCGCCCCGGCGGCCACCGCCGAGCTGGGGACGAGTGTCGGGCTGCGGGTCCGGGTCGGCCTCGGCGACCTCACCCCGGACGACGTGGAGGTCCAGGTGGTGTCGGGGCGGGTGGACTCCGGCGACCGCATCACGGACGCGAGTGCCGTCCCGCTGAAGCCGGTGGGCAACCCCGACCTGGAGGGCCGCTGGCTGTACGAGGGCCCGCTCTTCCTCGACCGCACCGGTCCCTTCGGGTACACGGTCCGCATCCTCCCGGCCCACCGCCTGCTGGCCACTCCGGCGGAGACGGGGCTGGTGACGGTTCCTCCGGAGGACGCGGTGGAGGTGGCGGGGGTGCTGCTGAGGTAACGGGGTGGGCCGGGGGTGCGGTCGTCGCTAGAGTGTAGAGAGCATGCCAAAAGCGATGAGGTCGCTCGTGAGGGCCGTACCGGCTGCCGGGGCGCTGATCAACGCCGTTCCCCGGCCGGCCGGTGCGTCGGAGTCCGTTCTGTTCGCGGCGACGGCAGCCGGGGGTCTCGCGACGCTGACCGGGATCGCCCTGGCGGCCCTCACCGGCCGTCGCACCCGTGGGGTGAGCGCGTGAACCGGGCCGCGCGTCTCGCGCTGTCCCTGCTTGTCTGGTGGCCGGCGGCCGGGCTGGCGCTGTGGCTGCTGGGGCTGGCGTTCGGCCGGCCCGCGCCCCTCCTCGGCTGTGTGCTCGCCGGGCTGTTCTTCGGTGCGATCGGGGAACTCGGCGACTGGGTGCGGCGTCGGGTGCGGAGGAGTCGCGCGTCGGCGGCTACGACTCGTCCTGGTCGGCGCACAGCCGCTTGAGGACCTTGCCGCAGCGGCGGGCGTACGCGTGCTGGAAAGCCCGGGCGGCGGGGCCCGCCGCGTGGGCGTACCACGTGGCGGGGCGGCTGTAGGCGGCGACGGTGAGCCAGACCGTGCCGTCGCCGGTGCGGGAGACGACGAAGGCCTCCTCGCCGCATTCGGGGTGGCCGGGGAGGGTGCCGTAGGCCCAGCCCGCGCGGCGGGGTTCGTCGGCCGTCCAGACGATTCGGCAGGGGGCCTTGATCAGGCCCGCGAGGCCGACGGTCACGTCCACGCCGGGGGCCGCGCGGTCGGCGGTGGTGTCCATGGCGACGCCCATCTCGCGGTGCATCTCCCAGGTGAGCAGCGCCTGTGCGGCCCGGTGGAAGAGGCCCGTGCCCTCGCCGATGCGGGTGCGGACGTAGAGGTGGTGGAAGCCGGGCGGGCAGACGGCGAGGTCGTCGCGCGTCGCGCCGACCGGCTCGTACGTGTAGGGCGCCGAGGACATGGGTCACAAGAGTAGGGCGCCCACCGGAAGAGCTCCTTCCCGGGGGCGCCCTGGCTCAAGTGGCCTTGCGCTAGCTGACGTTGACCGCCGACCAGGCCGCCGCCACCGCGTTGTACTCGGCGCTGCCGGAGCCGTAGAGGGCCGTCGCCGCGTTCAGCGTGCCGGTGCGGGCCGACTTGTAGTTGGTCGTCGACGTGAAGTACGTCGTGAGGGCCTTGTACCAGATCTGGAGCGCCTTGGCGCGGCCGATGCCGGTGACCGTGGAGCCGTTGGAGGTCGGGGAGTTGTAGGACACCCCGTTGATCGTCTTCGCGCCGCTGCCCTCGGCGAGCAGGTAGAAGAAGTGGTTGGCGACGCCGGACGAGTAGTGCACGTCCTTGCTGCCGACGGAGGAGGACCAGTAGTCGGCGGAGCCGCCGTCCTTGCTGGGCTTGTCCATGTAGCGCAGCGGGG
>NZ_WWIR01000543.1 GCF_009863025.1 Streptomyces sp. SID4985 | reverse complement strand
CCCGTCGCCGAGCGCACCAGGTCCGAGTAGACCCCGGCGACCCGCTGCTCCAGATCCGCGGCCAGCCGCACCGCCGAGGCGGAGTCCGCCACCGTGAACGGCAGCGCGTACGCGGCGCTCGCGGCCACCGGCTCGCCGCCCAGGTCGCGCACCGAGCGCGCGAGTCCGTCCCGGCGGGCCCGGTGGGCGTCCCAGGCCGCCTTCGCCTCCGCGCGGCGGTCCGCGCCGACCCGGCCGCCGACGACGCCGTAGCCGTACACCGCCGCGTGCTCGGCGGCCAACGCGGCCTGGAGCGCGGTCAGTTCGGTCTTGTTGGTGGTGCTGTCGCTCACTTGTCCCCCTCGGTCAGCACGAACGCGTGGGCCGCACCGGCGGCCGCCACCGACGCCATCAGCCGGGCCAGCTCGCCGGGCACGTCCAGGAGCGCCCTGGCCCGCCGGTCGGCGAGGGTGCGCTCGGCGGTCGCGAGCCAGGCCCGCGCGTCCTTCTCGGTGGTGGGTACGGGGTCGGGGCTCGCGCTGGGGCCGGCGGAGGCCGCCTCCTTGCCGTGCTTGGCGTCGTCCTTGTCGGACGGGGAGGCGGCGG
>NZ_WWIR01000542.1 GCF_009863025.1 Streptomyces sp. SID4985 | reverse complement strand
AGCGCGGTCAACCGCCGCCAGGCACCAGCCGGTTCACCGCCGAGCCGCACCTCGGCCGCACCCCGCGCCAGCGCGTCCCCGACCGGCCCGCCGAGGGCGTCCCCGACCGCCTGCGCGGCGACCACGGGCTCCGCTCCGGCCGCGACGCAGGCCGCCAGCAGCTCCGCCGCGAGGGGGAGTTGGCGGGCAGCGGCCGCCGTGTCGACCGTCTCGGCAGGTTGCCGGGCACCGCTCTCGCGGCGCCACCGCCACAGCCCGGCCGCGACGCCGAGCCCCACGAGGAGGCCCGTGACCCCGCCGACCAGGACCCACGCCCCGCAGG
>NZ_WWIR01000541.1 GCF_009863025.1 Streptomyces sp. SID4985 | reverse complement strand
GGGCCGTCACCCCGCCGACCAGGGTCGCCCGGCCGAGGGTCACCCGGTTGGCCGGGCCGAAGGAGCGCAGCGCGGAGCGGTGCAGGGCGCGGGAGAGGACCGCCCAGGTGGCGAACGCGAAGGCGAGCCCCGTCAGCCAGCCGGCCACCCCCATGCCGATGGCCGTGCCGAGCAGGGCAAGCAGCAGAAGCTGTACGCCCGCTCCCACGGCCGTCTCCTGCTGGAGCCTCGCGTCATACGTGTTGTTCAGGGCCACCGCACATCCTCCGGCCGAGTGACAGAGTCGATCATCGCCGCGTACTGTGCGCGGCCTGTGCCCTTGTCGGTACGTGAACCACTTCCCGATCGTTCAGGAGGATGCCGATGAACCCCTCCGCCCGCGCGTTCTGGCTCCGCTCACCCGGTCAGGGCGAGCTGCGCGACGTCACCCTCGCGGCCCCCGCCGAGGGTGAGGTGCTGGTCCGCTCCCTCTACTCCGGCGTCAGCCGGGGCACCGAGACCCTGGTCTTCCGGGGCGGCGTGCCGGAGAGCCAACACGACGCGATGCGCGCGCCGTTCCAGGAGGGCGCCTTCCCGGCCCCGGTGAAGTACGGCTACCTCAACGTCGGTGTGGTCGAGGAAGGGCCCGCTGAGCTGATCGGCCGTACCGTCTTCTGCCTGTATCCGCACCAGACGCGTTACGTCGTTCCGGTGAGCGCCGTCACCGTCGTGCCCGAGCGGGTGCCCGCCGCCCGCGCCGTGCTCGCCGGGACCGTGGAGACCGCCGTCAACGCCCTGTGGGACGCCGCGCCCCTCGTCGGCGACCGGATCGCGGTGGTCGGCGGCGGCATGGTCGGCAGCTCGGTCGCGGCCCTGCTCGCCCGCTTCCCCGGCATACGGCTCCAGCTCGTGGACGCCGACCCGGCCCGCGCCAAGACCGCCGAGGCGCTCGGCGTCGACTTCGCCACCCCCGACGAGGCCCTGGACGGCTGCGACCTCGTCGTCCACGCCAGCGCCACCGAACAGGGCCTCACCCGCGCCCTGGAACTCCTCGCCCCCGAGGGCACGGTGATCGAGCTGAGCTGGTACGGCGACCGGCGCGTCACCCTGCCGCTGGGCGAGGCCTTCCACTCGCGCCGCCTCACCGTGCGCGCCAGCCAGGTCGGCACCGTCTCCCCGGCCGCCCGCCCCGGCCGGGGTTACGCCGAACGGATGGCCCTCGCCCTCGACCTCCTGGCGGACCCCGCGCTGGACGCGCTCGTCACCGGGGAGAGTGACTTCGAGGAACTGCCCGGACTCATGCCCCGCCTGGCCTCCGGAGAGCTGCCCGCGCTGTGTCACCGCATCAGGTACGACGCGGCCGTTTGAGCGGTAAAACAGGCGCCACGCCTGTCCGGCATGTGAAAAGGAATCAGCGTCGGCGACCGCCTGACCTGAGAAAAGAGTGAGAGACGGCTGAACGCGAGCAAGCGGACAGCCGTACTAGTCGTCAACCCCCGGCGGGAACCGCGGGGGGCACCAGACGCGCCGCACCTGGAGGGTCGTCCGTTGTTCAGCATCACCGTCCGCGATCACCTGATGATCGCCCACAGCTTCCACGGCGAGGTCTTCGGACCCGCGCAGCGCCTGCACGGCGCCACGTTCCTCGTGGACGCCACCTTCCGGCGCGAGCAGCTGGACGAGGACAACATCGTCGTCGACATCGGCCTGGCCACCAAGGAACTGGGCACCGTGGTCGGCGAGCTGAACTACCGCAACCTCGACGACGAGCCCGAGTTCGCGGGGGTCAACACCTCCACCGAGTTCCTCGCCAAGGTCATCGCCGACCGCCTCGCCGAGCGCATCCACAAGGGCGCCCTCGGTGAAGGCACGCGGGGCCTGGCGAACCTCTCGGTGACCCTGCACGAGTCGCACATCGCCTGGGCGAGTTACGAGCGTGACCTGTGAGCGATCTGACCGTGGACCGCGCGAAGGTCACCCCTGACCGAGTGAAGGCCGCCGCCGACCGCGCGAAGACCGCCGACCGCGCGAAGGCCGGCTCCCTCGCCTACGTCCCCCCGCAGCCCACCGCCCCCAAGAACGTCGGGATCATCCCCATGTCCCTGCGCACCGTGCACTTCGTCATGCCGGGCGGCGTCGACGACCTCGCCGCCCCCAGCGGCGGCAACGCCTACGACCGCCGTGTCTGCCTCGACCTGCCCGGCTTCGGCTGGTCGGTCGTCCGGCACGCCGCGCCCGGCGCCTGGCCCGACCCGGACGCCGCCGCCCGCGAGGGACTCGCCCGCACCCTGCGCGAGCTGCCCGACGACACCGTGGTCCTCCTGGACGGCCTGGTCGCCTGCGGGGTGCCCGAGATCGTCGTGCCCGAGGCGGAACGGCTGCGCCTGGCCGTCCTCGTGCACCTCCCGCTCGGCGACGAGACCGGCCTGGACCCGGCCCTCGCCGCCGACCTCGACGCCCGCGAGCGCGCCGTGCTGCGCGCGGTGCCCGCCACCATCGCCACCAGCGACTGGGCCGTACGCCGACTGGTCTCCCACCACGGCCTCGCCCCCGACCGCGTCCACCTCGCCGCCCCCGGCGCCGACATCGCGCCCCTCGCGCCCGGCACCGACGGCGTCTCGCACCTGGTGTGCGTCGCCGCCGTCACCCCGCGCAAGGGCCAGCACCGGCTGGTCGAGGCGCTCGCCGCCGTACGCGACCTGCCCTGGACCTGCTCGCTGGTCGGCGGCCTCGGCCACGACCCCGAGTACGTCGCCGGGCTGCGCGCCCAGATCGAGGGCCACGGCCTCACCGACCGGCTGCGCCTCACCGGACCGCGCTCCGGCGCCGACCTCGACGCCAGCTACGCCGCCGCCGACCTGATGGTCCTCACCTCGTACGCCGAGACCTACGGCATGGCCGTCACCGAGGCGCTCGCCCGGGGCATCCCGGTCCTCGCGACCGACGTCGGCGGACTGCCCGAGGCCGTCGGCCGCGCCCCCGACGGCGGCGTGCCCGGCATCCTCGTCCCGCCGGAGGACCCCGGCGCCATCGCCGCCGAACTGCGCGGCTGGTTCAACGAGGCCGACGTGCGCCGCCGCCTCAAGGCCGCCGC
>NZ_WWIR01000540.1 GCF_009863025.1 Streptomyces sp. SID4985 | reverse complement strand
GTACAGCGCGGCCCACCCGTCGAGCTGGGCGGCGAGCGCGCCGAGCAGGCCCTCGGGGCCGGTGGTCAGGGCCTGCCGGGTCAGCTCGCGCTGGGCGGCGAAACCGGCGGTGACGGCGCGGTACTGCTCGGCGGCGATGGCGGCGGAGACGGCCTTGCTGATCGCGAGGAAGGGGGTGCGGCGGGGCACCTCCAGGAGCGGCAGGCCCTCCTCGCGGGCGGCGCCGAGCAGTGCCTCGGGGATCTCGTCGTAGTTGACCCCGACGGCGAAGCCGATCCCCACGACCCCGGCTCCGGCCAGCCGCTTCACGTACCGGCGCATCGCCTCGGGGTCCTCTGCGTCCAGCTTGAGCGCGGTGACGAGAAGGAGCTCCCCACCCTCCATGTACGGCACGGGGTCGGCCAGTTCGCTGACGTGCGCCCAGCGGACGGGCACGTCGAGCCGGTCCTCGCCCGCGCGGACGGTCAGCTTGAGCGCGGAGTGCTGGACGAGCGAGGCGAGGGTCGGGGGCATGGGGCCTTCAGGTCGGAGTGGTCCGGCGGGTCGAAGCGGTACGGCTTGCCGCGGTACGGCTTGCCGCCGCCGGAGATCAATTGGCCGCCGCGTATGAACGGCCCACCCCGATTCTGCCTCACCGTACGATCCCGGTCGCCCCTCCCCGCCTCACCCCCGCAGATCCACCAGCAACGGCGGCGCGTGCTCCCCGCGCACGGTGGTCAACGACAGCACGGCATGCCCGGGCGGCACCGCGTGCGCGAGCTCGGAGGCGGACCAGCGCTCGCGTTCTACCTGGCGGACGGTGACCGCGCGGGCGGTGGGCGCCTTGCCGGTGATGACGCGGCGGAGCATGTGCACGGCCTTGCCCGCCGGGGTCTCGGCGATGATCTGCCGGTCGGTGACGTCGCGGGTCTCGATCCACTCCTTGCCCCACACCTCGGCGAAGTCCTGCCCGTCCCAGGGGGTGAGACCGGACAGGGCCATCCGGCAGCCCGTGGCGCCGAGCAGCGGGCCGCGCAGCGGCCGGGGCACGTCGTCCAGGGTGCGCAGGGTCAGCACCGCGCCCGCGTTCGCGGAGCGCAGCCGCTGGATGCCGCGTACGGCCTCGGGGGTGACGACGCCGCCCGCGTCGTCCAGGAGCAGGCAGGCGAAGAGCGAGCGGTCCTCGCGCGCCGTCACGCTCGCCGTGAACTGGGCGAGGACCAGCCGGGCCAGGATGCGGGAGGCGTCGGCATGACCGCGCTGGGGCAGGTCGACGCGGACCCGGACCGGGTGGTCGAGGGCCTTGAGCGAGAACGGCCGGGACTGCCCGGAGGTGTCGAAGAAGGAGGCGAAGGCGGGCCGGTCGAGCAGCGCGATCCGGTCCGCGAGCACCGCACCCACATCGCCAGGGTGCGCCAACTGCCGTTCGCGTGCGTCGAGTTCGCGCATCAGCGAGGCGTGTCCGGTCTCGGTGAGCGCCTTACGGAGCGCGGCGAGCGGGCCGGGAGCGCCGTCGAGCAGCCCGCGCAGCTCGGGCACGGAGGGAAAACGGCCGTGGACCGCGCGGAAGGGCCCGAGGAGCTGGGCGAGGACGGTGGTGGAGCGACGGCTGTCGCTGCCGGGGTGCGGGTCGGCCAGGTCGCCGACCAGGGCCTCGGCGAGTATCGCGGCGGCCTCGTCGGGGTCGGTGGTGCCGCCGTAGAGGTCGAGGTCGTAGGCGGAGTCGGGGTGGCCGATCCGGATGACGACGTCGTACGCCTCGGCCGGACCGAGGCCCGCGCCCGCCGCGCCGACGACGACCACGGCGGCCCGGCCAGCGAGCGCCTGGAGGCACATCGACTCCGCGAGCGGCCTGATCAGGCTGCCGGTCTTGCCCGCGCCCGCCGGACCGACCGCGACCAGTGAGGTGCCGAGCAGCTCGGGGCCGAGCGCGAGCCCGGCGCCCCGGTAGCGGTAGGGGTTGCGCGGGTCGTCGGCGGTGGTGCCGACCCGGACCTGCCCGGTGAGCAGGTCGTGGCGGGCCTGCCGAGCGGGCAGGTCGCGGTCGCCGGAGGGGTGCGGGCAGGCGGCGGCGCCGTCCTTCACCACCGAGGCGGTGAAGGCGGCCAGGTTGTGCAGACCGGATCGCACCCCCTGCCAGGCGCGGCCGATCCGGGCGTGGTCCACGTCGCGCATGTGTCCGGCGCGGGCATCGGCGGCGAGCCGGTCTGCCGCCTCGTGCGCGCCTGCGGCCCGCAGCTCGGGCCAGCTCGCGGGGTCCTGCGCGGGAGTGGGCGGAGGCTGCTCGGGCGGGGCGGCGCGGCGCCAGGCAGGCGGTCCGTAGCGCCGCCAGACCTCGGCCCAGCGCCCGAGCCGGAAGACGGCGAGGAGCAGGGCGCCGCCGATGAGCGTGTAGTACGAGTACCAGAGGACGGCGGTGCCGACCTGGCTCTCGGTCTCCAGCCAGGCGTCGGGCGCGAGCAGCTCCAGGGGCAGGGTCCACCAGCCGCCGAGGTAGCCGTTCCACAGCAGGGACCACACCAGCCAGCCGACGAGGAACGAGATCAGCGCGCCGCTCAGCAGTTGGCGGCCGGGGATCGTCTCGGGCTCCTCCTCGGGCCGGGCCCGGTGGCCGAAGCGCCAGACGCCGGGCGGGGCGGTGGGGCGGGGAGCGCGCAGCCAGGCCAGGAAGGCGTTGCCGTCGGGCCTGGGCGGGGTGCCGGGCGGCGTCGTCGGCATGGGCGGCACCGCAGAGCCCTGGGGCGGTACCGCCGGACGCGGCACCGGCCCCGCCTCCATGCCCCGTGCGTCCCGCGTGCCGTCGCTCTCCATCGCCGTTGCCCCCTGAGCAGCCGCTCCGTCCACCGTCAGCGAGTCAATCTAACGCCCCGGAAAGGGGAGTTCACCGGTTACGCGGCCGGTGTCCGGGACCGGCCGTCCGGGGCTCGCACCCACTGCTATGTCCACGGCGGACAAGCGCCATGCCGGACAACGCCCACATGGAGCATGACCACCCCCCGGCAACGGTCCTAACCTGCGAGAAAAGAAGACAAGCGTCCGTAATCACCCCCAGGAGCCCCGCATGACCGCACTTCCGCAGGAGCGCCGCGTCGTCACCGCCATTCCCGGCCCGAAGTCGCAGGAGCTTCAGGCCCGCCGCACCGCGGTCGTCGCCCAGGGCGTGGGCTCCACGCTGCCCGTCTTCGTGACGCGCGCGGGCGGCGGCGTCATCGAGGACGTGGACGGCAACAGCCTGATCGACTTCGGTTCCGGCATCGCCGTGACCTCGGTCGGCGCCTCCGCCGAGGCCGTCGTACGCCGCGCGAGCGCGCAGCTGGCCGACTTCACCCACACCTGTTTCATGGTCACCCCGTACGAGGGCTACGTCGCCGTCGCCGAGGCGCTGGCCGAGCTCACCCCGGGTGACCACGCCAAGAAGTCCGCGCTGTTCAACTCCGGCGCCGAGGCCGTCGAGAACGCGGTGAAGATCGCCCGCGCGCACACCAAGCGCCAGGCGGTCGTCGTGTTCGACCACGGCTACCACGGCCGTACGAACCTCACGATGGCGCTAACGGCGAAGAACATGCCGTACAAGAACGGCTTCGGCCCGTTCGCGCCCGAGGTGTACCGCGTCCCGGTCGCCTACGCCTACCGCTGGCCGACCGGCCCGGAGAACGCGGGCCCCGAGGCCGCCAAGATGGCGATCGACCAGATCACCAAGCAGGTCGGCGCGGACAACGTGGCCGCGATCATCATCGAGCCGGTGCTCGGTGAGGGCGGCTTCATCGAGCCGGCCAAGGGCTTCCTGCCGGAGATCGTGAAGTTCGCCAACGACAACGGCATCGTGTTCGTGGCCGACGAGATCCAGTCCGGCTTCTGCCGCACCGGCCAGTGGTTCGCGTGCGAGGACGAGGGCATCGTCCCGGACCTGATCACCACCGCCAAGGGCATCGCGGGCGGTCTGCCGCTCGCCGCCGTGACGGGCCGCGCCGAGATCATGGACGCCGCGCACGCGGGCGGCCTCGGCGGCACCTACGGCGGCAACCCGGTGGCCTGCGCCGCCGCGCTCGGCGCCATCGAGACGATGAAGGAGCAGGACCTCAACGGCAAGGCCAAGCGCATCGAGGAGGTCATGAAGGGCCGCCTGGAGGCGATGGCCGAGAAGTTCGACATCATCGGCGACATCCGCGGCCGCGGCGCCATGATCGCCATCGAGCTGGTCAAGGACCGCGCCACGAAGGAGCCCGACGCCGCGGCCGCCGCCGCACTGGCCAAGGCCTGCCACCAGGAGGGCCTGCTGGTCCTGACCTGCGGCACCTACGGCAACGTGCTCCGCTTCCTGCCCCCGCTGGTCATCGGCGAGGACCTGCTCAACGAGGGTCTGGACATCATCGAGCAGGCCTTCACCCGCATCTGAGCCGGGCCTCATCCGGCCACGGACCTGGACGGACACGGCCACGGACCGTGCCGGGTACGGCGCCCTCGGGTGCCGTACCCGCAGGCCGTGTGAAGAACGTGTGCGAGGTGGATGGCGGGACCGGATTCCGGCTGCCCAAGCGGCGAGGACTGCCGTAGGTTCTCGTCCAGAAGAGAGATACACCTCGCCCCCAGGGGACTGCGGGCGGGTTCAGGCCGGAGCATCCCCAGCTTCGACCTGGTCGTGCCCTCGCGCACACAGCCGGGGCCCGACGGCTCCGGGATCTCCTCACCGATCGGACGGCCGCCGCCCCAAACCCCCCGGGGCGCGCGGCGTTTCCGGTCCGGACGGCCGCCTCGGAACCACCCCCCCCCTGTTCCGGGGCGGCCGACCTCCTTCTCGGACGCACGCCTAACGGACCTGCGAAGCTGGGGCGGTGTCCCTCCCCCGCCGCACTCCGCACGCCGTCCTGCTGACCCTGCCGAGCCTGCTGTTCGCGCTGCTCACCTGGCAGGTGCTCGTCCACGGACCGCTGCTGCGGGAGGACGCCCGGCTCAGCCGGGACCTGGTCCACCCGGACCGCTTCTCGGAAGTGCTCTCCGACCTCGGCAACGTCCAGGTCGCCGTCCCGGTGCTGCTCCTCGCCGCCGGATACGCCGCCGTGCGCGGGCGAGCCGCCGGTACGCGCCGCTGGTGGCGGCCCCCGCTCGCGGCGGCCCTGCTGATGGCCCTGCTCCCCGCGCTGGTCGTCCCGCTGAAGCTGTGGGCCGCGCGGCCGGGGACCCCCGTGGTGCCCCCGGCCACCGGCTACTTCCCCTCCGGCCACACGGCGACGGCGTGCGTCGCGTACGGCTCGGCGGTCCTGCTCCTCCTCCCCTGGTGCCGCACGCCCGCGACCCGCCGCACCGTGCCGGCCATCGGCGCCGCGCTGGTCCTCGCGGTGTCGTACGGCCTGGTCCGGCGCGGCTTCCACTGGCCGCTGGACGTGCTGGCCTCCTGGTGCCTGGGCACGGTGCTGCTGACCGCGCTGGCGCTGGTGCTCAGCCGAAGTAGCCGTCGAAGGTCCGCTGGAACTCCCAGTTCGCGAAGCGGTCCCAGTTCACCGACCACGTCATCAGACCGCGCAGCGCGGGCCAGGTGCCGTGGGTCGCGTACGAGCCGCAGTTCGTCCGCTTCGTGAGGCAGTCCAGGGTCTTGGTGACCTCGGCGGGGGCGACATAGCCGTTGCCCGCGTTGACCGAGGCGGGCATGCCGATGGCGACCTGGTCCGGGCGCAGCGGCGGGAAGACGTTGTTCGCGTCGCCCGCAACCGGGAAGCCGGTGAGCAGCATGTCGGTCATGGCGATGTGGAAGTCGGCGCCGCCCATGGAGTGGTACTGGTTGTCCAGGCCCATGATCGGGCCGGAGTTGTAGTCCTGGACGTGCAGCAGGGTGAGGTCGTCGCGCAGGGCGTGGATGACGGGGAGATAGGCGCCACAGCGCGGGTCCTGGCCGCCCCACTTGCCGCTGCCGTAGAACTGGTAGCCGTTCTGCACGAAGAAGGTCTCGGGCGCCATGGTGAGCACGAACTTCGCGCCGTACCTGGCCTTGAGGGTCTTCAGCGCGGAGATCAGGTTGACGACGACCGGGGTGGTCGGGTTCTTGAAGTCGGTGTCGCCGGTGTTCAGGGACAGCGAGTGGCCCTCGAAGTCGATGTCGAGGCCGTCGAGGCCGTAATCGTCGATGATCTTCGAGACGGAGGAGACGAAGGCGTCGCGGGCGGCCGTGGTGGTCAGCTGGACCTGGCCGTTCTGGCCGCCGATGGAGATCAGCACCTTCTTGCCCGCGGCCTGCTTGGCCTTGATCGCGGCCTTGAAGTCGGCGTCGCTCTCGACGTTGGGGCACTCCGAGACCGGGCAGCGGTTGAAGCGGATGTCGCCGGAGGTGACGGAGGTCGGTTCGCCGAAGGCCAGGTCGATCACGTCCCAGCTGTCGGGCACGTCGGCCATGCGGGTGTAGCCGGAGCCGTTGGCGAAGCTGGCGTGCAGATAGCCGACGAGCGCGTGGGTGGGCAGGTTGGACGAACCGCCGCCTCCCCCGCCGCCGTTGGCCTTGGTCGTCGCGGTCACGACGGCCGACTTGGCCGACTCGCCCGCGTCGTTGGCGGCGGTGACCTGGAAGCTGTACGCGGTCGAGGGCGTCAGGCCGCTCACGGTGGCCGAAGTGCCGCTCACCGTCTGGACCTTGATGCCGTCGCGGTAGACCGCGTAGCCGGTCGCGCCGGAGACGGCCGACCAGGACAGGGCGACCGAGGTGGCGGTGACGGTACCGGCGGTCAGACCGCCCGGTGCGGCGGGCGGCTGGGTGGTGGAGCCGCCGCCGGGGCCGACCAGGGAGATGTCGTCGGCGTTGTAGGCGCCGGTGCCGTACCAACCGTGCGTGTACAGCGTGACCTTGGTGGTGTTCGGCCCGGTGGTGAAGGTGGTGGTGAGCTTCTGCCAGTCGGGCGCGGACTGGGTCCAGGTGGACACGTCGGTGGTGCCGGTGCCGTTCGCGCCGAGGTAGACGTAGGAGCCGCGCGCCCAACCGGAGAGCGTGTAGGCGGAGTTGGGGCGCACGGTCACGCTCTGCGTGCACTGGGCGTTGTCGCTGCCCTCGGGGGTCGCCTGCAGGGCGGAACTCCCGCTGTGCACGGGCGAGTTGACGGTGGTCCCGGCGGTGCAGGTCCAGCCGGAGAGGCCGGACTCGAAACCGCCGTTGACCACGGCGTCCGCGTCGGCCGCACGGGCGGCCGACGAGAGCGCGGTGATGCCGGGCACGGCCAGGGCCGTTGCCGCAAGGAAGGCGACCAGAGGTCTGGAGCGATCCACAAATGCCTCCAGGCATGGGGGAGTTGGAGGTCAGGGGTGCACCAAATTTGGTCCAGACCAATCCCCGTGTCAAGTCGCCCGGGGGCTATCCGTCTCCCTCCCGGGCCAGTCCGGCGGCGGCCTCGTGCATCGCCAGCTCCAGCAGCGCCGGGTCGGTGAGCGTGCCGGAGCCGTCCGGCGGCACCAGCCAGCGCACCCCGTGCGTCGGCCGCCCCGGATACGGCACGACGATCCACGTGCCGGACCCCGCCGTACGGATACCGGTGCCGAGCCAGCGGGCCGCGGTGCCCGGCGGCACGAAGAAACCCACCCGGTTGTCCCCGAAGTCGGCCAGCACCGGGCCGGGTTGATCGAGGACACGGGTGAGCACGTCGAGCGTCGGATAGCCGAGGTCACCGGGCAGGATCAGCACGTCCCACGCCTTGCCCGCGGGGAGCAGAGCGACCCCGAGGGGACTGCGCTCCCACTCCCAGCGGCACGCGTCCGGATCCGGCGCGACGGATGCCAGCCACTCCACCGCCGTCTTCGCCCCTGTCATGAGCAGACCTCCCTCTCTCACCTGGACGCCGTCGCGCCCGGGAGGGAGAGGGAGGTCGGCCGGGGAGCATTACGCGGCTTTCCGGCACTCTTTCGGGTGACCCAGGTCACACAGCGGATCCTGAGCGGCGAGGCCCTGAGACCACGCCACCCTGGCCGCCCCTGTGAAACGGCTCAGCTGTCGAACCCCAGCCCCATCCGGTCCATCGCCCGCAGCCACAGATTCCGCCGCCCCGCCTGTGCGTCGGCCCTGGCCAGCGACCAGCGGGTGAGCGCGATCCCGGTCCAGGCGAAAGGCTCCGGCGGGAAGGGCAGCGGCTTTCTGCGCACCATCTCCAGGCGGGTGCGCTCGGTGTCCGCGCCGTCGAGGAGGTCGAGCATCACGTCGGCGCCGAACCGGGTCGCGCCGACCCCGAGCCCGGTGTACCCCGCCGCGTACGCGACCCGGCCCCGGTGCGCGGTACCGAAGAACGCCGAGAAGCGCGAGCAGGTGTCGATGGCGCCGCCCCAGGCGTGGGTGAAGCGGACGCCCTCCAGCTGCGGGAAGCAGGTGAAGAAGTGCCCGGCCAGCTTGGCGTACGTCTCCGGCCGGTCGTCGTACTCCGCGCGCACCCGGCCGCCGTACGGATAGATCGCGTCGTAGCCGCCCCACAGGACGCGGTTGTCGGCGGAGAGCCGGAAGTAGTGGAACTGGTTGGCCGAGTCGCCCAGGCCCTGGCGGTTCTTCCAGCCGACCGACTCCAGTTGCGCGGGCGTCAGCGGCTCGGTCATGAGCGCGTAGTCGTAGACCGGCACGGTGTACGAGCGCACGCGGCGCAGCAGGCTCGGGAAGATGTTGGTGCCGAGCACGACCTTGCGGGCGCGGACGGCGCCGTAGGGCGTGGTGACGGCCATGCCCGCGCCGTACGGCTTCAGGGTGAGGGCGGGGGTGTGCTCGTAGATCCGCACGCCGAGGGCGAGGCAGGCCCGCTTCAGGCCCCAGGCGAGCTTGGCCGGGTGGACCATGGCGACGCCCCGGCGGTCCCACAGCCCGGCCTCGAAGGTGGGCGAGTGGATCTCGGCGCGCAGGGCGTCGCGGTCCAGGAACTCCATGCCGTCGGCGAGGCCCTTGTCCTGGAGTTCGCGGTGCCAGTCGCGCAGTTCCCACGCCTGGTAGGTCTCGGTGGCGACGTCGATCTCGCCGGTGCGCTCGAAGTCGCAGTCGATGCCGTGCCGGGTGAGGGCGGCCTCGATCTCGTCGAGGTTGCGCGTCCCGAGGTCCTGGAGTGTGCGGATCTCCCCCGGCCAGCGGGCCAGGCCGTTGGGCAGGCCGTGGGTGAGGGAGGCGGCGCAGAAGCCGCCGTTGCGGCCGGAGGCGGCCCAGCCCGCCTCACGGCCTTCGAGGAGCACCACGTCGCGGCCGGGGTCGCGTTCCTTGGCGTTGAGCGCGCTCCACAGTCCGCTGTAGCCGCCGCCCACCACGAGCAGGTCGCACGTCTCGGTCGTGGTGAGGGCGGCCTCGGCCTGCGGCCTGCCGGGGTCTTCCAGCCAGTACGGGACCGGCTGTGCTTCGGAGAGAGAGGAGATCCAGCTGTCTTTGCCACGGCTCATGGCGCTCGGGGCCATGATTTCAACTCCCTACAGGGCTGCTACGCCTTGTGACGGCTCACGCCTTCTGACGACCGCGCCGGCCCGTGACGAGCATCGAGACCAGCACGAACAGCACGGCGACCAGGAACATGGCCGTGCCGATGACATTGATCTGGACGGGCGTGCCGCGCTGTGCCGAGCCCCAGACGAACATGGGGAAGGTGACGGTCGAGCCCGCGTTGAAATTGGTGATGATGAAATCGTCGAAGGACAGCGCGAAGGAGAGCAGCGCGCCCGCCGCGATTCCGGGTGCCGCGATGGGCAGGGTGACCCGGCAGAAGGTCTGCACCGGGCCCGCGTAGAGATCGCGGGCGGCCTCCTCCAGGCGCGGGTCCATCGACATCACACGCGCCTTGACCGCGGTGACGACGAAGCTGAGGCAGAACATGATGTGGGCGATCAGAATCGTCCAGAAGCCGAGCTGCGCGCCCATGTTGAGGAACAGGGTGAGCAGCGAGGCGGCCATGACGACCTCGGGCATCGCCATCGGCAGGAAGATCAGCGAGTTGACCGCGCCGCGCGCCCGGAACCGGTAGCGCACCAGCGCGAAGGCGATCATCGTGCCGAGCGCGGTGGCGCCGAGCGTGGCCCACAGAGCGATCTGGAGGCTGAGCGAGAGCGAGCCGCACATGTCGGCGACCCCGCACGGGTCCTTCCAGGCGTCGGTGGAGAACCGCTGCCACTCGTAGTTGAAGCGGCCCTTGGGCTTGTTGAAGGAGAACACCGTCACGACGATGTTCGGCAGCAGCAGATAGGCGAGCGTGAACAGGCCCGCGATGACCACGAGCCGGCGCTTGAGCCAGGTGACGAGCGGCATTTAGACGAGGTCCTCCGTCCCGGCCCGGCGGATGTAGAAGGTCACCATGGCCAGGATCGCGGCCATGAGGATGAACGAGAGCGCGGCGGCCGTCGGATAGTCCAGCACGCGCAGGAACTGGGTCTGGATGACGTTGCCGATCATGCGGGTGTCGGTCGAGCCGAGCAACTCGGCGTTGACGTAGTCACCGGCCGCCGGGATGAAGGTGAGCAGGGTGCCGGAGACCACGCCGGGCAGGGACAGCGGGAAGGTGACCTTGCGGAAGGTGGTCCAGGGCCGGGCGTACAGATCGCCCGCCGCCTCGTGCAGCCGCCCGTCGATCCGCTCCAGCGAGGTGTACAGCGGCAGGATCATGAACGGCAGGAAGTTGTACGTCAGCCCGCACACCACCGCGAGCGGGGTCGCGAGCACCCGGTCGCCCGCCGTCCAGCCGAGCCAGCCGGTGAGGTCGAGGAGGTGCAGGCTGTTCATGGCGTGCACGACCGGGCCGTTGTCGGCGAGGATCGTCTTCCAGGCCAGGGTGCGGATCAGGAAGCTGGTGAAGAACGGCGCGATCACCAGCACCATGATCAGGTTGCGCCAGCGGCCCGCCCGGAACGCGATCAGATACGCCAGCGGATAGCCGAGCAGCAGACAGAGCACGGTCGCGGCGGCGGCGTAGAGCACCGAGCGCAGGAACTGCGGCCAGTACTCGGCGAGGGCGTCCCAGTACGTGGCGAAGTGCCAGGTGACCTGGTAGCCCTTCTCCAGCGAGCCGGTCTGCACGGAGGTCGACGCCTGGTAGACCATCGGCAGCGCGAAGAACACGACCAGCCACAGGATGCCGGGCAGCAGCAGCCAGTACGGGGTGAACCGGCCGCGCCTGCGGGGTGGCTTCGCGGGCGCGGCCGCGGTGCGGGGCGGGGGCGCCTCGGTGAGCGTCGGCATCAGACGGCCGCCTCTTCCTCGGTGCCCGCGTCTATGTCCTGAGCGGCGTCCAAGGCGAAGGTGTGGGCCGGGTTCCAGTGCAGGACGACCTCGGCGCCGGGGACGAGCCGGGTGTCGCGCTCGACGTTCTGCGCGTAGACGGCGAGCGCGCCCGCGACCGGGCTGTCGATCATGTACTGGGTGGAGACACCGATGAAACCGGCGTCCGCGATGGTGCCGGTGAGGCGGTTGCGGCCCTCGGGGACGGAGCCCGCGTCGTCGGCGTGGGTGAGCGCGATCTTCTCCGGGCGGATTCCGGCGAGGACCTTCTCGCCGGTGGCCGCCGGGGTGGCGCAGCGGGCCGAGGGCAGCAGCAGCTTGCCGTCGCCCGCGCGCAGCACGATCTCGTCGCCGCTGCGGGAGTCGACCTCGGCCTCGATCAGGTTGGAGGTGCCGAGGAAGTTGGCGACGAAGGTGGTGCGCGGGTTCTCGTACAGCTCGGCCGGGGAGCCCTGCTGCTCGACGCGGCCCGCGTTCATCACGGCGACCGTGTCGGCCATGGTCATGGCCTCCTCCTGGTCGTGCGTGACATGGATGAAGGTGATGCCGACCTCGGTCTGGATGCGCTTGAGCTCCAGCTGCATCTGGCGGCGCAGCTTGAGGTCGAGGGCGCCGAGGGGCTCGTCGAGGAGGAGCACCTTGGGGTGGTTGATCAGCGCGCGGGCGACCGCGACGCGCTGTTGCTGGCCGCCGGAGAGCTGGTGCGGCTTCTTGCGCGCCTGCTCGCCGAGCTGGACCAGCTCCAGCATCTCCTCGACCTGCTTCTTCACGCTCTTGATGCCGCGCCGGCGCAGGCCGAAGGCGACGTTCTCGAAGATGTCGAGGTGCGGGAAGAGGGCGTAGGACTGGAAGACCGTGTTGACCGGCCGCTTGTACGGCGGCAGGTGCGTGACGTCCTGGTCACCGAGGCGCACGGTGCCGCAGGAAGGTTCCTCCAGCCCGGCGATCATGCGCAGGGTGGTGGTCTTGCCGCAGCCGGAGGCGCCGAGCAGGGCGAAGAAGGAGCCCTGGGGCACGGTCAGGTCCAGCGGGTGCACGGCGGTGAAGGCACCGTACGTCTTGCCGATCCCGTCGAGGCGGACGTCTCCGCTGCCGTCTGTCGTCGTCTTCATCCTCGTCACGCCCCTGTGAGCTTCGCGAATTTTTCTTCGTAGGCCGTCTCTTCCTTCTGGCTCAGGGAGCGGAAGGCGTGGGACTTCGCCTGCATGACCTTGTCAGGAACGATCAGCGGGTTGGCCGCCGCGTCCCGGTCGATCTTGGCAAGCCAGGGCTTTACCCCGTCGACCGGAGTGACGTAGTTGATGTAGGCGGCCAGCGCGGCGGCCTGCTCGGGTTCGTAATAGAAGTCGATGAGCCGCTCGGCGTTCGTCTTGTGACGTGCCTTGTTAGGGATCAGCATATTGTCCGACGAGGTGAGGTATCCGCTGTCGGGTATGACGAAGTCGACGTCGGGGCTGTCCGCCTTGAGCTGGACCACGTCCCCGGCCCAGGCGACACAGGCCGCGAAGTCGCCCTTGGTGAGGTCCGCGGTGTAGTCGTTGCCGGTGAAGCGGCGGATCTGTCCCTTGTCAACGGCCTTCTGCAGACGGGCGATCGCCGCGTCGTAGTCGTCGTCGGTGAAGCGCGCCGGGTCCTTGCCCATGTCCAGCAGGGTCATCCCGACGCTGTCGCGCATCTCGGAGAGGAAGCCGACCCTCCCCTTGAGCTTCGGATTGTCGAGCAGGTCCGAGACGGATCTCACCTCGACGCCGTCGAGCGCCTTCTTGTTGTAGGCGATGACCGTGGAGATGCCCTGCCAGGGGTAGGAGTAGGCGCGGCCCGGGTCCCAGTCCGGGCTGCGGAACTGGGCCGACAGGTTGGCGAAGGCGTGCGGGAGGTGGGAGGCGTCGAGCTTCTGCACCCAGCCGAGCCGGATCATCCGGGCGGCCAGCCAGTCGGTGACCACGATGAGGTCGCGGCCGGTGTCCTGGCCCGCGGCGAGCTGCGGCTTGATCTTGCCGAAGAACTCGTTGTTGTCGTTGATGTCCTCGGTGTAGGCGACCTTGATGCCGGTGCGGCGCCGGAAGGTGTCCAGGGTGGGGTGGCTCTTGTTGTCGTCGGCGACGTCGATGTACTCGGTCCAGTTGGAGAAGTTCACCGTCTTCTCCCGCGCCGAGTGGTCGTCAGCCGGAGTGCCGCCGGGTGCCCGGCCCGCCGGGGGGATCCCGCAGGCGCTCAGGGCCCCGAGTCCCCCGGCGGCGAAGGCG
>NZ_WWIR01000056.1 GCF_009863025.1 Streptomyces sp. SID4985 | reverse complement strand
GGCGTCTTCCTGCGCTCCGGCAACGACGCCGTCCACGTGCTGTCCGCCATGAACGGCGGCGTCGGCGCGACCGTCCAGGACATGCAGGCCCACGCCGACCAGCTCCAGGCCCTGGACACCAGCGTGGTCAGCCCCGACGGCTACGACGCCCCCGGCCAGGTCTCCTCGGCGTACGACCTCTCGCTGTTCGCCCGCTCCGGGCTGCAGAAGAAGGACTTCCGGGAGTACTGCTCGACCGTGCGGGCCAGGTTCCCGAGCGGCACCGCCCAGAAGGGCAAGGGCAAGGCGGTCACCGAGTACCAGGACATCCAGAACACCAACCGGCTGCTCAGCGGCGACACCGACGTGCCCGTCTACCAGGGCATCGCCGGGGTGAAGAACGGCAACACCACCAACGCGGGCGCCACCTTCACCGGTGTCGCCGAGCGCGGTGGCAAGGTGCTCCTGGTCACGGTGATGAACCCGGCGAAGGCCGAGCACAACGAGGTCTACAAGGAGACGGCCAAGCTGTTCGACTGGGGCTTCCAGGCGGCCGGGAAGGTCCAGCCGGTGGGGTCGCTCGTCCCGCCGAAGAACGCCGTGACCGCCTCGCCGAGCACCTCGGGATCGGCATCGGCATCGGCATCGGCGGGCACCTCAGCGCCGGCCACCCCGGGCACGCCCCCCGGCGCCGCCGGAGCCGAACCCGTCGCCAGTGCCGCCGTGCAGGGCGGCGGCCACCGGGGC
>NZ_WWIR01000539.1 GCF_009863025.1 Streptomyces sp. SID4985 | reverse complement strand
CCGCCCAGGATGCCCTCGGTGCCCACCTCACGGGCCACCCGGGTCACCTGCTCGGCGAACGACGACAGCTGGTCGACCATCGTGTTGACCGTGGTGACGAGTTCGAGGATCTCGCCCTTGGCGTCGACGGTGATCTTCTTCGACAGGTCGCCCTTGGCCACCGCCGTCGTCACCTCGGCGATGTTGCGCACCTGGATCGTCAGGTTGTTCGCCATGAAGTTCACGGACTGCGTGAGGTCCTTCCAGGTGCCCGAGACACCCTGGACCTCGGCCTGGCCGCCGAGGATGCCCTCCGTGCCCACCTCACGGGCGACGCGCGTGACCTCCTGCGCGAACGACGACAGCTGGTCCACCATCGTGTTCAGCGTGTTCTTCAGCTCCAGGATCTCCCCGCGCGCGTCCACGGTGATCTTCTGGGAGAGGTCACCGCGGGCCACCGCGGTCGCGACCTGCGCGATGTTGCGCACCTGGCCGGTCAGGTTGCCCGCCATGCCGTTCACCGACTCGGTGAGGTCCCGCCACACCCCGGCCACGCCCGGCACCTGCGCCTGACCGCCGAGACGGCCCTCCGTGCCCACGTCCCGGGCGACCCGGGTCACCTGGTCGGCGAAGGCGGAGAGCTGGTCCACCATCGTGTTGATGGTGTTCTTCAGCTCCAGGATCTCGCCGCGCGCGTCCACGCCGATCTTCTGCGACAGATCGCCGCGCGCCACGGCCGTCGTCACCTGGGAGATGTTGCGCACCTGCATGGTCAGGTTGTTGGCCATGAGGTTGACGGAGTCCGTCAGCTCCTTCCAGGTGCCCGAGACACCGTCCACCCGGGCCTGACCGCCGAGCCGCCCCTCCGTGCCCACGTCACGGGCCATCCGCGTCACCTGGTCGGCGAAGCTGGAGAGCTGGTCCACCATGGTGTTCACGGTGTTCTTCAGCTTGAGCATCTCGCCGGAGACGTCGACGGTGACCTTCTGCGAGAGGTCGCCGTTGGCCACCGCCGTCGTCACCTGGGCGATGTTGCGCACCTGACCGGTCAGGTTGCGGAACGCGGTGTTGACCGAGTCCGTCAGGTCCTTCCAGGTACC
>NZ_WWIR01000538.1 GCF_009863025.1 Streptomyces sp. SID4985 | reverse complement strand
GCCGCGCGGCGGCTGGCGCTCCGAGCCGGGGTTGCCGGCGCCCGGGGAACTGCGTACGGCTGTCGCCGTGGCCGTCGCCGAATTCCGGTCCCGTACCGGCGAGTTGGTCCCCGAGCGGCGTACCAGGACCGAGCTGGACCGGATCGGCCGGGACATCTGGTCGCGTGAGATCGGCACGACCCGGCTCCCGGTGCGTGCCGTGCACGCGGCCCAGTCCCTCGGCTTCCTGCGGCCGGGCATGCCCGCCGAGGAGACCGCCCTCCTGTCCGCCGGCACCTGGCTCCGACTGCGCACCCCCTACGGCTCCGTAGCCGTCCGCCGGACCGGCCTCGCCCCCTTGGGCCTCACCATCCGCTGACCGGACGCCCGGGGTCCCGGGCTTCTACTCGGTCTCGTCCGGCCAGACGCCGATGTGGTCCGACTCCAGTTCCAGGGCCACGCGGTCGCGCATGTTCAGGGTGCGGGTGTATTCGGCGGGGAGCTGGAGGCGGCCGGCGCGGTCGAGCATGGCGTATTCGCGGGCGACCAGCGTCTCGTGGCCCGTGGTGGCGTCGACCTCGCTGCGGCGCAGTACCTCGGTGGAGGTGCGGCCGTCGCGGATGGCGACGGTGCGGCGGACCTCGGAGGCCACCGCCTGGTCGTGGGTGACGATCACGATGGTGGTGCCGAGGGTCTCGTTCGCCGTGCGGAACGCCTCGAAGATCTGCGCGGCCGTGTTCGAGTCGAGCTCTCCGGTCGGCTCGTCGGCGAGGAGGACCGCCGGGTCGTTGGCGAGGGCCACCGCGATGGCGACGCGCTGCTGCTGGCCGCCGGACATCTGCTGAGGGTGGCGGTCGCGGCAGTCGGCGACCTGGAGCAGCTCCAGCAGTTCCAGGGCGCGGGCGGCGCGGGCACGGCGGCTGCGGGCGCCGGCGAGCTGGAGGGGGAGCGCGACGTTCTGGGCCGCGGTGAGGTAGGGCAGCAGGTTGCGGGCGGTCTGCTGCCAGACGAAGCCGACCGCCTCGCGCCGGTAGTCCAGGCGGTCCCTGGCCGTCATCGCCAGCAGGTCCCGGCCGGCGACCCGGGCCGCGCCCGCGGTGGGCGTGTCCAGGCCGGCGAGGATGTTCATCAGGGTGGACTTGCCGCTGCCGGAGGCGCCGACGAGGGCCATCAGCTCGCCCTCGCGGACGAGGAGGTCCAGGCCCTGCAGCGCCTGCACCTCGACGCCGTCCGCGGTGAAGATGCGGACCAGCCGGTCGCAGGTGATGAGCGCGTCATGGCCGTAGGCGGGGCGGTTGCGGGACTCGGTGACCTGGTTGGCCAGGTCGGTGAGGGTCGGTTCGGCTGTCATCGGGTCTCCTGGGTGCCCTGGTCCATGGCCGGGCGGCGGCGGGCCGGCCGCCCGCGCCGGAGGCGGAGGGGGTGGAAGGTACGGCCACTGCGGCGGAGCCTCATCGCGCGTCTCCCGCCCTGAGTTCCCGTACCGATCCGCGCCGGCCCGTCCACCACGCCTGCAGGGCCGCCACCGCCACCGCGACCACCACGACCGTGAGCGCGGGGACGGCCAGCGACCAGAGGTCCGGACGGAGGGCGGCCTGGCCGGCCTGGCCGTCGGTGCCCGGCAGGGCGATGACGGTGAGGTCGACGCCGGGGGAGAGCAGTCGGATGACCGTCCAGCCGGTGAGGGCGCCGCCGATCGCGCCGAGGAGCGCCTGCGGCAGGGACTCCAGGATCAGCAGACGGCGGCCCTGGGCGCGAGTGAGTCCCATGGTGCGCAGGCGGGCGAGGAGGGCGGCGCGTTCGGGGGCCGCCCGCACCAGCGCCAGCAGCAGGGCGAGGACGGCGAGCCCCGAGGCCGCGCCGACGGCCGCCGTGTAGACGTGCTCGGCGCCGGTCTGGATCGGCGAGTCGGCGTACCCGGCCCGCGCCTCGGCCCGGGTCTGGACGGTGGCCGTGCGGCCGACGGCCCGACGCAGCGCGCCCGCGTCCAGATGCGCGCCGGTCAGCAGCAGCGCCGTCGGCGAGGCGTCCTCGGCGGGCAGTCCGGCACGGTCCACGAGCAGGAAGTCGGACCGCAGCACGGCCGGTGTGCGGTCCCGTACGGCGGTGATCCGCAGGGTGAGGAACGTGCCGTCGTTCAGCCGGAGTCCCACCGGGCCGCGGGTGCCGAACTTCTCGGCGATCGAGGCGGAGGCGACGGCGGGGAGCGCGTCCCCGGGCTTCGGGTGCCGGCCGCCGGGCGCCATCAGGTTCTCCGCCGGGAAGGCGCCGAGACCCATGCGGGCGGAGAGCGCGCTGTAGTCGCGCGGGTCCACACCCGCCAGCGGCACCGCGCTCTCGCCGTTCGTCGGCACCGCCTCGTACGCGATGCTCACCGCCGTCGCCGCCCGCACCCCGGGCACCGACCGCGCCCGCTCGGACAGTCCGGACGGCAGGGAGACGGCGGCCTCCACGCGCGCGTCGGCACCGATGGTGAGCAGCGCCGCGCGGTCCCGGGCGTCGGCGACACCCGTCAGCACCGAGCCGCCGAACGCCGCCGTGGCGAGCGCCGTCAGCACGGCGAGCAGCGGCAGGACCCCCGAGGCGGAGGTGCGGCCCGCGCGGGCCACGGAGAGCTGGGCCGTGGCGCCGCGCAGCCGCCCGACGGGACGGGCCGCGAGGCGCAGCAGCGGCGGGTAGAGACGGAGCAGCAGCAGGGCCGCGACGACACCGGTCAGCACCGGCGCCAGAGAGATGAGCTGGTCACCGGTGGTGCCGCGGCGGCGCAGCGCCTCCACCGCGCCGGCGGCCGGCACCAGCAGGGTCAGTTCGACGACCAGCCGCCGCCTCGACGGCCGTGCGTTCGCCACGTCCTCGCGCGGCGCGGTCGTCCGTACCGTCCGGTGGGCGAGGACGGCGCGCACCGGAAGCGCGGCGCAGGCGGTCAGCGTGACGGCGGCTGCCGCGGCGACGGCGTACCGGGCGCGGTCGCCGGGCAGCAGCAGGAGCGCGGCGGCCA
>NZ_WWIR01000537.1 GCF_009863025.1 Streptomyces sp. SID4985 | reverse complement strand
AGGCCGCCGAGGGACTGCTCCGCGCGCGGCTGCGCGCGGAGCGGGACGAGGGCGGCCCGACGGCGGCCCAGTCGCTGCGGGGCCTGGAGGAGGCGGCGCGGTGCGGGCTCCCGGCGCTCACCGAGGAGCGCGTGGAGGACGTCGCGTCCGCGCTGCCGGACTCCGGCACACTGCCCGAACTCCTGGCGGGGTTGGCCCTGTTGGACCGCCTCCGGGCCGGTCACGTCGCCGGGTCGGGCGTGCCGGACGAGGACATGAGGGCGCGCCTGGCGGCGGTCGCCGAGCTGTTGACCTCGGCCGCCGTGCGCCAGGTCGACGGTCTCACCGGTTCCGAGGAACCGGCCGACGCCCGCGCCCTGCTCGAACTCGCCCACCGTGCAGACGTGTTCGGCGGCATCCGGCTCACCGACGCGCTCGCCCGGCTGGCCCGCGAGGGCTCGGCGCTGATGCGCGGGGCGGCCGGTGCCGTACGGGTACTGCTGGGACACGAGGAGCCGCAGGCCCTGGGCGACCGGGTGGCGTCCTGGGTGGACGGCGCGACCGACACGGTGAGCCGTACGGCGCTCACGGACCGGCTGACCGGACTGCTCACGGCCGCCGGACCCCTGCTGGAGTCAGCGGCCCCCGCCCTCGAACCGCTGCTGGGCCGGGTGTCGGACCTGTCCGACGAGGAGTTCCTCACGCGCCTCCCGGCCCTGCGCGGCGGCTTCGACACGCTGAGCCCGGCGGCGCGCGAGCGGCTGCTGTCGACCGTGGAGGAGCGGCTGGGCGTGCGGCGCCTCGCGGACACGGGCGCCGTCGATCCGGTGGCGCTGGCGCGGTGGACGCGGGCCGACCTGGCGGC
>NZ_WWIR01000536.1 GCF_009863025.1 Streptomyces sp. SID4985 | reverse complement strand
GGCTGCCCGCCTCGACGACCGGCACGGAGGCCAAGGCGGAGTACCAGGACAAGCTCGCCTCCGCCAACCAGCTCCTCACCCGGCACCCCGTACCGCCGACGACCCCCTCCGCGCGGCCCGCACAGCCGCCCGTCCAGCCCGCACAGCCGCCCGTCCAGCCCGCACAGTCGCCTGTCCAGCCCGCGCAGCCGTCGGCTCAGGCCGCGCCGTCTCCGGCCCAGCCCATGGGCCAGGCCCAGCCCATGAATCAGGCTCAGCCGATGGGTCAGCCGCAGGCCGGGGTCCCGTCGCAGCCCGGGGGCCCGTCGCAGGCCACGGGTCAGTGGCAGCAGCCCCAGCAGTGGGCGGCGACGCCTCCGGCCGCCGCGCCGCTCACCGACACCGGTGCCGGTACCTGGGCGGCCTACGCGGACTACGCGGCATACGCGGCCATCCCGGACGCGGTGACGGACACGGGCTCGCTCGCGTACTTCCCGCCGACTCCGGCGCCCGCGGCGGCTCCCGGGGGTACGGGGACGTTCCCCGGTGGGGACACCGGTGCGTTCCGGGCGGCAAGTACGGGCGGCTTCCCGGTGGTTGACCCGGAGATGCTCCAGACCGGTGGCACGGGCGCGTTCCCGGTCGTCGATCCGGGGATGGCTCAGGCGGGGAACACGGGGACGTTCCCGGGGGCCGCCACGGGTGCTCCTGCTCCGCAGGTGACAAACACGGGATCGTTCCCGGGAGTTGAGGCCGCGATGCCCCAGCAGGGCGGCACCGGCACGTACCCGATGGCCGACACGGGCTTCATGCAGGCCGCAAACGCGGCGGCTTTCGCGGGAGTTGGCGCTGCCGCGCCCCAGCAGGGCGCCCCCGGGGCATACCCGGCAGCGGACACCGGCTCGATGCAGGCCGCGAGTACGGGAGCGTTTCCGGGGGTTGACCCCGGGATGCTCCAGCAAGGCGGCACGGGTGCGTACCCGACGGCCGGAACCGTCGCTCCCCAGGCGGGAAACACGGGTGCGTTCCCGGGAGTCGGCGCCGCGATGCCCCAGCAGGGCGGCGGCATGGGGGCGTATCCGACGGCCGACACCGGCTCGTTCCAGGCGGTAAACGCGGGTGTAGCCACGGCAGTTGACCCGGGAATGCTCCAGGCCGGTGGCACGGGCGCGTACCTGGCCGTCGACCCGGCGATGGCTCAGGCGGGGGCACCGGGCCAGTTCCCGGCCGCCGACCCGAACGCGTTCCCCACCGCCACCCCCGGGATGCAGCAGGCCGGTGGTACGGGCGCGTACCCGGCCGCCGACCCGGCAATGGCTCAGGCAGGGGCACCGGGCCAGTTCCCGGCCGCCGACCCGGCGATGCTCCAGGCGGGAGCCACCGGCGCGTACCAGACGGCGAGTACCGGTGCGATGCCCGCGGTCGACCCGGCCATGGCGCAGCCGGGCACCCCCGGGACAGCCCCGGCCGCGCCCGCCGCCGCGTACCAGACGGGCTCGTTCACCTTCCCGCCCACCCAGGCTCAGGCCGCTCCCCCTCAGGCCGCCCCCGCCGCCCCCATGCC
>NZ_WWIR01000535.1 GCF_009863025.1 Streptomyces sp. SID4985 | reverse complement strand
GGTTGCGGAGTTCGACGGCGGTCAGGGAGTCGAAGCCCAGCTCCAGGAAGGACCGGTCGTCGTCGAGGTCGCCGGGATCGCCGTACCCCAGAACGGCGGCCACCTGGCCACGGACCAGGTCCGTCAGGGCACGTTCCCGCTGGGCCGGGGTCAGGCCGGCCAGCCGCTGCGACCACGGGATTTCGGTGGGGGCGGCGGCCTGTACGGCGCGACGGCGGGGCCGGGCCGGGATGAGCTTGCGGAGTATCGGTGCGGGGTCCGCCTGGGCCCGCAGGGCGGCCGTGTCGAGGCGGGTGATCGCGACGACCGGTTCACCACTCTCCAGAGCCGCATCGAACAAGCCCATCGCGTCCTGGGAGTCCAACGGGCGCAGACCCAGCCGCGACAGCCGTCGCAGATCGGCCTCCGCGAGGTGACCCGTCAGGCCGCTCGACTGCTCCCACAGACCCCAGGCCAAAGACACGCCCGGCAGACCAGCCGCCCGCCGGAACTCCATCAGCCCGTCCAAGAACGCGTTACCCGCCGCGTAGTTCGCCTGACCGGCCGTCCCCAGCACACCGGCCAGCGACGAATACACCACGAACGCCGACAGATCGCACGACCGGGTCAGCTCATGCAGATTCCATGCCGCGTCCACCTTCGGCCGCAGAACCCGCTCCAACTGCCCCTCGGACATCCCCGCGACGACACCGTCATCCACCACCCCCGCCACATGGACCACCGCCGACAACGGCACCCCGGCGAGAACCCTCGCCAGCGCCTCCCGGTCCCCCACATCACACGAGGCGAAGGACACCTCCACCGCCCCGAGACCCAGCAGCTCTTCCCGCAGCTCCTCCGCGCCCGGCACATCCCCGCCACGACGCCCCACCAGCAGCAACCGCCGTACCCCGTGCTCCCTCACCAGGTGCCGGACCAACACCGAGCCCAACGCACCCAGCGCACCCGTCACCAGTACCGTCCCCGCACCGAATGACACGCCCCCGCGCGCCGCCCCGACCGGCACCAACCGCAGCACCAACAACCCGCCACCACGCACCGCGACCTGCGCCTCACCACACCCCAACGCCCGCTCCAGCAAAGCCGGATCGGCATCCAGGTCCATGTCGATCAGCCCGAACCGCCCCGGGTTCTCCGTCACCGCCGACCGCACCAAGCCCCACACACCCGCAACACCCACATCCACCACACCCCCCTCCCCGACAGCCACTCCACCCGACGTCACGAACACCAACCGCGAACCCGCGAACCGCTCACCGGCCAGCCACCCGCGCACCAGCCCCAGCACACCGACCGCCATCGACCGCGCCCGCGCAGCCAGGTCGGCGGTGTCGTCCGGGGTCGTAGGCAGGCGGACCAGGACGGTGTCCGGGACGTCCTGCGCCGAGAGTTCCGCCAGCTCCGGTACGGACTTGCCATCGCCCAGCACCACCCAGTGCCCGGGTTCGGTGTCCGCGTCGGCCGGTGTTTCGAGCGCCGTCCATTCGACGCGCAGCAGGCCGTCCTTCGTGTCCCGCGCGCCGGTGCCCGCGTCGCGCAGCGCGGCCTCCGACAGCGGGCGCAGGACGAGCGCGTCCACGGACGCCACCGGCATACCGGTCCCGTCCGCGATGGTCAGCGACACCGACTCGCCCCCGTCACCGGCACCGGCACCGGCACCCGCACCCGCACCCGACTCGGCCCCGGCGAACCGCAGCCGCACCCGCAACGCAGTCGCACCCACCGCATGGACCCGCGCCCCCTCCCAGGCGAACGGCACGACACCCGCGCCGTCCTCCCGCGCCACCCCCGGCAGCACCGCGTGCAACGCGGCGTCCAGCAGAGCGGGATGCAGGGCGCATCCGGCCGCGTCGGCGCGCTGCTCCTCCCCGAGCACCACGTCCGCGTACAGCTCGCCCTCCTCGCCCCGCCACAGTCGGCGCAGCCCCTGGAACGCAGGCCCGTAGCCGTAACCGGCCTCGTCGAGCCGCTCGTACGCCCCGTCCAGGCCGACCTCCACCGCACCCACGGGCGGCCAGGTCACGAGCTGCTCAGGTTCAGGCATGTCGGTGCCCGCTGCGACGAACCCCTTCGCACAGGTCGTCCAGCCGATGTCGGCCGAGTCGTCCGGGCGGGCGTGGATCTCCAGGGGGCGCCGTTCGTCGGTACCCGGCGCACCCACGACGACCTGTATCTGCACGCCACCGCGCTCGGGCACCACGAGCGGCGCCGACAGGGTCAGTTCCGACACCTCGGGGCAGCCGGCCTCCTCGCCCGCGCGGAGCGCCAGTTCCAGGAGGGCGGTGCCGGGGAGTACGACCACGCCGTGCAGGGTGTGGTCCGCCAGCCATGGGTGGGTGGCGAGCGAGAGACGTCCGGTCAGGAGGTACGTGTCCTGGTCCGCCGGTGCGATGGCGGCGCCGAGCAGCGGATGACCGGCGGGGCGGAGGCCGAGGCCCGCGGCGTCGGCGGCCTCGGGGGCCGGGGTCAGCCAGTAGCGGTCGCGGCGGAAGACGTAGGTGGGCAGCTCGACGCGGCGGGCGCCATGGAACGCCGAACTCGCTTCGAACGAACCGCCGTTGAGGTGCAGGCGCGCGAGGGCGGTGGTGACGGTCGTCGGCTCCGGCCGTCCGGAGCGCAGGAGGGGAACGAGGGTCGCGCCGTCCCCGGTGAGGCACGGCTGCGCCAAGGCGGTGAGTACGCCGTCGGGGCCGAGTTCCAGATAGGTCGTGACTCCGGCCGCCTCCAGGAACCGTACGCCGTCCAGGAAGCGGACGGTGGCGCGGATGTGGCGGGCCCAGTAGTCGGGCGAGCACAGTTCGTCGGGCTTGGCCAGGTCGCCGCTGACGTCGGAGACCACGGGGATGCGCGGCTCGTGGAAGGTGACGTCGGCCAGGGCGGCGCGGAAGTCGTCCAGGACGGCGTCCATGTGCGGGGAGTGGAAGGCGTGGCTGACCGGGAGGCGCTTGGTCTTCCGGCCGCGCTCGCGCCAGAGCGCGGCGACGCGGTCCACCGCTTCGGCGTCGCCTGAAACGACCGTGGAGCGGGGGCCGTTGCACGCGGCCACGGCGATGGTGTCGCCGAAGGGTGCGAGCGTCTCGCGTACCTCGTCCTCGGCCGCCTCCAGGGCCGCCATCGCACCGCCCTCGCGGGCGGCCTGCATGAACCGTCCCCGGGCGGCGACGACCGCGCACACGTCGGCCAGGTCCCACACCCCGGCCAGGTGCGCCGCGGTGACCTCGCCGAGGGAGTGGCCGAGGAGGAAGTCGGGGACCACGCCGTGGTGTTCGAGCAGCCGGTACAGGGCGGTCTCGATGGCGAACAGGGCGGCCTGGGTGAAGGCCGTCTGGTCCAGCAGCGCCGAGTCCGCGGAGTTCTCGGGGGCGAACAGGACGTCCTTCAGCGGGCGCGAGAGAGCCGGGTCGAGGTGGGCGCACACCGCGTCGAAGGCGGCGGCGAACACCGGTGCGCTCTCGTACAGTTCGCG
>NZ_WWIR01000534.1 GCF_009863025.1 Streptomyces sp. SID4985 | reverse complement strand
GACCCAGGGCGCGTGGGCGGCGGCGACCGTGCTCGGCGCCGCCCTCCTCGCGGCCCGCCGCCCGGCGTACGACCGCCTGCCCCGCCGCTGAACGCATCACCCACCACCGAACGCGTCACCGCTCACCGAACTCCCGGAATCTGGAGCCCTCTTGTCTACCCCTTCGGAAACCCCACCCACCATCCGCGCGGCCGCGCTGCGCGTGGAGCACCGCAAGGCCGTCGCCCTCGACTCCGTCGACCTGGAGCTGGGCACCGGTGTGCACGGTCTGCTCGGCCCGAACGGCGCCGGGAAGACCTCGCTGATCCGGGTCCTCGCCACCGTGGCGCAGCCCTCCGGCGGCCGCGTGGAGATGCTCGGCGAGGACAGCGCCGACCCGCGCGGCCGGACCGCGATCCGGCGCCGACTCGGTTATCTCCCGCAGGAGTTCGGCTATTACCCGGGCTTCACCGTGCGCGAGTTCGTGGCGTACATGGCCTGGCTGAAGGAGATGCCCACCGACCACGTCCCCGAGGCGGTGGAACGGGCGGTGGACCGGGTCGGTCTCGCGGACCGGATCGACGCGAAGATCAAGACGCTGTCCGGCGGGATGGTCCGCCGGGTCGGCATAGCCCAGGCCCTCGTCAACGACCCCGGCGTGCTGCTCCTGGACGAACCGACCGCCGGACTCGACCCCGAACAGCGGGTGGAGTTCCGCGAGTTGCTGCGCACGCTCGGCACCTCCGCCACGGTGGTCGTCTCCACGCACCTGGTGGAGGACGTGGCCGCCGCCTGCACCGAGGTCACTCTCCTCGACCGGGGCCGGGTCGCCTACCGGGGCACGCCCGAGACCCTGACCCGGCTCGGCGAGACCTCGGACGAACCCGGGGACCACCCGATCGAGCGGGGTTACACGGCCGCGCTCCGTACCCACCGCGCGCACGGCGCCCCGGCGGCGAGGGAGTCGGTGCGATGACCGTCGCCGTGGCACCCCCGAAGCGCCGTCCGAAGCGCCACCCGCTGCGCGCCGAAGCCGTCCGCGGCCTCGGCCCGCTCACCGGGGCCTGCGTCCTGCTGATGTTCGGCGTCCTGCTGACCGCCTCCCCCGAGACCTGGCAAGGCGGCTGGGAGGAGACCGCCAACCTGATGCACAATTCCCTGCTGATCGCCCTGCCGCTGGCCGCCGCGGCCGGCTGCTGGCAGGGCGGACGCGAACGGCGGCGCCGCATAGAGGAGTTGTGGAACACGTCCGTCCGCACACCGCTCACCAGACTGCTGGCCTCCGCGCTGCCCGTCGCTCTCTGGGTGGCCGTCGCCTACCTGCTCGCCGTCGTCGCCGCGTCACTCGCCACCTGGCCGTACTCCCTGGGCGACCACCCCTATCTCGCCCAGGTGCCCGGGGACACCGTCGCGCTCATGGCGGCGGTGCTGCTGGGACACGTGGCGGGCCGGACCGTCCCCACCCTGTTCGCGGCCCCGCTGCTGGGCATGGCCGTGTACGCCGTGCTCGGGGCGGCGGTGCACGACGACACCGGCCGCCCGTTCGACCCGGCCGCGCTCGCCGTGGACGGCCTGCGGCCGGTGTGGTGGCAGCCGCTCGCGATGGCGGGGTGGACGCTGGGCCTGGTCCTCGCGATCACGCTGGCGTACGCGGCACGGCGCCGCGCGACGGCTCTGCTGCCGCTGGCCGCCGCCGTGGCCTGCGGCGCGCTGCTCGCGCACACCGGGAGCGGGCTGTGGCGGCCCGGCCCCTATGCCAACCGCCAGGCGTGCGACACCTCGACGACCCCGGCGGTCTGTGTGAACGCCCGGTACGCGGGGCTGCTCCCCCAGGTGGGCGACGCGCTGTCCGGGGTCACCGGGAAGCTGCGGGGCGTACGGAACCTTCCGGTGCGCTGGGAGGACCGCGACGGGGAATCGCACGCCGACGAGGCGCAGTTGCCGATGATCACGCCGTTCGGCTGGTCGGTCGTACGGGGGCGGCTGACCGAACCGAAGCGGTACGCGTGGGAGGCGGTCCAGATGCTCGAAGGGCGCGGCGACTGCGAGGAGGTGCCGACGCGGGTGTCCGCCGCGGACGACGCCGTGACGGCGTACCTGGCGCCCAACCTGTCGCAGGATTACTTCGACCGGCTGGACGCCAAGGGCGACGCCGCCGCCCGCGCCGATCTCCGCGCCCGCCTGGCCGCCCGCGCCAAGCTGGCCGGCATGGACGAGGAGCACCGACGCGCCTGGCTCTCGGCGTACTTCGCGGCCCGGGGCGACTGCGCGCTGAAGGGGGTGCCGTCCCTGTGAGAACCCACGGCCTCCTCCTCTCCGCCCGCTCCCGCGCCCTCCCCCCGACCCTGGCGGCCCTCGCGGCGACGACAGGCTTCGCGGTCGGGGCGGCCGCCCTCCTGAACGCCTATGTGGACCCGGACCGCCGGGTACCGGTGATCGCCGTGGCCCCGCTGCTGGCCTCCGCCGTGATCGGCGCGAGCCTGCACACCCCGTCGGACGAACTGGACCGCACGGCCGTACGCCCCTGGTGGCCCCTCCGGCTGACCTGGCTGGCCGCGCTGACCGCCCTGGCGGCGCTCCTGCTCACCCTGGCGGTCCTGGGCCACCCCGAGACCTTCGGCCCGCCCGCCATGATCCGCAACACCCTGGGCTGCACGGGTCTCACCGCCCTCTCGGCGGCGTTCCTCGGCCCCCGGCTGAGCTGGCTCCCCACCTTCGCCTACGTCTCCGCCGTCTACCTCGCCGCCTCCGGGGCCCACGGCCACGGGGTCACCCTCTGGGCCTGGCCGGTCCAGCCCGGCTCCGAACCGGCCGCCTGGGCAGCCGCGCTGACGGTCTTCGCGGCGGGCACAGCCCTGTACGCGGCGTACGGCCACCGCCCGGAGAACCCCCGCACGCCGTAGCCGAGCCGCCCGGCACCGCCCGCACGCGGTACGCACATGGCCCCCGTCCCGTACACGAGGTACGGAACGGGGGCCATGGTGTGGGCCCAGCAGGCAGCCGGATCAGGCGGTGTTCTCGGCCACCAGATAGCGGCCCCAGACCTCGCCGCCCCGGTAGGGGCCGAGACCGTCGCTGTCGTGCTGCGGCTCGTCGAACCGCACCTCGTAGACGAGTTCACCCTCGCGACCGCGGCCGCCCCGCACCGGGAAGGGAACCTGCGTCCCGACGATCGTGCCGTAGAACTCCACCGGATACGGGCCGTCCCAGTCGGGGTCCTTGATCACTCGCACCCGGGTGCCGGGCGGCCAGGCGCCCTCCGGCCAGTCCGCCGGGACGGGCCCGCTGTTGTCCGTCATGGGTGACTGCCTCGCATGTCCCCCGCTCACTGCGAGCGGTCCTTGTACTTGAAGTCCTCCGCCTGGCGCGTCTGCTTGTTCCACACGTAGTGGATCTCGACGTCGTCCACGGTCTGCTCCATCTTGACCCAGCCGTCCGAGGCGGGCCAGCGCGGGTCCTTCATGACGGTGGGCAGCTCGTTGCCGTACTCCGGGTACTCCTTCACGAGATCCATCGCGCGCTGCTCGTTGGACCCACCGGCCGAGGTGCGGCCCGTGGAGTTGCCCGCGTTGCGCAGCGCCGTGCTCAGCCCGTCGCTCATCCGGGAGACGCCGTCGGCCGCCCCGTAGGCGCCCGTGACGACGAGCCCGGTGCCCATCGCGATCGCGGGCGCGCCCGCGAGGCAGCCGATGCCGGTCAGGCAGACCGCGCCGCCCGCCAGATCCTCACTGGCGCCGAAGCCCATGAGGAAGATCGAGCCGCCGGTCTCCGCCGCGCCGATCCACAGGTCCGGGCTGGTGAAGATCGCCTCGCCGTAGTCGAGGACCTTGCTCCCGGTGTCCTCCAGCCAGTCCGGGATCCAGTCGTTGCCGTCGTCCGGCTCCTCGATCGGATGGTCCGCCAGGTACTGCTTCTTGATCTGCTCCCAGCGGGCGGTCTCGTCCTTCTTCTTCTGGACCGCGGTCGCGAAGGCGTCCACGAACGCCTTCGTGGCGGCGGCCGAGTCCTTGCCCGCCGCGACGGCGGAGGCCCGGGCCGCCTCGGCCGAGGCGCTCGCCTCGCTCGCCGACGTGCTCGCCGCGTTCGCCGAACGCTGCGCGTGGGCCGCGGAGTTCACCGCCCGTACGACCGCGTTCTCGGCGTCCGCCTGCGCCTTGCGCGCGGTGTTCGCGGAGTCGCGGGCCTGGGCGGCGGAGGTGGCGGCGGCATCGGCCGAGCGCTTCGCGTCCTCCGCGTAGCCGTTGGCCAGCTCCGCCGACGCGTTGGCGTCGTCCGCCGCCTTCTGGGCTTCGGCCGCCGAGTTGCGCGCCTCGGCGGCGGCCTTCGCCGCGAGCGAGGCGTTCTGCTGCGCCGTCGCCGCGATCTGCGCGGCCCCCGCGATGACGCCCTGCACCTGCGAGACGTGCGTGGCGGCGAGCTGGTCCTTCTGGCGGGCCATCGGCTCACCGGTCTGCGTGAAGGCGTGCAGCAGCGAGGCGGGACCCTCCAGCGCGATCCGCGCGGCGGCCTTCACCTCGGGTCCGCCGCTGTCCACGAGCTGGGCGGCGTGCACGCGCTCGTCCTCGCTCCGGGCCTCGTCGCGGCCCGAGACGACGAAGTCCCGCAGCGCGTCCACCGTCCCGGCGGTCAGCGCCGCACGGCCCCGCTCCTTGACGACCGGACCACCGGCGTCGATCAACTGCGCCACATACACGCGCAGTTCACCCTCGACGGCCTCGAACTGGCCCTCGCTGAGAAAGGCGTCCGTGGCCGTGTCGCTCGACAGCGCCTGCCCGGCGGCCGTCCGCAGCTTCGAGGACGGGGAGTTGATCCACAGCTCCTCGACCTCCGCCCGTGTGTCGAGGCGTTCGGCCTGCGTCCAGCCGGTGCGCAGATAGGCGAGGACGTCCTCGGGGCCGCCCGAGAGCGCCGTCGCGGCGGCCGCGCGGCTCCACGAGCCGCGGATCTTCATGGCCTCCACGGCCATCGTCCGCCCGTCGCGCACCAGTTGCTCGGTGTCCGCGTCCGGGGCGGACGCTCGCGCGGCCAGGTCCTGGGCCTTCGCGCGCAGATCGGTGCCGCGCTTGACGACCTCGGCCGCCTCGGCGTGGACGCGCTCCTCCTGCTCCTTGAGGTCGCGGGCCTTGTCGATGCCGTCGTTCGTGCGGGCCGCCAGCTCCTCCGCCTCGACCTCGCGGGCCAGGTCGTAGGTGTTCTGGGCCTCGGTGACGGCGGCGGTGGCGGTGTCGGCGGCCTCCTTCGCGGCGGCGGCGTGGGCGGTCGCCTTCTGCGCGGCGGTCGCCGCGTCGCCCGCGTGGTCGGCCGCTTCCCTGGCCGCCTTCGCCGCGTTCTCCGCGTGCGTGGCCGCCGCGTTGGCGGCGTCACGGGACTCGCGGGCCGCGCTCGCGGCACGGTTGGCGAGGGACTCGGCCGCCTGCGCGGCG
>NZ_WWIR01000533.1 GCF_009863025.1 Streptomyces sp. SID4985 | reverse complement strand
CCCGGCGCACACCAGCGTGTGCAGGGCGCCCCAGCCGCGGTGGTCGTGCCACAGCGCGCGCTCGACGGCACCGGCGGCGCGTCCGAACGCGGCCACGGGGTGGCGGCGGCGGGGATCACCGAGGAGCAGGTCGCCCAGGAGGCCGGCGGCGGCGCCGTACGCGTAAGAGCGATCGGCACCCATCGGCTCAGCCGGCCGTGGGCGCGGGAGCGGTCCTTGGAGAGGTACTCAACGGGCAGCCGAGCATGGCGGTATGTCCTCACTCAGGGTGTCCACGCCCTGGTTCGACGAGACCGGCGGCAGGAGTTCCTGGCTCCCGGGGATCACTCCCCGGTGACAGTGGCGGGACCGCGCCGGATTCGCACCGGCTTCCTCTTCTGCCGCCGTACATGGCCCCGGAAGTCCACCACGGCCCCCGAAGGGCCGTCAACCTGCCCTTGACCTGCGGGAGGAGAGTGTGGGCGGGCCCACATCGGGGCCTACCGCAGCCGCGTGCCGGGCGTACGCCGGGGGCTCGGGAAACGGCGAGGCCCCTCCCGGCGGGTGCCGGAAGGGGCCTCACACACGAACCGCTCTGCCAGGGGCGTCGGCTCAGGCCTTCGCCACGATCAGATAGAACCCGTACGCCACCGCGGCCGCGCAGGCGGCGAAGCAGACGTACGCGCCGGTCACCGCGAGGGCGGCCGACTCGCCGCGCGCGGCGGCCTTCTCGCGGCGGGCGAGGCCGCCGACGCCCAGGGTGAACAGGACCACCAGGGCCACGCTCGCCACGAGGCTGACACCGAAGACGGAACCGATGGCCGCCCAGTCGATCTTCATGGGGTTGCTCCTTCGGCTTCCGGGTCAGGCCGCGGAGGCGGGCGGGGCGACGGGGGTCGCGGTGGCGGGTTCGACGACGGCCGGGGCCGGGATGGTGGCCGTCAGGCCCTCGGTGACGGTGCCCGCGGCGACGGTGCCCGCGGGGGGCAGGGTCACCGCGGCCATGGCGGTGGTGACCACACCGGCGGGCTCGTCGTGCGCGCCGACGGGGGAGACGTGGGTGTGGTCGATGACCTCGCGGCGGGAGATCTTCCAGATCGCGGCGCTGGCGGCGACCAGGAAGACGGCGACGGCGGCGGTGCCCCAGTCGCCCAGGTCGGTCACCGACTCGGCGCCCGCGCCGACCAGGGCGGCCGCCGGGAGGGTCAGCGCCCAGGCGACGAACATCCGGGTCGCGGTGGACCAGCGGACCACACCGCCCTTGCGGCCGAGGCCCGCGCCCATCACCGCGCCGGAGACGACATGGGTGGTGGACAGGGAGAAGCCGAGGTGCGAGGAGGCCAGGATGGCGGTGGCCGCGCTGGTCTGGGCGGCGAAGCCCTGGCGCGGCTCCAGGTCGGTGAGGCCGGTGCCCATGGTGCGGATGATGCGCCAGCCGCCGATGTAGGTACCGGCCGCGATGGCCAGGCCCGCGGAGAGGACGACCCAGACCGGCGGGTTGGAGCCGGGGGCGATGGCACCGCCCGCGATCAGCGCGAGGGTGATGATGCCCATCGTCTTCTGCGCGTCGTTGGTGCCGTGGGCCAGGGAGACCAGTCCGGCCGAGGCGATCTGGCCGGTGCGGTAGCCCTTGCGGGTGGCCTCGCCGCCGGAGTTCGGGGAGACGCCGTACGACAGGCGGGTGGCGAGCATGGTGGCGAGACCGGCCACCACGGGGGCGGCGACGGCCGGGAGCAGCACCTTCGTGACCAGCACGTCGCCGTGGACGGCGCCGAGGCCCGCCGACGCGACGGTGGCGCCGATCAGGCCGCCCATCAGGGCGTGCGAGGAACTGGAGGGCAGACCGACCAGCCAGGTGAGGAGGTTCCAGAGGATCGCGCCGGTCAGCGCGGCGAAGATGACCTCGGGACGGATGCCGGTCTCGTCGACGAGACCCTTGGAGATCGTGTTGGCGACCTCCACCGAGAGAAAAGCGCCCACCAGGTTGAGAGCGGCCGACATGGCCACCGCGACCTTGGGCTTGAGCGCACCGGTCGAGATGGTCGTGGCCATCGCGTTGGCGGTGTCGTGGAAACCGTTCGTGAAATCGAACGCAAGTGCGGTAATCACCACAATCGCGAGGATCAGCGAGAAGCTTTCCATTTACCCAGGCAATCGTTCGAGCGTCATTGGCTGGATGAACGTAGGCAACCTGGGTGAACGGAAGGTGAACTCGGCCGGGCATCACGGTGTCGGAAGCGGGGGTCCGGATTCCGTGCGGAATCAAAGATTCCGCACAGCCCGTGCGCCCCTTGGGTCACCAGCCGCGGGCGAAGGTCTTCAGGTGGTTCACGGAGCCGTTGAAGAGATCCTGGTCACCCGGCAGCCGGCCCTTGACGCCGTACTGCCAGAACGTCCAGTAACGCCAGCCCGCGGGGAGCTTTCCGGGGCCCGACGAGCCGTGTCCGGCGACCCACAGCGGGTGGCTCGCGGCGAAGGCGCGGCTGCGGCCCGTGCAGGCGTTCCACCAGTGGGCGGTGGTGTAGATGACCGGGCGGCGGCCCGTCAGTCGGCGGACCTCGTCGCTGAACGACCAGATCCAGCGGACCATCCGCCGGTGGCTCAGGCCGTAGCACTTGTGGTGCTTGTCGTACGGGTTGTACTCGATGTCGAGCGCGGGTGGCAGTGTGCGGCCGTCGGCGCGCCAGCCGCCGCCGTGCCGCACGAAGTACGCGGCCTGGCGGGCGCCGGAGGAGCGGTCGGGGCGGGCGAAGTGGTACGCGCCCCGGATCAGACCCGCGCGGCGGGCGCCGTCGTACTGCCCGGCGAAGTACGGGTTGCGGTAGCCCGTCGACTCGGTCGCCTTGACGTACGCGAACCGGGCGCCCCTGGCGTGGGCACGGGTGAAGTCCACGCGCTTCTGGTGCGAGGAGACGTCGTGGCCGTGGGGGAGTGCCGGGAGGACGGTGCCGGGCGGTGCGGCGGCGGCGGTGGTGTGGAGCGGTCCGGCGGCGGTGGGGTGGGCGCCCGTCAGGGCGAGCGCCGTGAGGGCCGTCGCGAGGACTCCGGCGCGGCGGTGGGCAGAGAGGGCCATGCGTCTCCCCGGGTGGCGGTGAAACGTCGTCGTCCGGTCGGTCGGCGGAGGCCCAATTCAAGGGGCGGGGCGGGAGACGGAGGCTTATTTGTGGTGCTGTGTCATGATTTTCGTTCGATCGGACGTACGGGACGGGACTGTCAGCCCCGGAGTCGCGGGAGTCGCGGGAGTCGCCGGAGTCGCCGGAGTCGCGGGAGTCGGCGGGAGTACCGCCCGTCACCGGCGCCCGGCTGGCAGGATCGGCGCATGGACCGGCAGCGGGGCGACACGGGACGGATCGACACGGGACGGATCGGCGCGGCGGAGGCCGAGGCGTGGGCGGAGGTGGTCGCCACCGCGCGGCGCACGGCCGCCGAGGGCCTGGTCGTCGGCACCTCGGGGAACGTCTCCGCACGCGTCGGCGACACGGTGCTGGTCACCCCCACCGGCGTGCCCTACGACCGGCTCGGCCCCGACGACATCACCGGCGTCGACCTGACCGGCCGCCAGGTGCTCGGCACGCTGAGACCGACCAGCGAACTCCCCCTGCACCTCGCGGTCTACGGCGCCACCGACGCCCGCGCGGTCGTCCACACCCACGCCGTGCACGCCACCGCCGTCTCCACGCTCGTCCCCGAGCTGCCCCCGATCCACTACATGACCTGCGCCCTCGGCGGACCCGTACGGGTCGCCCCCTACGCCGCCTACGGCACCCCCGAACTCGCCGCCCACGCGGTCACCGCCCTGATCGACCGCACCGGCTGCCTCCTGCGCAACCACGGCACCCTCACCTACGGCACGACCCTCGCCCAGGCCTACGACCGCACGGCCCAGCTGGAGTGGATGTGCCGGCTGTGGCTCACCGCGTCCTCGGTGCCGGGCCACACCCCGTCCCTGCTCACGGAGGCGGAACTGGCCGAGGTGACGGACCGCCTGAAGGGGTACGGCCAGCGGGGCTGACCGGCCGCCGGCCTCTCCCGAGCCGCCCCGCCGACCGGTCGCGCCCGCGTCGGGAGCGGGCGCGGCGTGTCTTCCGCCCCCGGCTGTGCGCCTCGGCTTGCCTCCTGGCCCCGGCCCCGGCTACCGGCCCTGCCCCGGCCCGTGCCCCTGCCCTCTTCCCTTGGTCCTTGGCCCCCGCTCCCCGGCCCCGGCCGCAGCCCGGACTTGGTCCGGCAGGCGCCGGGTTCCGCCGCCTGCCGGGTCGCCGTTCAGCCGCCAGGTCCCGCCAGGGCCATCGCTCCACTGGCCGCCCCCGCCCCGCCCCCCGACACTGGAGCCGTGCGTACAGTCAAAGTGTCCGCTGCTGTCGTCGGTGCCGTCGTCGCGGCGGGGGTCGTGTCCCTGGCCGTGGGGCGGTATGCGAGCGGGGCCGCGCTCAAGGCGCCCGCGGGGCGGCCGCTGCCGACCGAGCCGCGGCTCACCGTGCACGCCACGCAGGCCGGACGGATCACGCTCACCCGGGATCTGGCCTCGCTGCGGCGGGGGACGTACGGGCTCACGGGCCACGGCACGCACGCGGTCGTCGGACCCGTGCTGGACTCGGCCGAGCACACCGCCGACACGGTCGTACGCCGCCTCGAACGCGTCACCCACGGCACCCTCACCCCCGGCGAGGCGGTGCGGCTGACCCCGAACGTCCACCTGGGAGACCCGCGGACCGCACTCGGCCTGGACTTCGCCGATGTCGAGGTGCCCGGCGAGAACGGCCTGCTGCCCGCCTGGTTCGTGCCCGGACAGCGGGACACCTGGGTGATCGCCGTGCACGGACTCGGCGCCACCCGCGAGCAGTCGCTGAACGTGCTGCGCGCCCTGCACGCGCTGCGCCTTCCGGTGCTCGCGCTGTCCTACCGGGGCGACCCTGGAGCGCCCGCCCCGCCCGACGGCATCAACCACCTCGGGGAGACCGAGTGGCGCGACGTGGACGCCGCGATCCGCTGGGCCGTGGGCCACGGCGCCGAGCGGGTCGTCCTGCTCGGCTGGTCCACCGGCGCCACCATGGCCCTGCGCGCCGCCCAGCACTCCCCGCTGGCCGACCGCGTCGCCGGGCTGATCCTCGACTCACCCGTCCTCGACTGGGAGTCCACGCTGCGCGCCCTCGCCCGCGCCCGCCACCTCCCGCGCCCCCTGCTGCCGCT
>NZ_WWIR01000532.1 GCF_009863025.1 Streptomyces sp. SID4985 | reverse complement strand
GCCGCGCCGCCGTCGCCGGGGCCTTCGACGCTGCCGTCCGCGCCTCCGTCGTGCACGCCCGGCTCGCCCGCCGCGCCGCCGTCCGCAGGGCCTTCGTGCTCGTTCGGATCCTTGGACATCGCCACAGTTCCTCCTCGGCATCGACATCGTGTGCCCTGCCGCCCGGTCGGCGCGGCCACTCATGGCGCTCCGGCCGGGCGACGACGGCACTCCGACCACGGTCACCCAGAAACGGGCGGCCTGCATCCGGTGGCATCCGGGGCCCGGCCGCTCCGTCGAGGGAGCACCGCGCCGTGGGCGGAACGGCAGCTGCCGGACATCGGCGGGTACGTCGGTCGCAGCCGCGTCACCTGTAGACCAGCAGGTAGTCGCAGGTGCTCGTGCCGTCGTGGATCGACGTGTCGCTGTTGAGGACGTAGAAGGTGCCCGCGAAGCCGGTGGACGTGATCTTCGGGACCACGATCAGGGTCTGGTCCGCCATGTCCAGCGAGTTCGGCCGGACCACGTTCTGGTAGAGGAGCGTGAAGAGGTTGTCGCGGAGGTTGGGGAGCCGGAGGATGCGGTACACGCGGTCGCCGCTGCCCGCCGGTCCCGAGACGGGCGCCTGGTTGGCCGTGTCGGCCCAGGCCGAGGGCTGGGTGGCCATGCGGCCGTCCGCTTCGAGCTGCTGCAGCCGCCGCTGGGTGCTCTCCCGGACGGCGGCCATGTGAATGTGCAGCTGCTGGAGACGGCGGGCGCCCTGTGAATTGATCCCCAAGCCGATATACGGGGCCTGCACGGGGACATTTCCTCCGCTCCGCGCGTTCTCCCATGCCTCGTGCCAGTAGTTCGGCGCCGCGTCGGTGTGGATAAACGGGCATTCGATACCGGTGATCCGGCAGGTGGGCAGCGTGAGATAGTTGTGGGTGTTTCTGGGCGCGCCATGCAGAATGATGTAATGCGGGGTCATCACCAGGCAGTCGGGCTTGAGCTGCGGCGGCGGAGGAACGATCCCCTGCGTGCAGTACTGGACGTCGTGCCACAGCGGGTCGTCGTCGGTGGGGCTGCCGCAGAGGGACTGGAGCGAGGCAGGCGGGCAGGTCACGCCCCCTCCAGGAGGGGCGGTGGAGCACGAGGGGTGGGGCGAGGGGCCGCCGCCCAGCACCGGGCCCGCCGCCGCGGGCGTGCTCATCGTCGCCGCCGCGCCGGTCAGGAGCGCGGTGGCACCGACTGCGCCCGAGAGTGCGACGAATTGACGCCGGGGGACTTCGTTCGCATTCTTCTGGTCATTCACGCGTGAACTCCTGGAGTGAGAGAGGGGATTTCCGCCCCGTTTTCCGTTTCTCGTTTCCGTTTCTCGCCGATCCGCTCACAGGGTAGGGATGGGGGAAGGGATTTCCCATCGACTGAATGGGTTGGTTTCGCGTGTTCCGCCATTGAGGGGTATTCCAGTTGTGGTATTCGGCGGCTCGTGCGGGCGGGGGATCGCGGGTCTCCGGTCGTCGGTAAAGTGCCGTCCGATGCCGAAAAATCGCCAGCCCTCGGAGCCCCCGGAGCCCTCGAAGTCCGCGGAGCCAGTGCGGGTGCCCCCACAAGGGGCCGGGTGGCTGCCGCACGGCTTCCACCTCGGCCCGCACGCGCACGGCCACGGTCAGCTCGTCTACGCCGCCGCCGGTGCGCTGGCCACCACGACCGAGCGCGGTACGTGGGTCGCCCCGGCCCACCGCGTGACCTGGACGCCGCCGGGCTTCGCCCACTCCCACCGCTTCTACGGCCGCACCGACGTACGCCTGCTCACCGTCCCGCTCGAACTGTGCGGTGAACTCACCGGCCACCCTTGCGTGTTCGCGGTCGGCCCGCTCCTGCGCGAGGCGGTCCTCGCGCTGACCGGCGACCGGCCCGAGCGCCGCCCCGGCGCCCACGCGCGTCTGCTCGGCGTCGTCGTGGACGAGCTGTCCGACACCCCCGAGCAGTCCCTGCACCTGCCCGAACCCCGGGACGACCGGCTCCGCGCCGTCACCGACCTCCTGCACGCCGACCCCGCCCGGGCCGCCACCCTCGCCGACTTGGGCCGGAGGGCGGGGGCCAGCGAGCGGACCCTGAGCCGACTGTTCCACGCCGAGCTGGGGATGAGCTTCCACCGCTGGCGTACGACCCTGCGCATCCACCACGCCCTGGCCCACCTCACCAACGGCCTGTCGGTCACCGACACGGCGATGGTGTGCGGGTGGTCCAACCCGTCCAGCTTCATCGACGCGTTCACGGACGTGGTGGGGCAGACGCCGGGGCGGTATCAGGCGGATCTGCGGGGCGGGGCGAAGTAGTCCCCGCCCCCTCAGGAGAGTTGGCGGCTTTTCGGTATGCGCTGTCCCGTCACCGGTGGTTCGCGGCCGCCACCGGACTCCAGAGTGGTGGCAGATCGCCCGGCAACACCTCCGGGCGGCACGGTCGTTCACGCCCCGGCGTGCCCGGCCCATCGCTCTGAGCACGGAGGCTCGTACACCCATGACCGCAACACGCGAACACACCACCGTCGCCATCGTCGGAGCCGGCGTCGCCGGGCTGGCGCTCGGCACCTTCCTGCTGCGCAACGGCGTCGGCTGCGTCGTACTGGAGAAGCACAGCCGCGCCTACGTCGAGCAGCGCCAACGGGCCGGGACCATCGACGGTTTCGGGGTGCGCATGTTCCGCGAGTGGGGGCTCGAAGAGGTGCTGGAGGGCGACTCCGTCCCGGAGAGCGAGGGTGCCTTCTTCATCGACGGGGAGGCGATGCCGATCGAGGTGGACGACGACAACGAGAGCCTGTACTGCCCGCAGCAGGTCCTCGTGCGCAACCTCACCGACGTCTTCCTGCGCGACGGCGGGGATCTGCGGTACGAGGCGGCCGACGTGGCGCTGGAGAACCTGGAGGTCGATAACGGCCAGCGCCCGCACGTCCGTTACCGGGACGCCGACGGCAGGACGAGGGTCCTCGACTGCGACTACATCGCCGGGTGCGACGGCTTCCACGGCGTCAGCCGCCGCTCCGTTCCCGACGACGCGCTGACCGAGTACTCCCACCAGTACGGGTACTCCTGGCTCAGCGTCCTCGCGGCCGTCCCGGCGAACCCGTCCGGCATGGCGATCCACGCGCGCGGCCTCGCCGGGATGATCCCGCGCGGGGAGCGGGCCAGCCGGATCTACCTGCAGTGCGGCGTCGACGACACCGTCGAGCAGTGGCCGGACGAGCGCGTCTGGAGCGAGCTGGAGGCGCGGTTCGGCATCCCGGTCCCCACCGGCGAGATCGTCACCAGGCAGATCGTCCCGCTGCGCGGCGTGGTCCTCGAACCGATGAGTCACGGCAGGCTCTACCTCCTCGGCGACGCGGCCCACATCGTCCCCCCGATGAGCGCCAAGGGCATCCACCTCGCCCTCCACGACGCCGAGATCTTCGCCCGCGCCGTCATCCACCACGCCGAGCACGGCGACACGAGCCTGCTCGACAGCTACTCCGACACCTGCCTGCCCCACATCTGGAACTACCAGGCCTTCGCGACCTGGATCACCGACGTCATGCACAACGCCGGTGACACCGCCCACGAAGGGGAGTTCCGCAAGCGGGTCGCCCGGGCCGAACTCAGGCGCCAGTTCACGTCCGAGGCGGCGGGGAGGCTGTTCGGGGAACTGACGGCCGGGACCAACTAGGTATTGCGGGCTAGGGTGTTGGTGACGTGAGTTGTCGGCAGATCAGCTGGTGGGCGAGTCGCGCCGTCGCGAGCAGGTCCTCGCGAGTCGTGTCGGCGTTGGACCGCGCTGACAACCCGTGCCAGACGCATTGGATGAGCCCGGTCAGGACCGCTGCGTTGGTGCCCGCGGCCAGTTCCCCGTCCCGGATCGCTCGCTCGATGCGTACGAGGAGGGCCTGCTCGTTCGAGCGGTGCAGTTCGGCGACGTAGGCGCTGGTGTCGAGCGTGCTCGTGCTGTCGGTCATCACGGCACTGCTGATGAGACATCCGGGGTGCGTGTCGCTTGGCCGGGTGAACTCGTGGACGGAGTCGGTGAGGACGCGTTCGACGACCGTCCGGACGTCGTTCTCGGCGACAGCCTGCTGGTAGATCTCGCGGTAACGCTCGGCGTAGGTCCGCACGGCTTCCTCGAACAGTCCGGCCTTGCTGCCGAAGGCGGCGTAGAGGCTGGAGGTGGAAAGCCCCAGGGTCGCGGCCAGGGTGCGGGTCGAGGTGCCGGAGTAGCCGCGTCGCCAGAAGAGGCGAGCGGCGTCAAGGACCGCACGGTCGCGGTCGAAGGCTCGGGGGCGTCCACGGGTGCGTTCGGTCACGCTTGAATTGTAGATCGTTCGCTCCATAATAGATTTATGGAGCGAACGATTCAGAAAAAGCTGTCGGTCGGCGGGGACGGCTGGGTCACGGTCGATGTGTACGGGGAGCCGGACACCCCGGGTCTCGTCGTCGTCCCGGGCGTGATGAGCGATGCGCATACGTGGCGCCATGTGGCGGGCGCCATCGACGCCTGGCCTTCAGTGGCGGTCGTGAACCGTCGCGGCCGTGCCCCCTCGGGGCCGTTGACCAGCCCGTACTCGCTGCGGACCGAGGTCGAGGACCTCGGCGTGGTCCTCGACGAGTTCGCCGGCACGAGGGCTCTCTTCGGCTGGAGCTACGGCGGCCTGATCACCTTGCTGGCCGCCAACGAGCGCCCGGTTCGCCAGGTGATCGCCTACGAGCCGGTGATGCGGCCGTTCGGACGCCATGCACTGCCGGACCTGAAAACAGCGGCGGAGACGGCGGACTGGGATCGCTGCGTCGAGATCGTCAACCGGCAGATCTCCGGCTTCTCCGCGGCACATGTCGACGACCTGAGGGCCGATCCCCACAGTTGGGCGCTACTGCGTCGCCTGAGCGGACCGCTGTACGCCGAACTCGGCGCGCTCAACGCGACGCCGCCTCCGGATGTGATGGCGCGACAGGCAGATCAAGTCGACCTGATCATCGGCCAGTGCAACCGCGGAACAGTCCCCTACGGAACGTCGTTCGACCACGTGTGGCAGCACGTCGCGCACGCCAAAGTCCACGAACTTCCCGGCCAGGGCCACCTGGCTCACATCGAGGCACCGGCAGAGCTGGGCCGCCTGCTCGACAACCTCGCCGCCGTCTGATGGGCACCCATGCCGACGCGCCGCTCTCCATTGACGGCCGGGCGGTTCGGTGGCGGCCCGGCCTTGAGCGGCGTGCGCGTTCTCAGCGGTCGACGGGCGCCACGCCGTCCAGCCCCGTCTCGCGCAGGATGCGTGTCACCGTGTCGTCCAGGGTGCTGTCGGCGGGGATGACGGTCTCGATGCCGCTGGGGAGCAGGTCGTGTTCGCGGTACCAGTCGCGCAGGTGGGCGTGGGTGACGGCGGCCTGGAGTGCCGGGTCGGGCTTCGTGGCGTGGCGGAGCAGGGTCTCCTGGAGGGGGACGTCGAGGTAGTAGCAGCGGGAGACGCCTCGGTGGTCGCGTACGAGGTCCTCCAGCATCGTGGCGTACCGGTCGGCGTACAGGATGCCCTCGACGACCGTGTGGAACCCGGCGTCGAGGGCGTAGCGCGCGGTCATGCCGATCAGGCCGATGTTGGCCGCGCCGGGGCGGTCCCGCTCGCGCAGGACGAGGCGGCGCAGGTTGTCCTGGCCGACCAGGGCCAGGTTGCGGCCGAACCGTTCGCGCAGTCCGGCCGCGACCGAGGACTTGCCCGAGGCGCTGTTGCCCCGCAGCACGATCAGCCGTGTTTCTTCGGTTCCCACCCTCACGCGGGCACGATATCGGCGTACTTGGGCGGGTGTCCTCCCACTGGCGGGCTCCCCTGTGCCTCACTACCGTCGACGTGTGACCGCGCCATCACGCACACACCAGGCCGCGCCGGGCCCCGGCCGGGCACGGCTCCTCACCGGGTTCCTCATCGCGGTCGTCGTCTTCGTCGTCGGGCTGCTCCGGGCGAAGTGGCTGCCGTACACCGCGAAGGCCGTCGGCCTCAACGAGAGCCACACGTGGTCGGGATCGAGCATTCTCGGCGTCGGTGGCGTCCAGCCGGGGGAGGCGCCGAGCTGGCACGCGGCGACCTCGTTCCTGGTGGCCTACCTCGTCGCGGTCTGGAAGGCGCTCGTCGCCGCTCTGCTGATCAGCGCGGCGCTCCAGGCTCTGATCCCACGGGACTGGCTGGTCCGCGCGCTCGACCGGGGCGGGCGGTGGTGGGCGCGCCCGGGGCCTCCGGGCAGGGGCAGCCGGTCGGGGTTCCCGTGGCGTCCGGGCAGACTCAGCCGGTCGGCGTTCCCCCGGCCTCCGCACCGAGCGAACCCGCCGCACCCAAGGACGTGGCCCTGCGGTTCCTCCGGACGCCGGCCCGGATGACGCTCGTCCTCGTCCCCGAGTACCTGCTGGTGGTCCTGCTGATCGGCGCCTTCCGGGGCTGGATGCTGCCGCTCACGCAGGACGCCGTCGGACACGGCATGCCGACGGTGGTGGCCGCCACGGTGATCGCCGCGATCCTGGGCACGCTCTTCGTCATCCCCGCCGCCGGCGAGATCCCGATCATCCAGGGCCTGGCGGTCCTCGGCCTCCCGGCGGGCGTCCTAGCTAGGGCCTGTCTTTCGGATCAGCCCGAGTCGCGGGGGCTGGCACGCACATCTGCGGTGTTGTCGTCGGTCGCCGACGCTCCGCGTCGACTCCCTCCTCCGCCTTGCAGCTGCACGCACCAGCCCCCGCTCGGGTCGGCCGGAAAGCTCGCTCGGCTGGAGCGGCCTGATCCGAAAGACAGGCCCGAGTCGCCCTCCTGATCACCCTGCCCGCCATCAGCCTGCCGAGCATGGCCATGGTCGGCCGGGCGTTCGGCTGGCGATTGACGGTGGCCACGACTGGTCTGGTGGTGCTGGCGGGGTTGCTGGGCGGGGTGTTGCTGGCGGTTCTGTGAGGGTGCGTTGGTGGGGCGCGGACCGGTCTGACAATCTTTTGCGGATGCGTGAGACGAACGAGTGCCGTGATGTCCCGAAGGACCGCTGGGTCTTCGGTCTGGAGGAGATACCCGCGCACGGCAAGGGTGCGGACGGGGCCTTCCATCGGGTTGCCTCCACCTATCACAGCACCGTCATCAGCGCCCCCGAAGGCACACCTGATCAGCTGCGCTGGGCGGCGGAGGAGATCGTCGACGTGTGCGGGCCCGATTCCGTGGCGGCGGCGGTCCTGCTGGGGTGGCTCGAGGTCGAGGCCGGTGACGAAGTGTCGCTGGGGGTGGAGAGCTGCCTGCTGGAGCGCGTCGCGGACGACCGCATCAGGCTGCGTGCTCACTACGGCCAGTGGGACGAGCTGGTCGTACCCCTCGCGGACGCTCGGCGCATGCTGATCGACATGATGCGCTACCTCACCATGGAGGCGCGGCATCCGCTGCCGAGCTGGCGCATCAGACACCTCGGGGAACGCGACTGGACACAGCGGCGCACCGCCGGGTAGCCGGGTACGCCGCTCGGGGCGACGGCCGGTGCCGGGTCCCGGTTCCGGTCCCGGGACAACGGTGCGGCCACCTCGCGGCCATGCGAGCCCCGCTCTCCTCGATTACGTTGTACGCATCGTTCACATCCTGTGACGCGACACCAAGCGATGTGCGCGGTATCCCCCTCACGGAGGTCCCCATGGCTCAGGCAAGTGGCTCGTACCATCACGGCGATCTGCGCGCCGCCTGTCTGCGCGCCGCGCGGGAGTTGCTGGAGGAGGACGGGAGTGCCGGGCTGTCGTTGCGGGCGGTGGCGCGGCGGGCCGGGGTGTCCGCGACGGCGCCGTACCGCCACTACGCGGACCGCGAGGCGCTCCTCGCGGCCGTCGGGGCCGAGGGGTACCGGGAGCTGGGCGTCCATCTCGCCGCGGCACACCCCGCGCCCACCAGCGCCGACGACCTGGCCGAGATCGCCGTCGCGTACGTACGTTTCGCGCTCGACCACCCCGCGCTGTTCCGCGTGATGTTCGCGGAACCCTGCGATCCGGCGAGCGAGGAGCGCCTCGAGGCGACCATCGCCATCTCGCAGTACGTCCGCGGCATCGTCCATGATGTCTTCCCCGACGCCGATCAGGACGCCCTGTCGACGGCGGTGTGGGCCCTCGTCCACGGGCTCGCCTTCCTCCACCTCGACGGCAAGCTGGACGCGTCCGCGCCCGAGGCGGTGGCCGGGCAGGTACGGGCGGCCGTCCACGCCGTGCTCACCGCCACTCCGGAGAGGGTCGAGGCGTAAGCACGCCCCGCGTCAGGGCGTCGGCCGACTCGCACCGTCGGCCAGGCGCTCCGCCCGCAGCGCGGAGCGGCGCAGTTTGCCCGCCGCGCTGCGCAGGGGAGTCGTGACCAGTTCGATGGACCTGGGGCGCTTGTGGGGTGACAGGCGGGTGGCCAGGAAGGCGTCGATCTCCTCGGCCGTGGTCGGACGGCCCTCCTCGATCTGGACGATGGCGTGGACGCGGTTGCCGCGGTCCGCGTCCGGCAGGCCGATGACCGCGCCAGACAGGACGTGCGGGTGCTCGGTGAGGGCGGCCTCGATCTCGGCGGGGTAGACGTTGACCCCGCCGACCAGGAGCATGTCCGAGCGGCGGTCATGGAGGTGGAGGTAACCGTCCGCGTCGAACTCGCCGATGTCCCCGAGGGTCGACCAGCCGTCGTCCTCCTCGATCTCGGCGCCGATGTAGCGGAACGCGGGCGGCTTGCCCTCCGAGACGCGCATGAAGATCTCGCCGGGCACTCCGGGCTCGGTGACCGGGGTGCCATCGAGGGCCACGATCTTGATCTCGCCCCAGGTGGGACGGCCCACCGAACCCCGGTGCGCCAGCCACTCGGTGCCGGAGATCGTGCAGCCGGCCTGGGCCTCGGTCCCGGCGTACAGCTCCCAGATCCGGTCCGGTCCGAGCCAGTCGATCCACGCCTGCTTGGTGGCGGGTGGGCAGGGCTCCGCGCAGTGCCACACCGAGACCAGCGAGGAGAGGTCGTAGCGCTCGCGGGTCTTCTCGGGCAGGGCCAGGATGCGTCGCATCATCGTCGGCACCAGATACACCCAGGTGACCGCGTGCCGCTCGATCTCGGCAAGCACCCGCTCGGCGTCGAACCGCTCCAGGAGGGTGACCGTCCCGCCGTTGAACAGCGTCGTCATGGCCGTGGAGAAGGGCGCGTTGTGATGCACCGGCGCGGTGACGAGCGACTGCTCGCCGGGCCTGAGACCCCACGCCTCCATGTCGAAGGGGTTGAACGCCCCCGCGGCCCCGGACAGGATGATCTTCGGCCTGCCGGTCGATCCGCCCGAGGTCGGTGCCTTCCAGGAAGGGCCGACCTCCGTCGCGAGGTCTTCCTCGAACTCGAACTCGCCCGCGCGTCGCCGGAGTTCGGCGACCGTCGTCGACCGGAGCCGACCGTCACCCACCGGCGCACCCTCTTCGAGGCCGACGACCACCGCCGGGTCGGACAGCGCGAGGATCGCCTCCTCCTCGGGCGGTGCGAGCCGCGTCGACAACGGCTGTGGTACGGCGCCGAGTTTGAGGCAGGCGAAGGCCGCGACCACGACGTCCACGCCGTTCGGCAGCATGAGCGGCACGATGCGTCCGCGCTCGACACCCAACAGGCTGAGCCCGCGCGCGACTTCGCCGCTCGACCGGTACAACTCCGCCCAGGTCAGCTGCTCGTCGCCGGAGCGGACCGCGACGGTGTCGGGGTGCTCGGCCGCGTGCGCCCGGGGGATGTCACCGAGCGGGAACCCCGGTTCGGGGGTGAACATGGCGATCTCTCCTCGTCGTTGGGGAAGTTCAGGCGGTTCGAGGCGTCCGGCGCGTCCTGCGCGTCTGGGTCGTCCTGCGCGTCCGGCGTCCCGGGGCGCGTCCGGGGTACCCGGTGTGTGCGTCCGGGATGCCCCGTGCGGAACCGGCCGCGTCAACCGCTCACGCGTACAGCTGAGTTCCGGGCAGCGTCTCCGGATCGGCCCGTACCTCCGCCGGGTTCGTCTCGGGCAGGAACCACGCGCTGACGAAGGTGACCAGACCCATGAGCGCGATGTAGGCCGCGACCAGCGTGGTCGTGCCGGTCTTGGCGACGATGGTGGTCATCAGGATCGGCGTGCCGCCGCTGACGATGATGGCGGACAGCTGGTAGGCCAAAGAGGCCCCGGAATAGCGGACGTTGGGCGCGAACAGCTCGCCGAGGAAGGCGGCCATCGGGCCGTAGGTCAGGCCCTGGAAGAGGAAACCGACCGCGATCGCGACGAACACCAGGGGCGCCGACGCCGTGTTCACCAGCGCGAAGTAGGGGAACGCCCAGGCGGCGACGCCGAGTCCGCCGACGAGGATGAGGTTGCGCCGGCCGAAGCGGTCCGACAGGTGGCCCGTGTAGGGGAGCAGGCCTCCCATGAGGGCCGAGCTGAGCAGGGTGACGGTCAGCAGGGAGTTGCGCTCCATGTGCAGCGTCGTCGTGCCGTAGCTGAGCAGTCCGGTGATGCTCACGTAGAAGAGGCTGTTCGTGGCGGACAGGGTGCCGCAACCGAGCAGGATCGTACGCCAGTTGCGGCGCACGGCCTCGGTCAGCGGAGCCCGGACCACGCTCGCCTCCGGCTTCTTGGTCGCCGCCTTCTGCAACTCGCGGAAGTCCGGGGTGTCTTCGACCTTCCGCTGGATGTGCAGCACGACGGGGAACATGACCGCGCTGAGCAGGAACGGGATGCGCCAGCCCCAGTCCAGGAACGTGTCGTTCGATACGACGGTGCCGGTCGTGGTGAAGATCAGGTTCACGATGATGACCGCGACCGGGACGCTAGTCTGGCCGAACGTGCCCGCGAAGCCACGGCGTTTGGGGTGGGCCGACTCGGTGAGCAGGAGCGCGATGCCGCCCCACTGGCCGCCCGCCGCCGCGCCCTGGACGAACCGCAGCAGCACCAGCAGGACCGGCGCGAGCACGCCGACGCTCGCGGCGCTCGGCAGACAGCCGATGAGGAACGTCGCGGTCGCCATGCCGATCAGACACGCGACGACCGTGGGCTTGCGGCCGTACTTGTCACCGAAGTGACCGGCGAGGAGCCCGCCGAGCGGCCGGGCAACGAAGCCCGCCCAGAAGGTGCTGAAGGACAGCAGCGTGCCCATGAAGGCGGAGGAGTGCGGGAAGAAGACGTGCGGGAAGACCAGGGCCGCCGCCGTGCCGTACAGGAAGAAGTCGTACCACTCGATCGAGCTGCCGATCAGCCCGGCCGCGAGCAGCTTCCAGCCGGTGCGGCGCTCGGGTGCGGTGATGGGGTCGGAGCCGTTGCCCTGGATGGGGGCCTGCGCGGAAGAGGCCATGGGAGGCATCCCTCGGTTCTGGTAGGGCTGCGACCTGCGTCACAGCTCTGTGTCGTGCGGTGAGAGTAGAGCTGAGCAAGCGCTTTGCAGGATGGGACGGGGATACACTCCTGGCGCTCCGACGGTGGAGGAAATCACCACCTCCGCCGCTCGCTTCTCGTGGAGGGCGACCGATGCCACGCACCGACTCCGACGCGCAGGGCGCTCGCGATCACGGCAATCACGGCGATCGCGGCGAACTCGCCGCCTACCGGCTGCGCCGCGAACGCGAGTTGAGCAGCCTGTACGCCACGGCCCGTTCGCTGGCCGTGCTCGGTGAGGTCGACGTGGTGCTCCCGGCGATCGTCAGGGAGGCGCATGAGCTGATCGGCAGCGACTTCGCGTATCTCTCGCTTCTGGACGCCGACGGAAACCTCATGCTCAGGGCGTCGGCGGGCACCATCGCGCCGGAGTTCTCGTCCGCGCGGATGCCTCCGGGGGCCGGTCTGGGCGGGCGGGTGATCGAGACCAGGGCGCCGTACTGGGTCAGCGACTACCGCGCCGCCGACGGCCTCGACCACAACTCCGCCTTCGACCTCCTCGTCGCCAGCGAGGGACTCGTGGCACTGCTCGGCGTACCGCTGCTGGTCGGCGACCGGGTGGTCGGCGTTCTCTTCGCCGCCGACCGCACCGAGCGCCCCTTCGAGAAGGACGAGGTGGCTCTCCTCAGCGCCTTCGCCGACCACGCCGCCATCGCCCTCCACAACGCGCGCCTCTACGAGGAGAGCCGGGTGGCGCTGCGGCGGCTGCGGGACGCGTACCGCGTCATCGAGGACCAGGTCGCCACGATGGAACTGGCCGCGGCCGTGCACGAGGCGCTGACGCACGTGGTGCTGACGGGCGGCGGGCCCGGCGACATCGCGCAGTCGCTCGTGGACCATCTGGAGGGGGTGGTCACCATCCGGGACCGGGACGACAAGGTCGTCGCGACGCGGTCCCCCGCAGCGGCGACGCCGGGCGTCGACCCGTCACTGGAACGGGAGTTGCTGGAGGAGGCGCGGCGGACCGGCCGGTGCGTCCACGGGCAGAGCGGCGACGGTACGGTCCACAGCGTGGCGGCCATCCAGGCAGGCGGCAGCCATCTCGGCTCCCTGTCCCTGCGGCGGCGGGCCGCCACCGAGTCGGCGGACGTCCGGATGCTGGAGCGCTCCGCGCAGATCACCGGGCTGCTCGTGCTGATGCGCGACGCCCGGGTCGAGGCGGAGGAGCGGGTACGGGGCGAACTGCTCATGGAGCTGCTGTCCCACCCCCCGCTCCACCCCGTCCACCCGGCCCTGCGCGACCGCGCGCTCGCCCGTGGCGTCGACGTCGACCGCCTGGACGTCCTCGTCGCGGCCGACTGTCCCGGACGCCCCGCCGCCGACGTCGTCCGCGAACTGCACGCCGCCTCACCCGAGTGGTCCGGGCTCGCGGGCGAATACCTGGGCCGGGCGACGATGCTGCTGCACACGGACGACCCGGAGACGGTGGCCGAGACCCTCCACCACCGGCTCCGCCGCCGCCTCGGCACCCCGACCCTCGTCGTCGCCGACCGCATCACCGGCCACGACCGCTCCCGCTCCTTCACCCTGGCCCAGCGCTGCCTCGACGTCATGCGCTGTCTCGGCGACACCGACCGCGGCTCCACCACCCGCCACTACGCGATGTACGCCCTCGTCTTCGACCCCCAACGCGCCCACGAACTCCAGGACTTCGTCACCGACACCCTCGGCCCCCTCCTCACCTACGACCACCGCCGCTCCACCGACCTCGTGACCACCGCCGCCGCCTACTTCACCCACTCCGGCAACCTCAGCCGCACCGCCCGCGACCTGCACGTCCACACGAACACGCTGCTGAAGCGGCTGGACCGTATCGGGGCGGTGCTGGGGGAGGAGTGGCGCGGTGGGGACGCGGGGCTGCGGGTGCATCTCGCGGTGCGGCTGCATCAGCTGAGGGGCGTGCTGGACGGGCCGGTGGCGTGGGGGAACTGATCCGGCGCGACCGACCGGACGGCGACCGACCGTACTGACCGGACCGTGTCCGACCGCACCGCATACGCGCGCGGGCCCTCCCCGAGACGGATCTTCGATCTCGGGGAGGGCCCGGTACGGCGGGTCGGCTTCGGGCGGGTCAGCCCTGGTCGCCGCCGCTCCTGGTTCCGCTGCGGCGTCGGCTCGCCGCGGGGCGGCCGGACTTCGTCGCGGGGGTGGCGCCGGTACGGCCGGCGGGCTTCCCGCCGGTGCGGCTGGTGGGCTTGGTCGCGGGCTTCGCGCCCGTCCTGCCGCCGCCGGTCTTGGTGCCGGTTCCGGTGCCGGTGCCCGTTCCGGCCTCGCTCGCGGTGCGGCGCGACGGGCGGGCGGTGGCCTTGGCCGGGGACTGCGCGCCGGACCTGGTTCCCCGGTTTCCGGCGGCGGCTCCGCCTCCGGACCGGGACCTGCGGGAGGGGCGCCCGGCCGACTTCGCCGCGGGCTGCTCCGGCTGGGCCGGTTCCAGGACGACGGCCACGCCGGAGGGCTCGCGCGCGCCGGTGATGGTGGTCAGCTCGGGGGCGGTCGAGGTGACGCGCGTGGTGCGGGGGCGGATGCCCGCCGCCGACATGAGCTGGTTGACGTCGCGCTTCTGCTCGGGCAGAACCAGGGTGACCACGCTGCCGGAGCCGCCCGCGCGGGCGGTGCGGCCGCCCCGGTGCAGGTAGTCCTTGTGGTCGGTGGGGGGATCGACGTTGACGACGAGGTCGAGGTCGTCGAC
>NZ_WWIR01000531.1 GCF_009863025.1 Streptomyces sp. SID4985 | reverse complement strand
GGCTTGTCCCAGAGTGAAGGGCAGATTGCCCACGTGTTACTCACCCGTTCGCCACTAATCCCCACCGAAGTGGTTCATCGTTCGACTTGCATGTGTTAAGCACGCCGCCAGCGTTCGTCCTGAGCCAGGATCAAACTCTCCGTGAATGTTTACCGGTAATCCGGTGCAACACCACGATGAGCGGAACAGTCGAGCGGAATAGGCTCGACCGTTCACAGCGTCCTCGCTGTGTTTTTTCAAAGGAACCTCGTCCCGATCGTGATGACCGGAGACGGGGTATCAACTAAATCTGGCGTTGATTTTTGGCACGCTGTTGAGTTCTCAAGGAACGGTCGCTTCCTTTGTACTCACCCTCTCGGGCTTTCCTCCGGGCTTCCCTTCGGTGTTTCCGACTCTATCAGATCGTTTCCGTTCCGATTTCCTCGGCGCTTTCCAGGTTCTCGCTTTCGCGTTTCCCTTTCCGGCGGTTCCGACTCTATCAGATCCTTTTCAGTGTCTGACCCCCAGTCAGCGGGGTTTGTCTTCCCGGCCTCGCGGCCGTTCCGACGTCTCAAACCTTAGCGGATCAACCCCGGCAGTTCCTAATCGGGCTGCCGAGCCTCATTCGAATTGAATTCGGACACGCCGAAAGCAATCCCAGGGGGAGATCGTGCTGGTGGTTTGTGGTGCCGCTCGAAGCGGCGGAGTGTTGCGGGAGAACCGTTACGTCTCCGTGCAACCCGAAGAACTTTACGGATCCGCAGGGGACGAGTCAACCCCCGCTGTCAAGATTTTTTTGAGCGGCAGGTCAGTCCAGGTCGGTGAGCCGACCGTCCGCGTCCGGCTGGGCGTGCTCCACGCGGCGCAGGAGTCGGGTGAGGACCTCTCCGAGTACGGCGCGCTCGGCCGGAGTGAGGTCCTGGAGCAGGTCCTCCTCGAAGACGGTGGCGAGGCGCATGGCCTCCAGCCACTTCTCGCGGCCCCCGGGAGTCAGCTCGACGATGACGCGGACGCGGTTGGACTCGTCGCGCTCACGGGTGACCAGGCCCTCGCCCACCATGCGGTCGATCCGGTGGGTCATCGCGGCCGGCGTGAGGCCGAGCCGCTTCGCCAGCTCGCCGGGGCCCATGCGATAGGGGGCGCCGGACAGGACGAGTGCCTTCAGGACCTCCCACTCGGCGTTGCTGATGCCGAGCTCGGAGGTTTGGCGGCCGTAGGCGACGTTCATCCGGCGGTTCAGCCGGGACAGCGCCGACACGATCTTCTCGACCTGGGGGTCCAGGTCCCGGAACTCGCGCTGGTAGGCGGCGATCTGTTCTTCGAGTGTCGGCTCCGTGACGCCGGGGGTGTCGGCCATGGGCGCAGTATGGCACGGGCTCTCCTTGCTTTGAAGTCCTTCGGTATGTAATCTTTAGCTTCGAACTTTAGCTTTGAAGTCTTCAGTCCTAACTAGTAGGACCAACCGGTGAAAGAGGTGAACGTGACCAGGGCGATGGGGGCGGCGATGCGCCGCATCCACGTGGGGAACGCACTCAGTGCGTTCGGGCTCGGCTTCACGGTCCCGTATCTGTACGTCTATGTGGCGCAGGTGCGGGGACTGGGAGCGATGACGGCGGGACTCGTGCTCGCCGTCTTCGCCGCGGCCGCGCTGGTCGTGCTGCCCTTCGCGGGCCGCGCGATCGTGCGGCGCGGACCGCTGCCCGTCCTGCTCGCCGCCCTGGTCCTGGCCGCGCTCGGCGCTCTGGGTCTCGGCCTGGCGAGCAGCGCGGCGACGGTCATGGTGACGGCGGCGGCGCTCGGCGCCGGGCAGGCCGTGATGCAGCCCGCGCTGGCGACGATGATCGTGGACTGCTCGGCGACCGAGACCCGCTCGCGCGCGTTCGCGATGCAGTTCTTCCTGCAGAACCTCGGGCTCGGCATAGGCGGACTGATAGGCGGCCACCTCGTCGACACGACGAAGGTCTCCTCCTTCACCCTGCTGTTCGCGTTCGAGGCGGCGATCTTCCTGCTGCTGGTCGTGGTGATGACGACGGTGCGGATGCCGCGCGCGCCCCACATCGCGGACCAGCCGGAGGGTGCGGCCAGGGGAGGCTGGCGGCAGCTGGCCGGCAACCGCGCGATGGTGCAGCTCTGCGTCCTGGGATTCGTTCTCTTCTTCGCCTGTTACGGCCAGTTCGAGTCCGGGCTGAGCGCGTACGGCGTGGAGGCGGCCGGGATATCCGCCTCCACCCTCGGCACGGCGCTGGCGGCCAACACGATGATGATCGTCGTGGCGCAGTTCGCCGTGCTGAAGCTGGTCGAGCGGCGGCGCCGGTCGCGGGTCATCGCGCTCGTCGGGCTGATCTGGACCGTCGCCTGGCTGGCGGCGGGGTACGCGGGGCTCGGGCACGGCAGCCGGGAGATGGCCACAGCCGCGTTCGTGTCGACGTACGCGCTGTTCGGGCTGGGTGAGGCGATGCTGTCGCCGACGCTCGCCCCGCTGGTGGCGGATCTGGCGCCCGAGGGCAGGGCCGGTCAGTACAACTCGGCCTTCGCGCTGGTCAAGCAGCTCGCGCTGGCCATCGGTCCGGCGGTGGGCGGTCCGCTCGGGGCCTCGCTGCACGCGCCGTACATCGTGACGTTCGTGCTGTTCTCGCTGGCGATCACCGTGCTGGCGCTGCGGCTGGGGCGGCGGCTCACGGCCGGGCAGGACCGGCCGTGGTCGCTGGTGCAGAGCCGGGTGGTGGCCCGGGGCAAGGCGTCGGCGGAGTCCGTCAGCGCCTGAGCCCCCTCAGCGCCTGCCTCTCCGGGGCCCCGCCCTCAGCTCTTCGGCAGCAGGAACTCGCACCAGACCGCCTTGCCGCCGCCCGGTGTCTTCCGGGCACCCCAGGACGAGGCGATCGTGGCCACGATGTCGATGCCGCGGCCGGACTCGTCGGCGGGTTCGGCGCGGCGGCGGCGCGGGAGGTGGTCGTCGCCGTCGGTGACCTCGATGATCAGGCGGCGGTCGGTGCGGCGGAGCCGGAGCCGCATGGGCGGGATGCCGTGCTGGAGGGAGTTGGCGACCAGTTCGCTGGCGGCCAGGACGCCCAGGTCGTGCAGTTCGACGGGGAAGCGCCAGCTGGTGAGCACGCCGGAGGCGAAGGCGCGGGCGCGCGGGGCCGCCTCGATGCCGCCGAGCAGGTCGAGGGCGGCGTTGCGGAAGAGGTCGCCCTCGGGGCCGGTGCGCGCGGGGTGCTGGAGGACCAGGACGGCCACGTCGTCGTCGTGGTCGGCGGTGACTCCGGCAGAGCGGACCAGTCGGTCGCAGACGACCTGGGGGCTGCCGGTGGCTCCGGCGAGGGCGCGTTCCAGGGCGGCGATCCCCTCGTCCAGGTCCTCGTCGCGCCGTTCGACCAGGCCGTCCGTGTAGAGGACGGCCATGGAGCCGGGGCCGAGGGGGACCGAGCCGGAGGCGTGCACCCAGCCGCCGGTGCCGAGCGGAGGGCCGGTGGGTTCGTCGGCGCGCAGCACGGTGCCGTTCTCGTCGCGGACGAGGATCGGGAGGTGGCCGGCGGAGGCGTAGACCAGGCGGCCCTCGTTGGGGTCGTGGACGGCGTAGACGCAGGTGGCGATCTGGTTGGCGTCGATCTCGACGGCGAGGCCGTCGAGCAGCTGGAGCACTTCGTGGGGCGGCAGGTCGAGGCGGGCGTAGGCGCGGACGGCGGTGCGGAGCTGGCCCATGACGGCGGCGGCGCGCACGCCCCGGCCCATGACGTCGCCGATGACGAGGGCGGTGCGGCCGCCGCCGAGGGTGATGACGTCGTACCAGTCGCCGCCGACCGCGGCCTCGGTGCCGCCGGGCTGGTAGGTGGCGGCGACGCGCAGGTCGTCGGGTTCCTCCAGGTCCTGGGGGAGCAGGGAGCGCTGGAGGGTGACGGCGGTCTCGCGCTGGCGGCGCTCGCTGGCGCGCAGGCGTTCGGCGGCCTCGGCGTGGTCGGTGACGTCGGTGGCGAAGACGAGGACGCCCGCGTCGCGGTCGCCGCCCTCGGTGACCGGGGTGCAGGTGAAGGTGTAGAAGCGGCCGTCGACGGCGCGGCGGGACTTCAGGGTGCGGGAGCGGCCGCTGCGCAGCACCTGGTCGAGGAGGGGGAGCAGGCCCAGCTCGGAGAGTTCGGGGAGAGCCTCGCGGGCGGGTTCGCCGGGGGTGCGGGCGCCGAAGGCCGCGCGGTAGGCGTCGTTGACGTAGGCGAGGCTGTGGTCGGGCCCGTGGACGAGGGCGACGAGGGCCGGGACGCGGTCGAGGACCTCGCGTGCGGGCAGTTCGTCGACGGCGGGGACGAAGGCCGTCTGTCCGTCGGGGTGTTCGCCGCGGGCGGCGGGCACGGAGCCTTCTCCCGGTGGGTTCGGGGACACCGCCTGCACCGCCTGCTCGGTCCGTGCCGCGGCGCGGCGCTGCGTTCCGGGGAGCCGGGCGCTCCAGCGCGTGAAGTTCACAGTGGGGAAAGCCTCGTGTGTGCTGAGTGCGGGCGGATGCCCGGCCGGGGACATGGGCAGTCTGGCAGGTGGCCGTCCGGGGCGATATCCGTCAGACGCCCCGGTGCCGGGTGGAGTTCCCGGGTCCGGTCAGGACGACCCCTTCGGGTTGTCGTACGGGGGATGCGGGGGAATTCCACCGGCCGCCAGTTCGAACTCTGCGCGAGGGTGTTCGAGCGAGCCGAGCGAGACGATCTCGCGGCGGAAGAGTCCGGCGAGGGTCCACTCGGCCAGGACGCGGGCCTTGCGGTTGGCGGTGGGGATCCGGCTCAGGTGGTAGACGCGGTGGATGAGCCAGGCGGGGAATCCGGTGAGCCGCCGTCCGTACACCTGGGCGACTCCCTTGTGCAGGCCGAGGGAGGCGACGGAACCGGCGTGGGTGTGCGCGTAGGTCTCCGGGGGTTCGCCGCGCAGGGTGTGGACGACGTTGTCGGCGAGGACCCGGGCCTGGCGTACGGCGTTCTGGGCGTTGGGCGCGGTCTCGGTGCCGGGTCCGGCGGTGACGTCCGGGACGGCGGCGGCGTCGCCCGCGCCCCAGGCGTGCGGGGTGTCCTCGACGGCCAGCTCGGCGGTGCAGCGCAGCCGGCCGCGTTCGGTGAGCGGCAGGCCGGTGGCGGCGAGCAGGGGGTGGGGGCGGACGCCCGCGGTCCAGACGAGGGTGCGGGTGGGGAAGCGCTGTCCGTCGCTGAGTACGGCGATCCGGTCGGCGCAGGACTCCAGGCGGGTCTCCAGCAGGACGCGGATGTTGCGGCGGCGCAGCTGGGTGACGGTGTAGCGGCCCAGCTCGGGGCCGACCTCGGGGAGGATGCGGCCGGTGGCCTCGACGAGGATCCACTTCATGTCCTCGGGGCGGATGCCGGGGTAGTAGCGGGTGGCGTGGCGGGCCATGTCCTCCAGTTCGGCGAGGGCCTCGACGCCCGCGTAGCCGCCGCCGACGAAGACGAAGGTGAGGGCCGCGTCGCGGACGGCTGGGTCGCGGGTGGAGGAGGCGATGTCGAGCTGTTCGATGACGTGGTTGCGCAGTCCGATGGCCTCCTCGACGGTCTTGAAGCCGATGCCGTGCTCCGCGAGGCCGGGGATCGGCAGGGTGCGGGCGACGGAGCCGGGGGCGAGGACGAGTTCGTCGTAGCCGAGGAGTTCGTCCGGGGCGTCGCGTTCGGCGGTGGCGAGGGTGCGGACGGCGGCGGTGCGGGCCGTGTGGTCGAGGGAGGTGACCTCGCCGACGACGACACGGCACCGGTCCAGGACGCGGCGCAGCGGGACGACGACATGGCGGGGCGAGATCGAGCCCGCCGCCGCCTCCGGCAGGAACGGCTGATACGTCATATAGGGGTCCGGGCTGACGACGGTGATCTCGACATCGCCCTGTCTGAGCTGCGGTTTCAGCTTCCGCTGGAGACGCAGGGCGGTGTACATCCCGACGTGGCCGCCGCCGACGACCAGAATGCGCGCGCGTTCCTTCACCCTCCCATGACGCACCCGGCGCCTTTGTTTGTCCACAGCCCCGGCGATTTGTGTGACCGGAAGACGGTTGCGCGTCGCGCCGGACGCGCCGCCCGGACGGGGGAATCGGACGGTGCCGTCGGGTGCCACGGGCGGTCGTGAAGGCATGGAATCCGGACATAGATGGCTCGTAGTCCGATCGGGGGCGCACTGTGCGGAACCTACCCCTTCTGAATTGACGCCCTCTCAACTATGTTCATGTGTCGACGGAGTGCGGGGAATGTGGCCGAACGGGGCCCGCGCGGAGCGGTTCCGCTCAGGGACCGGGCCGGTTCCGCGTACGTCCGGCATCAGTGGCGGGGAGTCTCCGGGGGGAGACGTCATCACCGGGGGAACACATGCATCTTCAGGACACGCACTGGTCGGCCGCGTCCGTCGTGACGCCCGGCGGCAAACGCGGGGACGGTCCGCGCTCGGCGCCGCTGCGGGTGGACGCGCAGCGCAATCTGGAGCACGTGCTGCGGGCGGCGCGTGAGGTCTTCGGCGAGCTGGGGTACGGCGCGCCGATGGAGGACGTGGCGCGGCGCGCGCGGGTCGGGGTCGGCACGGTGTACCGGCGTTTCCCCAGCAAGGACGTGCTGGTCCGGCGGATCGCCGAGGAGGAGACCGCGCGGCTGACCGAGCAGGCGCGGGCCGCGCTCGGTCAGGAGGACGAGCCGTGGTCGGCGCTGTCGCGCTTCCTGCGGACCTCCGTGGCGTCGGGCGCGGGACGGCTGCTGCCGCCGCAGGTGCTGCGGGTGGGCGTCGCGGACGACGAGGCCCGCGTGCCGCAGCAGCGCTCGCAGCCGGTCCCCGGTTCGGGTGAACTCCGGCTGGTGGCGGACGAGTCCACGAGCGTGGCCGCGCTGCTCGAGGTGGTCGGCCGCCTGGTGGACCGGGCCCGGGCGGCGGGCGAACTCCGCCCCGACGTCTCCGTGGCCGACGTCCTCCTGGTCATCGCCACGGCGGCTCCTTCCCTGCCGGACGCGGCCCAACAGGCCGCCGCTTCCGCCCGGCTGCTGGAGATCCTGCTGGAGGGCCTGCGGTCCCGCCCGGCGTAGGCCCGCGAGGAACGATGCCGGGCCCGGTGACTCCGCCGGGCCCGGTGACTCCGCCGGGCCCGGACGCCGTAGAGCCCTCCGCATCTCACCTCCGAAGATCAACAACACCCTTGCGTGAACGCTCTGTTCGGATCCTGTTCGCAAGGCGTGCGGATAATCCGCCCGGACGAGTGATGGGTCGGACGAGTGGCCCAGGGGTGTAAACCTTTGTGGCACCCTGAGCCGGTACGGAATCGGCTGTGCCGGGCATCGGGGGATTTTCGGGGATGAGTGTCGACGGGTGGGACGGCGCGCGCGGTGAGGGCGACGCGGAGTCCGGGGGGCTGACGTCGCCGCAGGTGCCGAGCCAGGGCGGCCGCGGTCCCGGGGCCGAGCAGCCGCGTCAGGCCGAGTCCGCCGAGGCGAGTCTCCCCGCTCAGCGCGAGGGCAGTGTGCTGCCGCCGCCGCGTGACATGCCTCCCGTCGACATGCCTCCCGCCGACAGCGAACTGATCGAGCGGATGCGGGCCGGTGACGACTCCGCGTACGAGGAGCTGTACCGCAGGCACGCCGACGCGGTGAAGCGCTACGCGCGTACCTGCTGCCGCGACGGCCACACCGCCGACGACCTGACCGCCGAGGTGTTCGCGCGGATGCTCCAGGCGGTGCGCGGCGGTTCGGGCCCCGAGTACGCGGTGCGCGCCTATCTGCTGACCTCGGTGCGCCGGGTCGCCGCGCACTGGACCAAGTCGGCCCGGCGCGAGCAACTAGTCGACGACTTCGCGGTGTTCGCGCAGCAGTCCGCCCGTTCCTCCGAGGTGTCCGACGACGACACGCTGGAACTCGGCGCCGACGTGCGCGCGATGCACGAGGCCGAGCAGTCGATGGCGATGCAGGCGTTCCGCTCGTTGCCCGAGCGCTGGCAGGCCGTGCTCTGGCACACCGAGGTGGAGGACGAGTCGCCGAGCGACGTGGCCGTGCTGTTCGGCCTGGACGCCAACGGCACGCGCGTGCTGGCCAGTCGGGCCCGTGAGGGGCTGAAGCAGGCGTACCTCCAGGCCCACGTCAGCGCGAGCCTCGTGAGCGACGAGGAGTGCGCGCGCTACGCCGACCAGCTCGGCGGGTACGCCCGCCGCAAGCTGCGGGTGCGCGCCGAGCGGGGCCTGCGCAAGCACCTGGAGGAGTGCGCGAAGTGCCGGCTCGCGGCCGCGCAGATCCAGGAAGTCGCGAGCGGTATCCCGGCGGTCGTGCCGGTGGCCGTCATCGGCTGGTTCGGTGCCGCCGGGTACGCGAAGGCCCTCGGGGTCATCGCGGGCGGCGCGGGTGTCGGCGCGGCGGGTGCCGCGGCGGCGGCGACCGGGGCCACCTCGGGTGG